>JABMMV010000110.1 GCA_013205145.1 bacterium
CGCTTCTTGAAAAGAACCTTGCCCATTTCCATCGCTTAGCCGATGCTCAAGATGAGGCCGCACAAATTTTCACTGCAAGCGAAGCCCAAACACCCGTGGTGCGCGCTCCCTTTTCCGCGGCCCTTCTTGACAACCCAGAAAAAACTCTTGAGACGCTGTGTTCATTAGGCGCACTCATGGCTCGTGCCGACTAGAGTTTCGACGTGCACATTCTTTTAGCAACCGATGCCCAGTGGGTTCTCAATGAAGTGGTCGCAGCTCTTGGCTCGCCAGAAACCTCATTCACCGTTTGCTCCAATGGTCGCGACGTCACTGCCGCCGTTACAGCACGCACTCCCGACCTCGCAGTACTCGACTCACAAATAGGTTCCATGGGCGGGTTCGCTGTCACCATGGACCTGCGTCTCGATGAAACTGGTGGCCGCTTGCCACATATTCCTGTTCTCATGTTGCTCGACCGTGATGCCGATGCTCAGCTTGCAAAACGTAGTGGCGCCGACAAGTGGTTAGTAAAGCCTCTCAACGCACTCACTTTGCGTCGTACCGCTCACGCACTTGTTGCGGGCGAACTCGAAACTGCTCAATAAGCCAATTTAAATAAAGAGCTTTAAATAAATAGCTCTGCAATTTGAATGGCGTTGAGTGCTGCACCTTTGCGCAAGTTGTCATTTGATACGAACAATGCGAGTCCGCGGTTGCCCAGTACCGAACGATCTTGACGAATGCGCCCAACGAAACTGGGGTCTGCGCCAGCAGCCTGTAACGGTGTAGGAATATCGACAACTTCTACACCAGGTGCGTTCGACAACAACTCTGTTGCTTGAGCAACTGTGATGTCGCGAGCAAATTCCAGATTGAGGGAAAGCGAATGCCCCGTGTAAACAGGAACACGCACGCAAGTTCCCGACACTAAAAGGTCGGGAATGTTGAGAATTTTACGGCTCTCATTGCGGAGTTTGATTTCTTCATCGGTTTCAAATTCGCCATTGTCAACAAGAGAGCCAGCAAATGGCAAAACATTAAATGCAATGGGGCGAACAAACTTTTCAGGATCTGGGTAAGTAACTGCATTGCCTCTGTAGGTAAGTTCGCGTGCATTTTTAGCGACAGCATTTGCTTGTTTATCGAGTTCGTCAACACCAACAAGACCAGCACCGCTCACCGCTTGGTATGTGCTTGCAATGAGTCGCACAAGTTGCGCGGCATCGTGCAATGGCTTCAGCACCGGCATGGCCGCCATCGTGGTGCAATTGGGGTTCGCAATAATGCGCTTGTGAGCGTTGCGAATTTCTTCAGGGTTTACTTCTGAAACAATGAGCGGCACTTCTGGGTCCATGCGAAATGCAGATGAGTTATCGATAACCATTGCACCTGCTGCAGCAAAACGCGGTGCAAGTTCACGCGACGAGGTTGCCCCAGCAGAGAAAAGAGCTACATCGAGACCCGACACATCGGCAGTAGCCGCGTCTTCAACAACAATGTCGGCACCCTTCCACTTCAGTATGGAACCAGCCGAACGAGCCGAAGCGAAATAGCGCATCTCTGTTACTGGGAAATTGCGTTCTTCTAAAAGAGCACGCATGACCCCGCCTACTTGACCTGTTGCACCTACTAGACCTACTCGCATAAACGTGCAGGCTATCTGAGAGTCATTCGCCAAGCCGGAGAATTAACCACCAATGGCTCTTATTGGCCCGTGGCAAGACGCGTTCTTGAATGCCTGAACCCCCAATGATGCGATCAGAAATGCCAGCCAATAACGACCTGCGGCGGCGAGGGTGGTGGAAGAGCACAATTTCGCTGCACGAGCGGCCAGACAGACGAACGACATCGAGAACGTCGCTCGTTGCCACCCGGTTCGCCTGCCACCCCAAGCGGGTTGCTACACGTTGCTTAGCCAGCCAGGGTCCAAAAATTTTGGTTTTCCACAGTGCGCGAATAAGTGCCCCAGTTGGCTGCAAAAAAATGTCGGCAAGAACCCATGTGCGGTAGTTCAGCATCACCACACCGTGTGGTTTTACAACACGCAACGATTCCTTCGTCAGCGACAATGCATCTGCGTGCGAACAGTGCTGCAAAGTGATGTACGAAAAAACTGCATCGACAGAGTGGTTGTCCAGCGGCACCGTATGCCCATCAGCGACATGCGCCGTGCGCAAACGGTTGATAACGCCGTGTTTAGCAACCGTCTCACGGCAACGCTCTAAGAAGGTTGCATCAACATCGGCGGCAATGACCGTTGCAAAACGATGTGTGAGTCGCGCGGTCATTCGCCCAATGCCAGAACCAACTTCGAGCACTGAGAGTTCTTCGAGATCCATTTCGTTCATGCCAAAGACACGAAGATACGCATTGACTTCTTTATTGCCGCTCATGACGAAGTCTTCAAGTGTTAATTGAGCACCAGTTTCGTTATTAAACACCCATCCGGTTTCACGCACTACCTGATCGGCGTTTGCATGTTCATCGGCGACACCGCCAGCTACACGCCAAGGGATGAGTTGAGAACGACGTCGAACCATGTAGTTAAGTATTGCTTATTTACGTTCGGGCAACGGGGCAGAGTATGCCTGGCCTGAGTCGAGGCCAAAAGCTGTGTGCAACGTGCGCATTGCTTTTTCTGTATTCGCAGCACCAACAACAACTGATACACGGATGGTGCTTGTAGAGATCATTTCAATGTTCACATCGGCATCGGCAAGCACGCGGAACATTTTTGCAGCTACTCCTGGGCTCGTCTTCATTCCCGCACCAACGAGTGAAATTTTTGCCACTGCTTCATCGTGGGTCACACCCGCAGCACCAAGTTCACCAGCAACCGTATTCACTATTTTCAATGCTGTTGCAAGGTCAGATTTGGGAACAGTGAAGGAGATGTCGGTAATGCCGTCTTTAGAAGTATTTTGCACAATCATGTCGACGTTGACATTGGCATCGGCCAGTGGTTCAAAAAGGGCAGCAGAAATACCTGGCTTATCGGCAACGCCAAACACAGTTACTTTTGCTTCACCTGTTTCGTGAACTACTCCAGAAATAATGGGATCTTCCATGGCATTCTCCTTTGAAGACTGCTGTGCATTAAAGGCGCTCATGTCGAGCACCCACGTACCGTGTTCCCAAGTAAAACTTGAACGCACGTGTAAAGGAACATTGTGATTACGAGCAAATTCAACTGAGCGAAGCGCTAACACTTTGCTTCCTGCCCCAGCCATTTCTAACATCTCTTCAAAATCGAGGCGCTGTAATTTACGAGCTTGAGGAACAATGCGCGGGTCGGCACTGAAGACCCCGGTGACGTCGGTGTAAATTTCGCACACATCGGCATTGACCGCAGCGGCCAGTGCAACTGCTGTGGTGTCGCTGCCACCACGACCCAAGGTAGTAATTTCGCTATCGGTGCTCACACCCTGGAACCCCGCAACGACGGCAACTTTGCCTGCGGCAAGTGCTTCACGTAGACGATCGCCTCTGACCTCAAGAATTTTTGCTTTGGTATGAACAGTGTCGGTAATGATTCCTACCTGGCTGCCCGTGAAAGAAACTGCATCAATGCCAATATCGGCAAGAGCCATGCACACCAGCGCCATGGAAATGCGCTCTCCGGTGGTGAGCAGCATGTCGAGTTCGCGTCCGGGGAGAGTGCCAGATACCTGATTTGCCAATGAAATGAGGTTGTCGGTGGTTTTGCCCATGGCCGACACCACCACCACTACGTCATTGCCGTGGCTGCGCGTAAAAGCCACATGCTCGGCAACGGCCTTAATGCGTTCAGGGTCGGCAACCGACGTTCCGCCGTATTTTTGGACAACTATTCCCACAGATGTCAAACGCTAGCGGAGTGCGGCTAACCTGCCGACCTTGTGGGTACTGAAAAAAGAGAACGCCAGAAATTGAACCGCCAGCAGCGACTCACCGAGCTCGCTGCACAACAACGTCGCTCCACGACCAAAAAGCGCAGTCTGCAGGGGGTGGGTCTTGTTGCCCTCATTTTGCTTGTGGTCCTCATTTTCAATGTAACCGGCAGCGACGACACGGCCGATGTGGCCTCAACCGACACCGCTCTCGATACCCCCACCGATTCCACAGCTCCAGCGGCAACCACCCCTGTGGTCACCGCCCCGGGCGCCTCGCTCACTGGCGATACCAAGTGCCCTGCTGTTGATGGTTCACAAGCACGTGTGACCAAATTCGAAAAAGCACCGCCAATGTGTATTGATGCTGTCAAGAAATACACAGCAACCTTCGACACCACTGAAGGAAGCATTGTTGTTGCTCTCGACACGGCAAAGACCCCGCAAACGGTGAACAACTTTGTCACTCTTGCGCGTTACAAGTACTACGACGGCACTGTTGTCTTTCGCACCGATACATCCATCGACATCATTCAAGGCGGCGGTCTCACTAACACCGATGACCCCGGCTATTCCATTCCCGACGAAGGCAGCGGATACAAGTACGTTGAAGGCGACCTCACAATGGCCCGCACTGGCGAACCAAACAGCGCAGGCGGACAATGGTTCTTTGTTGCTGGCCCGAAGGCTGCGGCGCTCGATGGCCAAGGCACCTACGTCAATTTTGCAAAAGTTACGTCTGGTCTCGATGTCGTGAAAAACATCCTTGCGCTCAGCAGCGGCAGTGGCGCTTTAGGCGGAGTGCCTAGTCGCAACGTAGTGATTACTTCGGTCACCATCACCGAATCCTAAAGTGTTCTCGGCGCCGTATGTCCCGCAAATCGCGACATACCGCGCCGAAAAACCTCTACTGAACGAGTTTCTTCTCTAGCTCAGCCAGAGTTGCTTCACTCACACCAATTGCTTTTGTGTAATTGCGCAGTGAACCATGTTCTGCAACGAGCCCATCAATAATGATGCGCATTGCTCGCCCATCAGCTCGAAGGAATGATGCAGGTGTTACACCAATGCGATCTGCAAGTTCTTTTGAATGACTCTTTGCCCAATTCGTTAAACGCTCCATTGCTGAGTCGCTTTGTTCGTAGTCAGCAATGATGTATTCATGGTCGCAACCAAGCGAACCCAACACCATCATTGCTAAGAGCCCAGTGCGATCTTTGCCAGCGGCACAATGAAAAATAGTTGGTCCGTCGGCATTGGCCAAGGTCTTTACCGCCGCGGCAAAACGAGCAGAGCCATTACCCAACATTTCTGGGTATGCCCACAGTAAAAACTCCATCGGGTCATCGGTAACGGGCACATCATCTTCCGACCACGTGATGTCCAAAATGGAGTGATTGTGAAAATTCACTTCGTACTTATCGACGGGGAATTTGCCACGATTTTCCAATTCATCAACCGAACGTAAGTCCACCACGTTACGAATATCGAGCGCCCCAATGAGTGCTAGATCTACATCATTGAGGTGATGCATCGAGTCGGCGCGGTAAAGGACACCCCATTTCATATGCCCATTGGCCGTCGGGTAGCCGCCAAGATCGCGAAAGTTATGAGATGTTTCCATGCCTATGAGACGGTGAGGGTGCGTGGCAAGCGCCCACGCTTCATCGGTGGAAACTGGGCTTGATGCGGGAGTGGAATGGGTCACGCCGATACCGTAATCAGGATGTGGCAGGGTTACTGATTGGTAACTATGCTCGCCTGCGTGACTTCACCAAATCTTCCCCCAACTCACCCCCAATCGTCATCTGGCGAGCAAGACGCTTTGGTACCCCACACCATCGGCATTCTGGGCAGCGGCATCATGGGCGCCGGTATTGCTGAAGTCTTTGCATCTGCTGGGCACTCTGTGGTGTTGCGCTCTCGAACGGCTGAATCTGCCAGCGATGCTTTGCGCACACTCACCGCCAGTTTGGAAAAACAAGTACAGCGCGGTCGACTTGAAGCGCAGCGGAAAGTTGACATTCTCGCGCTGTGCACAACAACTACTCATCTGGAAAATCTCCGAGATTGTGATGTTGTTATTGAGTCTGTCGTTGAAGATCTTGAAACGAAAGTTGCTTTGTTTGCTGAGCTCGACTCGCTCTTGCCTTCCGCAACCATTTTGGCAAGCAACACCAGCACTTTGCCCATCATTGAGTTAGCACGTTCTACGCAACGACCCGACAAAGTGTGTGGTATTCATTTTTTTAATCCAGCCACAACAATGTCACTCGTAGAAGTTGTTCGAGCCATTACTTCGTCAGACGACACCATTCAATTTGCTGTTGCACTCACTGAGTCCTGTGGCAAAACACCAGTTCATGTGCGCGACGATGCGGGGTTCATTGTGAATGCGCTCTTGTTCCCTTATCTCAATAACGCCATCAAAATGTATGAACGCGGAACAGCCACCATGAGCGATATCGATATCGCAATGAAAGGCGGATGCAATTTCCCGATGGGGCCGTTTGCACTGCTCGATTTGGTGGGGCTCGATACTTCACTATCAATCCTTGAAACACTGCACAAAGGCTCGCCGAACGATGCAGATGAACCTGCTCCGCTACTACGCCAACTTGTTTCCGAGGGCAAACTTGGG
This sequence comes from bacterium, assembly GCA_013205145.1. Classification (GTDB taxonomy): domain Bacteria; phylum Actinomycetota; class Acidimicrobiia; order Acidimicrobiales; family Ilumatobacteraceae; genus F1-20-MAGs119. Next base: position 6,493 of record JABMMV010000110.1, read on the forward strand.
CGAAAAACGAAAAATGGGTTCTATTCGTACTAAACCTGTGTTGTGTTATTTGAAACAACACCTCAAGCAGTAAGCGAATGCCACTGGGCATTCCCTCCTGCTGCAGAGTGGGCCGACGATGACCTCGTGGGTGGTGGTGCCGACCTCGAACCATCCACACTCGTCTATGCGTATTCACAGGGAATGTTTCCCATGGGCATTGGCCGCGGCAGCAAACACCTGGGTTGGTGGTCCCCTAACCCTCGGGGAATTCTTCCCTTGCCAAACTTGCAAGTGAGTCGTTCTATGAAACAAAGCGCAAAGAAATACACAATGCGCACGAATACCAACTTTTCTGCTGTGATGGCCGCATGTGCTTCACCAATACGTGAAGGCGCATGGATCACTTCACCGTTTATTGCTGCGTATGAACGCCTACATGAATTGGGATGGGCACACTCGGTGGAAACGTATAACGAAGACGGGCACCTTGTTGGTGGCCTCTACGGCGTTCGCGTTGGTGGATTATTTGCCGGTGAATCCATGTTCCATCTACAACGCGACGCAAGCAAAGTTGCGCTCATGCATTTGGTAGAACACATGCGCAGCCTCAATATGTCACTGCTCGATGTGCAATGGAGTACCCCCCATTTGGCCTCGCTAGGGGTCGTTGAAGTACCGCGAGACCAGTATTTGAGGCAGTTATCAGAGGCTATTAGCGGCCAAAAGCCCGTATCGTAGAGACTGTCTCTATGTCTGAAAATGCACCCCGCCGCCGCGAAGAGCCATGGTTGATGCGCACCTATTCAGGGCACTCCACCGCAGCTGCTTCAAATGAGTTATACCGCACCAACTTGTCGAAAGGCCAAACTGGTCTCTCTATTGCCTTCGACCTTCCTACACAAACCGGCTACGACCCCGACCATGTTCTTGCTCGCGGGGAAGTAGGAAAAGTCGGCGTTCCAGTTGCTCACCTCGGCCACATGCGCACGTTGTTGACAGATATTCCGCCTGGTCAGATGAATACTTCAATGACCATTAATGCAACAGCTGCATGGATGCTTGCGTTATACGTGGCAAATGCAGAAGAGCAAGGAACACCTTCCACTGCATTACGTGGAACAACTCAAAATGACATCGTGAAAGAATACTTGTCGCGCGGCACATACATCTTCCCGCCAGATGCTTCAAAGCGACTCATTGTCGACATGGTTGCTTGGTGTGCTCACAATGCTCCTAAATGGAACCCTATGAACGTGTGCAGTTACCACTTGCAAGAAGCAGGTGCTACTCCCGTTCAAGAAGTTGCCTTTTCACTAGCAACCGCAATCGACATTCTTGATGCCGTAAAAGCAAGTGGACAGGTAAGCGATGAGCAGTTTCCACAGGTCTTTGGGTCAATTTCATTTTTCGTGAACGCAGGCATTCGCTTTATTGAAGAAATGTGCAAGTTGCGGGCATTTACCGAGTTATGGGACCGCATCGGTCGCGAGCGTTACAACATCACCGATGAAAAAGCACGTCGTTTCCGTTATGGCGTACAAGTGAACTCACTTGGTCTGACCGAAGCACAGCCCGAAAATAATGTGCAACGCATTGTTTTGGAAATGCTTGCAGTCACCTTGTCGAAAAAAGCACGTGCGCGTTCCGTGCAACTTCCTGCTTGGAACGAAGCTCTTGGCCTTCCCCGCCCATGGGACCAACAATGGTCGTTACGTATGCAACAAGTGCTTGCGTTTGAAACCGACTTGTTGGAGTATGCAGATATTTTTGATGGCTCTCATGTCGTCGAACAGCGCACCGAAGAAATTCGCGATGCTGCATGGGTTGAACTACAAGAGATTCTGGAACTAGGCGGAGCCTTCGAAGCAATTGAAGACCTCAAAGGTCGCCTTGTGTCATCCATGGCCGACCGCACCCGTCGTATTGAAACGGGCGACCAAATTGTGGTGGGCATGAATGCCTTCACTGAAAGCGCCGACTCGCCACTAGGCGGTGATGGAAATATTTTGACCGTCAACCCCGCAGTTGAGGCAGAAACCGTTAACGACACCAACGCTTGGCGATCTGCCCGCAATAACGACGAAGTGGAAAAAGCTTTGGAGGAACTGCGCCGTGCGGCGGTGGAAGGCGACAATATTGTGCCTGCGTCAATTGCTCTCGCTCAAGCCGGTGGTACCACTGGTGAATGGGGCACCGCGCTACGCGACATCTTCGGTGAGTACCGTGCTCCCACCGGAGTTGCAGCCGCTCTCGGGCGCCGAACACACGAGCTTGCCGGCGTTGCAGCATTTGTGAAATCTATTCCTGGCGGCCCGCCAAAGTTCCTTGTTGCAAAACCCGGGCTCGATGGTCACTCCAATGGTGCAGAGCAAATTGCAGTTGCGGCACGCGATGCCGGAATGGAAGTGGTGTACAGCGGCATTCGTCTTACACCTGCACAAATTGTGGCAAGCGCCCGCGACGAAGACCCCGATGTTATTGGCTTGTCCATTCTTTCTGGTTCACATCTTTCACTCGTGACTGACATTTTGGAACTCATGAAAAAAGAAGGACTCGATATCCCCATCATCTTGGGTGGAATTATTCCGGAAGGCGACCGCGACAACTTAAAGCGTCAAGGAATTGCTGCGGTCTACACACCAAAAGATTTCGACATCTCACGCATTATGAATGAGATTGCACATCTCGTTGCCGAACGGCGTTCGTAAGTTCAAGAGCTTTCGCGAGCAATCCACTTTTCGAAATTTGGGCTGCTCTCAAAACTAGTAATGAGTGCGTAACGCGGTGCATTGGCGTTATGAACCACTACGTGCCACAGCCTTTGAGTGTCGACAACAAATCGTGAGCCGCGTGTCAGCGGAACTCGTCGTTCAGTGGAACGATCGGGCAACCCATCGGCATCGTTGTCCATAAGCAACATGTAGCTGTTAGGGCTATCGGTGAGTTCAAGCCAACTGCGCACAACCCAACCTTCATTCTCTGGGTTCATACGATTGTTGTCGTCGCGATGAATAGAGCGCAATGCAGTTTCATGATCTTGTGGCTCTAATTTAATAATGCGCACGCGCCCAAAATTTGCACCGACACCTGTGACGTAGTCGCACAATGTTGGTGCTTTTGCTGCATTACTTGTGAAAATAGCGCCCTTGTCGGGTTGGCCTTTATCCCAAAACCCTCTGCAGTCAAGTTCGCCATCGGCAGAAGCAAGTGGTGCAAAATTGGTATCGCCACCGCTCTTCCAATCTAAATATTCAAGAGATTCCCATTCAGCACTTGGAACAGAAAAGTTTGCGGGCTGAAGAATGACAACGCCGTCTTGCGCTAACGATGGAACACGGTAGTGAGAACTCTGCAAAGGAATCTGCACCGACCAATGTTCTTGTGTTGGCCAAAAAGTTGTTGCCATACTGAAAGTGTAAAGCGTTATGGGGCGCTGGTGGTGACTAGAGCAGTGCTAGTGACCGAAGTACTTGTGACAGGTGCTACTCGAGCGATTGAACCTTGTGGCAAAAGGATTTCATCGCCAGCGGAAATCTTGTCGGGGTTATCTAAGTTGTTTAATTCAATGATTGCTTCCATTTTGACCGAGTACAACTGAGCAATACTGAAGAGCGATTCGCCACTTTTCACCACGTGCTTCAGTGGCACGGGAATAGTGGTGGTCGTCGTTGTTGCAATCGAACTCGTGGTGGTGGTAGTTGCAGCGGGGCCACCGTCACCGCCACCCAATAATGATGCCACGACGGCTGCCAATGAAAACGCCAGCGTCCCAATTGCAAGGCCCCACTGAAGTCGGCCGTGGATGATCATTGCTAGAGGCTACGCCATGACACCAAGTGCGCTAGCGCTTTGAATTGCTCAATGGCTTCATTTCCCAGTGCGAGCCCCGACAAGTTGCTCACCGACTCGGCAGTGAGTTCAGTAATACGGTCTTCCATTGTCTGCAATGCACCAGTGTGTTGAATGACTTCTTGAATGTCGGCAATGTCGCTCGCCGAAATGCCAGGGCGCCCTACTTTGTTCAAAACTTCTTGCTGCGTCGGTGACGCCAACTCGGTGGTGAGAGCCAACAGTGGCGTGGGTTTGCCTTCTCGCAAGTCGTCTCCGGCAGGTTTGCCAGTGACCGACGATTCGCCAAAGACTCCTAGAATGTCGTCGCGCATTTGGAAAGCATCGCCAAGTGGAAGCCCAATGGCCGAGAGTTGTTCTAAAACTCCGTTTGGCAAAGGGGCAGAAGTAACAAGTGCGCCCAGCTGCAGAGGTCGTTCAATGGTGTACTTGCCACTCTTGTAACGACATATTTGCTCAGCCTCGGCTTGCCTGCGCTCGCGACGAGCCGACCCAACGATGTCGAGAAATTGTCCGATGTTGAGTTCAAGTCGTAGTTCGCTCCACATGGCCCGCGCTTCACGAGAGGTGTCGGCCATGAGGTCGTCGGCATACACGTAGGTGAGGTCTCCAACAAGAAGTGCTACACCGTCGCCGTATCGAGTGGCATCGCCGTCGAGTGACTGCGCTTTGTGCAAAGCGCTGTGGCGTACGTGAGTTGTTTCTACTCCTCGGCGCGTTAATGAACCGTCCATAATGTCGTCGTGGAAGAGTGCGAAAGCATGCAAGAGTTCCAATGCGGCTCCGGTGCGCACGATGCGTTCATCGCTTGGGTCGGCACCTGTTGCAATGCTGCCCCAATAGCAAAATGCAGGGCGCAGCCGTTTTCCACCAGCAAGTACTAGCCCCCTCATTTCACTGAAAGGAACAGCAAGAGTGGGGTTTACTTCAACCCAACGCGCTTCCTCGGCAGTTAAGAGTGTGGCCAAATAGTTCTCTACCCGCGCAGCAAGCTCAATAAGAAACAGTGGAGCTCCAGGTTGCGTTGATGGCGACCCATCAGGAAGTGGCATCGATTTCCCCAACAACTTGTTCTACGTGCAAACGTGCCGCACCAATTTTGCCCCGACACAAAGAAATGAGTGCCGCTGCGCGTTGTACTTTCGTTGCAAGCACGTCGACATCGACCGAATCAGATTCCAAACTCTTCAAGATGGTTTCGAGTTCAGCAAGTGCCTCGCTGTAGGTCAACTCATCAACACTTAAATCGCCTTCTTGTGTTTTCTTTGCCATAGTGATTCCCCTTGCTACTTATTTCACCGTACTCACAACGGTGCCGTCGGAAAAAGTGGTGACAATGTCGTCACCCGAAACTGCATCGCCCGTTTTACGCAATGTAACGCCGGCTGTTGTACGCGTAATGCTCCACCCGCGAGCCATGGTATTTACTGGGTCGAGAAGCCGTACACGCTCTGCCAAATAATCAATTTGAGACTCACCCGTAGCCAACAATGAGAGAGGCCGCGTGGTGAGCCGGCTCGCACTGAGTGCCACATGGGTATGGGCACGTTCCACTGCGGTAATTGCCTTGGTGCGAATGGCGTTGCCCCGCTCATTCAAACGACTCTCGGCCAATGCCAATTGTTGTTGGGCAATAGCAGCAATGCCACCCCACACGTCTTCTGTTTCTTCAACGAATTCGTTCACCAGTTCACATATGGCTGAAGCGCAAGCCGTAGGAGTTTTATATGCGCCATAAGCAACTTCGTCGGCGATGCTGTGGTCAATTTCGTGGCCAATACCTGTGAATACAGGCAGCCCGCACTGCGCAATGGCAACAGCAATTTCTTCTGCATCGAAACACGCCAGGTCAGTGCGTGACCCTCCGCCACGCATGAGCAAAATAACATCGAGATCGTCGCGGGAACCAAGAGCCCAAATTGCCTCAACAATCATGGGAATGGCTTCATCGCCTTGCACGCGCACGTTGGCCACTTTGATATCGAAGCCAATTCCTGACTCTTCTAATTCATGCATTGCATCGTGCCAAGCAGCTGAACCCACACTGGTAATAATGCCCAGGCGCAATGGTGCAGCGGGCAATTCACGCTCGCGGTTTTCATCGTAGAGGCCACCGGCAATGAGGCGCTTCACAATTTCGTCACGTGCCGCGGCGAGATCTCCGAGTGTAAAACGGGGGTCAATGTCAGAAATTTTTAAATTGAATTTTCCGCTGCCGTCATAGACATCGGGAATTCCAAAAACTTTTACTTTCACACCATCTTGCAAAGTAAGACGATGCTGGCGCAGTAGTGGTTGCAAGCGGCGAAGATTGTTAGCAAAAAGGGAAACATGAATAGTTGCTGTTCCCTTGTCATCACGTTCAACAAGTTGAAAATATGCGTGCTGCGTACGATTCGACCACGACTCAATTTCGCCATAAACCCAAATGCCTGGTGTGAAAGTGCTCTTCATGGCGTTGTTCACTTTGCCAATGAATTGCCGCACCCCAAATGCTTCAGTAGTTGCACCGAGGTCGAGCTCGTCGTTCATTGACCTAACTCACCTGCGCGCACTTGCGCTGCATAGAGGCCGTTGCGTTCCATTAATTCCTCGTGTGTTCCTTCCTCTACCAAATGACCAGCATCGAGTACCACAATGCGGTCAGCGCGACGCACCGTAGACAAACGGTGTGCAATAACCAGTGCAGTGCGCCCACGAAGTGCTCCTTCTAAGGCCACTTGCACTGCGGCTTCATTTTCATTATCAAGGTGGCTTGTTGCCTCATCAAGAATCATGATGGCTGGGTCTTTTAAGAGCAACCGCGCAATGGCAAGACGCTGCTTCTCTCCACCCGACATGCGGTAACCGCGTTCCCCCACCAAAGTATTAAACCCTTCGGGAAGCGCCGAGATGGTGTCATAAATTTGCGCACCTTCGCATGCTGCGCGTAATTCGTCATCTGTTGCATCGGGCTTTGCGTAGCGCAAATTTGCGCCAATGCTTTCATGGAAAAGATGAGGGTCTTGAGATACCACTCCAATTGCATTTTGCACCGAGCGTTGCGTGAGATTTTTAACATCTTGTCCGTCGATGAGAATAGACCCAGCTGTTGCGTCGTACAAACGTGGAACGAGCGAAGCGAGCGTACTTTTTCCGGCACCGCTCACTCCAACGAGTGCAATAGTTTCACCTGGTTGTACATGCAGGCTGATGTTTTGCAGAACATCGGTATCGGGGTCAACACCTTGCATTACGCCTGCTGCTTCTAACGATGCAATAGAAACGGACCGACCAGGTGGGTAGCGGAAAGTGACATTGCATAGTTCAAGTTCGCCGCGCGCACTTACAAGGTCAACTGCGCCAGGTGCATCTTGAATAGACACCGGAGCATCAAGTACTTCGAAAACTCTCTCAAAGCTCACAAACGCTGTCATCAAATCAATACGAGCATTTGTTAGGCCAGTGAGAGGCTGGTAGATGCGCTGAACAAATGCGGCCATTGCCACAAGAGTTCCTGCGGTAATGCCGCCATCAACTACTAAATGAGCACCCACACCATAAATTGCTGCCGCACCAACAGCGCCTACAAGCCCAAGAGCAACGAAAAAGATGCGTCCGTACAAAGCGGAGCGAATTCCAATATCACGCACTCTTCCCGCTCGCCGTGAAAATGCGCCTACCTCTTCACTATGTCGACCAAAGAGTTTCACGAGTAGCGCACCCGAGACATTGAAACGCTCGGTCATTTGCGTATTCATTTCAGCGTTTAAGCCCATTTGTTCACGCGCAATAGTTTGAAGTTTTGCCCCAACTCTTTTCGCCGGAATAATAAAGACTGGCAAAACGATGAGCGACAAAAGTGTGAGACGCCACTCAAGGGTGAGCATCGCTGCCAAAGTGGTCAGGAGAACAACGACATTCGACACCACACTGCCCAACGTGCTGGTGACCGCGGTTTGCGCCCCAACAACGTCGTTGTTCAGCCGGCTAATGAGCGAGCCCGTTTGTGTGCGCGTAAAAAATGCAATGGGCATTTGCTGCACTTTGTCGAACAACGCTACGCGTAGATCGTAAATAAGACCTTCACCAATGCGCGAGGAATACCAGCGTTGCAAAATGGCTAGCACCGCATCTCCTAATGCCGCAGCGACGAGAAAAGCCGCCAAGACGGTGATCTGTCCTTTATTCCTCTGGGGAATGGAATGGTCGAGAATTGCGCGAAAAAGTAGTGGTGGGGCAAGCGCCATCAGTGCCGACACAAGTATTGACGCCAAAAATCCGACAATGGCCCACTTGTACGGCCTGGCAAACACCCATGCTCGCCGTAACGACTGCCGTTCGATTTTCGTTCCAGAAACTGCATCGGAGTCACCTGGCAACATCATGTGAGGGTTCATGCGCACGTAGATCAGGCTAGAGGTCGTAGCCTATGAACATATGCGTCGTTGCTTCATCGCCCCATTTCTTCTTGTGGGCGCCTTGCTCGCTTCTGCCTGTGGTTCCTCATCTGCCACCACTGTGGAGACCCTCAATCTCATCGTTGACGACACCGAGGTGAAAACCACCACACCCACAACGGTTGCCCCCTCCACAACGCTTCCCTTGCCGCTCAGCCCCATCGTGTGGGACAAATGTTCCCCAAGTGAGCCGAAGGGCATCAAGTGCGGAGTCATCAAGGTTCCGTACAGCTACGAAGACCCCGCCATCGGCACGTTTACTTTGAGTCTGAAAGTACACAGCGCTGAAGATGCAAAAAAACGCATTGGCTCACTCATTGTTAACCGCGGTGGGCCAGGCGCAGAAAGCGCTTCAATGGCGCCCGATGCTGGCTTTTATTTCTCACAAACCATTCTTGACCATTTCGACATCGTTGCTTTTGACCCTCGGGGAACAGGGTCCTCGACACCCTTTGTTGACTGTGTCGTTGAATACGATTCTTATTTTGCTTCCGACGTCACACCCAATACACCCGAAGAGAAACTCGCACTCGTCGACGACGCACAGCGCTTCAATGCTGAATGTGAAAAAAATAGTGGCGATATTTTGCCCTACATTTCCACAATTGCGAGCGCTCGAGATATTGACATGATTCGTCGGGCACTCGATGAAAAAACAATTTCCTTTTTTGGTTTTTCCTACGGCAGCGAACTTGGTGCACATTGGGTCAACCTTTTCCCCAACACCGTACGTGCTGCTGTTTTCGATGGTGCCGCCGACCCCAACGCATCGTTTTTGCAAGGCGGGCTCGACCAGGCTGCTGGTTTTGAAGGTCAGCTCAATGCTTTTTTTGCCGATTGTGCCACGCGTGAAACTTGCCCTGTGTACAACAAGGGGAAACCCGAAGAGATATTCGACAAACTCATGGTGCGCCTCGAGCGCGACCCGCTATTTGTTAGCTCAAAACGCACATTGGTGAATGAAGGCATTGCATATACCGCTGCAGTAGACGCAATGTATTCCGACTCTTTGTGGCCAACTTTTGCAGAAGCACTCGCAGATGCAACCGACCCTAAAGTTCCCGATGCCACTGGGTTGCTTGCGCTGTACGACGACTACTACCAACGCCGTAGCGATGGCACATACGACAACTTGTTGGAAGCCTTCACTGCAATTTCCTGCATTGATGACCAAGGCGCAACAACAGTAGAAGAACTCGACTCTTATCTTCCTCAGTTCACTGCAGCAGCGCCTCGCCTTGGCACCTATTTTTCTGCGGGTTACAACTGTGCACTGTGGCCAGTTCCTTCCATACCCCAAGTAGAGGTAGCCAATGCAGGAAACGTTCCTATTGTGGTTGTAGGCACTACTGGTGATGCTGCAACGCCGCTTGCATCGTCGCGCAAGATGGCATCTGCCCTCAACGACGGAAGGCTCATTGTGGTGACGGGCAACCAACACACTGGGTACGGAACCGGAAAATGTGTGAACGGTTTGGTAGACAATTACCTCGTCACACTGAAGGCCCCGAAGAATGAGTCGACCTGCTCATAAAAATTGAGGGTTCTCGGCGCGGTATGTCACGCAAATCGGGACACACCGCGCCGAGAACCCTTCGTTGTGGCGGAAGAGGTGGGATTTGAACCCACGGTGGCTGTGACACCACGACGGTGTTCGAGAC
>JABMMV010000111.1 GCA_013205145.1 bacterium
CACTGCGAGTGGAGCAGACGATGCAATTTCGGCAGCGAGAGCAAATGCCGCAGATTCAATTTCATCGTTGGGAACAAGTTGATCTACGAGTCCAATCGCATGTGCTTCTGTTCCGTTGATGCGTCGCCCAGTGAAGAGGAGCTCAGCTGTTTTTTGCTCGCCCACTAATCGCGGGAGAGTAACGGTCAGGCCAAAGCCATGATGGAATCCGAGTCGTGCAAAGTTTGCGCTGAATTTTGAATCGGCAGATGCAACGCGAAAGTCGGCAGAAAGCGCAAGGCCGAGCCCACCGCCAATCGCTGCACCTATCACTGCGGCGACGAAAGGTTTGTTGGTACGAAAAAGGCGCGCAGCAGCGTTATATAAGTCGGTTGTTGAATAGGGGGAAGCGTTTCCTGAAAAGTCGGCACCTGCGCAGAAGTTCTTTCCTTCGGCAGCCAAAACGATGCATCGACAATTGTCATCTACGTCCAAAGAATCAAGTGCATCAGCTAACGAAGAGATCATGTCAAAGGAAAAGAAATTGTTCGGTGGTCTTTTCAGCCGCACCGTTGCAACGTGCTGTGAAATTCCTTCAATGGAAACAAATGGTTCGGTCACTATTTTCCTTATGGTTTGAGGGTGAAAAAGTCGGCACGAGCTGTAAAAGTTTCGTCATAAACCGGCTCTGAGTGATCTACTCGGTATTTCTTAAAATCGCCTTTGAGGAATCCGTGTTTCGTAAAATGTGCACTCATGTCGTGATAGTTCGGATGCTTGAAATGTGCAGCTAAAGAATTTTCATCCTGCCATAGCTCCCATACCACCATTCGCGTATTCACCACAGGGTCTGGGGCAAAGTAGTAGGCCAAACACCCGGGTTCTTCATTGCGCGCAGGTAATTGAAGTGGAGCACTGGTGGAAAGGCACGCATCGCGGCCTTCGGGTGTGGTGAATTCTGCGGTGCCAGCAAGCACGATCATGTGTGTCATAGGTTTCCTTTGTTAGTGAAGATTGCGTTGAAAAAGGTCGAGCAGGCGCATCCAATGGCGTTTGTCTGCCTTTTCGTTGTAAGCGGGGCGGTCGTTGAAGGCGAACCCGTGATGGTTGCCCCAGTACCGCTCTAATTTGCCGCGTACATTTGCCTCTTGCATATCGGCTTCAAACTGATCGACCATAGTTATGGGCACATAGTCGTCGTGCTCAGCGCAAGCTACGTATATTTCGCCTGCAATATCGTTCAGTCGCAAGTGTGGTGAATCGGGTTTATCAACATGAAGGCGAACGCCATAGAACGAAGCTGCAGCTTTTACCACTGTAGAAAGTTCTGCCGACACGTAAATGGCAAATGGTCCACTCATGCAGTAACCAACAACGCCGACGGTGTTTTCGTCTGCCGCAGTTTGTTCTTTGGCGAAAGCCAAGAGACTTTTTGCATCGCGCGACACCATTTTGTTACTCATTGCCATCATGAGTCCACGCATCTGCTCGAACGATTCCTTACTTGCAAAATCAAGTTCAAATGCCGGAGTACTGCGGTAGTACAAGTTGGGCAACATCACGTAGTAGCCGTGGCTGGCAATAGTGCGCGCCATGGAATGCAGCAGTTCTCGTTTGCCCGGTGCGTCCATGAGGAAGAGAACAACAGGCAAAGACGTGCCGTCTTCTGGGTGGGCAATATAGGTGCCCATCGTTCCCTCGTCGGTGGCGATATCTATGTGATGCTCCGTCATGGCGTCATTCTAGACATATTTCGACACCAATGTCGAAAATAGGGTAAGGTGCACGAATGGCAATGACTGCAGGCGTTCACCTTCCCCAAGCAGGGCCAGCTGCATCGGGCGAAGCCTTGCGCCGTACCGCGATGCTGGCAGAAGAGTTGGGTTTTGCCGACGTGTGGGTGAGCGACCACCTGGCTGTCCCCACCGGATCCGATTATCCGCCTTCTGCCTATGTCTTTGAGCCGTTAACAACGATGTCGTGGATTGCTGCTCATACAAAGCGCGTAGGAATTGGCACCACCGTGTTGGTACTCCCCATGCGCCATCCGCTCAATGTTGCTAAATCAGTTGCCACCATCGACCAATTCAGTGGGGGGCGTGTCATCTTGGGTGTGGCTGCAGGTTGGTTAGAAGCAGAGTTCGATGCGTTGGGCATTCCGTTTCACGAACGGGGTGCGCGTACTGATGAAGCAATAAAGATGTTGCGAAACTTTTGGACAAATGACCACATCACAGAAACATACCCAGTGCATCACTCGCAGTTCACCTCAATGCGAACACTGCCGCAGCCAGTGCGGCATGTTCCGCTGTGGATTGGTGGTCATGCCGATGTTGCCTTGCGACGTGCAATAGCCGTTGGTGATGGTTGGCACGGCGCATTTTTGTCGCCTGAGCAAACAGAAAAGCGAGTGCAAAAATTACGCGCTGGGCGTCCGGAAGAAACGTTTGCCATTTCAATGCGCACGCGCTGGGATGCGCTTCTTGACGAAGAAGATCTCATTTTGTATGAAATTGATAGGTACCGAGAAGTAGGGGTAACGCATCTTGTGCCTGAACCTCGTCAACGCACTGTCGATTTGTATATGGAGTCCATGCAGAAAATGGCAAATATTTTGGTGCGTGCCGGTGTTGAAATGGAGAAATAAAATATGGTCAAACAAATAACTCCAGAAATAGCAGTGGTCCGCGGTGGAAAAACCCCGAGTGGTATTTCAGTTCAGCGCAGAAGTCAAACAGGTGTTATTCAAGGCGAAGGAAAAGCTCAGCGCACGCGTGAACGCATCATGCAGTCCGCTCGTATTGTGTTTGCCCAGTACGGATATCAAGATGCAACTGTTGAACATGTGGTGCGTGAAGCCGGGTTAGCTCGGGGCAGCTTTTATACATATTTCAGTTCAAAACACGACTTATTTCGCCATCTTGCGGGCGTCATTGATCGCAGTATCGCTGAAGAAGTGGTGAAATCTGATGGGCTACGCAAGAGCAGCCCTATTGAGAACTTGTCTCTGTCAAATCAAATTTATTTGGCAGTGGTGAAGAGAAACTATGACTTGTATGTTCTTGTTGATGGTGTTGCATCATTCGATAACAGTGTGCGCGATGCGCGGCTTGCATCGCGGAAAAAACATATTGATCGCGTTTCCAAGAAAATTAATCAATGGCAGGAATTGGGCTGGGCAGACCCCGACGTCAACGCAGATCTAGCCGCTGCGCTACTCGTTTCCATGACCGCAACTTTTTCGCGTTGGCTGTACATAGGCCAATCTCAATTTGATGAAGATGAAGCGTTGGAATACCTGAACAACATCTGGATCTCTACGTGCAAGTTGAAAGACCCTCAGAACGCAAAGGAAATAAAGTGAGCGGAATTAGTCAAGAAGGAATTCGTATTGAATTCAGCGCATGGGTAGACACGCACTGGGACGAAGAAATCGGCATCGTCGCCTGGAGAGATCTGTTGGTGGCGTCAGGCTGGGCGGTGCCGTCATGGCCAGAGCGATGGTTTGGCAAAGGGTTACCTGTGTGGGCAGACCAAGTTGTTGCTGGCGTCATTCGTGACAAGGGGCTAGTGGGGCCGCCTATTGGCGGTGGTATGAACCTTGCCGCGCCAACAATTTTGGTGCATGGTTCCGATGAGGTGAAAGAAAAGTTTTTGCGCCCAACTCTCGTTGGTGAAGTGAAGTGGTGTCAGTTATTTAGCGAACCAGGCGCAGGTTCAGACCTAGCTGGTTTGTCAGCCAGTGCGGTACGCGATGGCGACGAGTGGGTGGTGAATGGCCAAAAAGTATGGAACACCAGCGCGCAGTACGCAGACCTCGGCATGTTGCTGGTGCGTACGAACTGGGATCGTCCTAAGCATCACGGTATTTCGTTTTTTGTTCTACCCATGCTTCAACAAGGTGTTGAAGTGCGGCCAATTCATCAGATGAACTATCACAGTTCGTTTAATGAAGTGTTCCTCACCGATGCACGTGTTCCCGCCGAGAACTTAGTGGGTGACACCGAAGATGGTTGGCGTATTGCGCGTACAACGCTTGCTTATGAACGCACCTTCAGCACACTGCGCCGTCCAAACTTTCATAGTGATGAAAATTCACTTGGTCGCACATTGCGTGAGGCAAAAGAAGAAGCAGAACGCCACTTCAAAACTTATGTGTGGTACCCACAACGTGCTGGCCGGCCAGACTTAGCAATTGAACGTGCGCGTGATAACGGCGTTGCAAGTGACCCAGTGGTGCGTCAGGCCATTACACGGCTGTATTCCTTTAGTAAGGCAAGTGAATGGACCTCATCGCGCGCGCAAGCAGCGCGTGCCCTTGGTCGTGCAGCGGGCCCAGAAGGTTCTCTCGGAAAACTTGCCGCTTCAGAAGTAGCGCGCATGTCGAACGAGGTGCACACACTGATATCTGGAACACAAGGTGTATTAAAAGATGGCGATAGCCCACTCGATGCAGTCATTGCAGAAGTACTCATCTCTACACCGGCGCAATCTATTGCGGGTGGAACCGACGAAATTCAGCGCAACATCATTGGTGAGAAAATATTAGGTCTTGCTCGCGAACCAGAAGCAAAAAGCGACAAGTAATTACTTTTGCGAAAGCGATGCTTGTTCGGCGGCGCGCATCCAAGCCTGAGCACCATCGTGGTCGCTGAGTGCACTCAACGACTGTGAAATTTTTGCGGCAATGAGTGCGTTGGGCTGTTGGCGAAACGCCTCGGCTCCAATTTTTGCGGCCTCTTCATAGTTTTCTACACGCTGTAGCCCAGACATCACCAAAATGATGTATTCGGTTTGCGAGAGCCCCGAAGTTGATGCGTTCACGCGATTGCGCGCCCCAAATAATTGGAGTTGCATCAGTAGGAGAATTGCTGTGAGTGGCAGAAAACTTCTCGCAGGCTCATAGGCCACTGCGGCAACAAGCCCAGTAGAGGTAAGCACAATGCTGAACCACATCATAAAACTGGCCCCACGACGTGGCGCTATTTTCTCGAGGGCTGCAGAAACAATGGCACCGCCATCGAGCGGGATGACGGGAATAAGATTCACTACAGCTAAAACAATGCCCGCCCACCAGATGCTGAGCGTTGCTTCGTTGCGCAAAATATCGCTGCGCGATAAAGGGTTCGCGCCAAGTAAAAAAAGGGCAATGGTTGCAACAGTTCCTTGAGCGAATGATCCGGCAGCTGCAATGCCTGCTCGTTCCCATCGGGCAAGTGGGCGACTTGGTAAATACGAGGCATAACCCGCAAGAAAGTCGAGTGAAATTTCAGCATGTGCCCCGGTGGCGCGTGCGGCGAGCGCATGGCCGAGTTCGTGAATGAGGGTGAAGGCGGCAAGTGTTCCCGCGACCCACAGCCCAAGCGAGCCACCATAAATAAAGACAACGAGCCCGAGAAAAATGATGAATCCGGGGCGAATTTCCACGCGGAAACCAAGAAGCGTGAAACTTCTGAAGTGGGTACCGCGTTCTTTCAACATTTGCTTGAAGCCTAAGGGCATTACGCCTCTAGACTTTTACCGTGCCACTTGTATATGCCTTCGACCACAAACATCGCCGTTCTCCACGAGACATGAAAGACCTTCTCGGTGGAAAGGGTGCCAACCTCGCCGAGATGATGAGCGTCTTGAACCTCCCCGTGCCTCATGGTTTTACCGTCACCACCGACGCGTGCCGCGAGTACATGAAGGGCGGATGGCCAAAAGGCCTCGACCTCGAAATTGCAAAGCAAGTTGCTGCGCTCGAGAAAAAAATGGGACGCAAACTTGGCAACGTTGCCGATCCACTTTTGGTGTCGGTGCGCTCTGGTGCAAAGTTCTCTATGCCCGGCATGATGGACACAGTTCTCAACTTGGGTCTGAATGACAAAACAGTTGTTGGTCTTGCCAAGGCTAGCGATGAGCGTTTTGCTTACGACTCGTATCGTCGTTTCATCAGCATGTACGGCCGCATTGTGCTTGGTCTCGGCGGTGAAGAATTTGAACACGAACTCACCCAAGCTCGTTTAGCTGCTGGAGTTGCTTCCGACTCTGAAATTCCTGCTGCCGCACTCAAGGCCATTTGCGACTCGTACAAGAAAATTGTGCAGACCCACTCTGGTAAGCCATTTCCTCAAGACCCTGTCAAGCAGTTGCGTGGAGCAATTGAAGCAGTGTTCCGTTCATGGAATGGATCACGTGCCATTGCTTACCGTGTGCGCGAGAAAATTAATCACGATCTTGGTACCGCCGTCAATGTCCAGGCCATGGTGTTTGGCAACCGCGATGACAACTCAGGAACTGGTGTTGGCTTTACGCGTAATGCGGCAACAGGCGACAACAAGCCATATGGCGACTTCTTGGTCAATGCACAAGGTGAAGACGTAGTTGCTGGTATTCGCAACACAGAAGACCTCGATGCGCTGAAGCGCAAGTTCCCCGTTATTCACAGCGAGCTCATGGTCATTTTCTTGCGCCTCGAGAAGCACTACAAAGATATGTGCGATACCGAGTTCACTATTGATCAGGGCAAGTTGTGGATGTTGCAAACACGTGTTGGCAAGCGCACGGGTGCAGCTGCACTCAAGATGGCTGTCGACATGACCAAGGGCACCGGCAAAGGTAAAGGTGCTTGGAAAATTTCGCGCAAAGAAGCCATCATGCGCGTTACTGCCGACCACCTCGATCAGGTGTTGCACCCGCAGTTCGCAAACAAAGGAATTGTGCTGACAAAGGGTCTCGCTGCATCACCTGGTGCTGCAGTTGGCAAGGTCTATTTCACCGCCGACGATGCAGCCGATGCAGCCGATCGCGGTGAAGCAGTCATTTTAGTGCGTAACGAAACAAGCCCCGAAG
>JABMMV010000112.1 GCA_013205145.1 bacterium
ACTTTGCCGGCAATCACGTGTGAAGTAAGAACTGTCTTCAAGAGCTCAACGTCGCCGGTGAGTGTTGCTGACAATTCTTCAATGGTCACGCCCATTTTCTTGGCCAATGCTTCAAACGCTGCGTTGGTTGGAGCCAATACGGTGAATGGACCTTCGCCAGCAAGTGTCTCTGCCAAACCTGCAGCGGTCACGAGTGAAACGAGTGTGCTGAAGTCTGGGTTGCCTGCTGCAATGTCGACAATTGTCTGTGGTGCATCAGCGCCTGCTTCTTCAGCTGCTGTATCTTCGGTCATCTCTTCTTCAAGAACGGTGTCTTCTGTTACTTCTTCAGTTGCTGTGTCTTCGGTTGCTGCATCATCGCTGTCGCTGCCACAAGCGGTGGCGAAAACGCCAAGTGAGGCAACTGCCGCAAGGGCAATAAATTTCTGTGTCTTACGCATGGTTTCCCTTTCAGGGGTTGTTTGAGTTATTCGTTTGGTGGTGATACGTGTCGCTTTCGCGACCCCCTTAAATTAGTACTAAAAGGTGAACAAACGGTGAATTAGAGCAAACTTTCAGAAAAACTCTGCTCAAACCCTCCCCAGAAAGGCTCTATGCCCATTATCCGACATAAAAGAGGTCTTGATACAGAGAAGGGCGAGGCACCTGTCAGCACCTCGCCCTCAATTTCTATAGTTGGGAGAAACTATAGAACTATTTTGTTATTGCATCTCGAGTGGCAAAAGTGGCAAATCCACAATGTGAATCACGCCGTTTGATGCCTCAACGTCTGGTGTAACAACAGTTGCTGTACTTGTACCAATGGTGAATGAAACAACGCCATCAGCTGAAACAACCGTTGCCTTTTCGCCACTGACCAAATCGACTTCCATACCGTTCAATGCTGCTGTGTCGGCTGCCATGACCTTGCCGGCAATGACGTGCGAGGTGAGAACCTTCTTCAAGAGCTCAACATCACCAGTAAGTGTTGCTGACAATTCTTCAATGGTGACACCCATTTTCACAGCCAACGCTTCAAATGCTGCGTTGGTTGGTGCCAATACGGTGTACGGGCCGTCGCCGGAAAGTGTTTCGACCAAACCTGCAACGGTGAGAAGTGAAACAAGTGTGCTGAATTCTGGGTTGCCTGCTGCTATTTCCACAATGTTCTGCGTGGAAGGCGCAGCAGTTGTATCGTCGGGCACTACTTCGTATGCAGTGGTTTCTGTTGTTGAACCGTCGCTGTCGCTTCCGCAAGCTGTTGCAAAAATGCCCAGGGTTGCTACTGCCGCGAGGGCAACGAATTTCTGTGATCTACGCATGGTTTCCCTTTCAGGGTGGTGGGGGTGGTTTCTCTCACCGTAACGAGCATCGCATCAGCGCTCCCCGAGAATTAATACTGAAAGTTCAACAACTGTTGAGCCCCTCTTACAGAGGCTCTACTTAGCGCCCAATGCCTTGGTACGTAAAGCCCGCAGCCCGCCAGGCCTCGCGGTCTAACAGGTTTCGGGCGTCCACCACCTGGGCATTGCCCATGGTTTTGGCCACTTCAACGGGGCTCACCCCAACAAACATCGACCATTCGGTGAGCACCACCAAGGCGTCGGCCCCTGCACATGCGCCAACAGCACTTGGAGCCACCGCCACCGCACCCCCTGCATTGGCTTCTAGCTCGGGTACCGAACCATCAACCGTGGGGTCGAACACTGCCAAGCGCGCCCCCGCCAGCAGCAACTTGCGGGCAATAGTAATTGCCGGCGAATGACGACGGTCGTCGGTGTTGGCCTTAAAAGTAAGACCCCACACCGCCACCAACTTGCCGTCTAAATTGCCACCCACGGCACGGCGCACTTTTTCCACCACGCGCTCTAGCTGTTGTTCGTTGGCTTCAATCACACTTTCCAACAACCCAAACTTGTACCCCGCCTCAGCGGCCAAAGTAACAAGACCAATGGTGTCTTTCGGAAAACAACTTCCGCCAAAGCCCGGCCCTGGTTGCAAGAACTCTCGCCCAATACGCGGGTCGCGACCAATGGCATCGACCACTGTATGAATGTCGGCGCCCACATGTTCGCAAATATTGGCGATGGAGTTAATGAAAGAAATTTTCGTCGCTAAAAAAGCATTCGCTGCATACTTAATTGTTTCCGACGACACAGGGTCGGAAAAAATAACCGGCGCATCGACACCGTTATATAACGCACCCACACGTGCACACACCTCATGTGTTTCTGCACCCACCACCACACGCGACGGATGCAAAAAATCATATACCGCAGTGCCTTCTCGCAAAAACTCGGGGTTCGACGCCACATGCACATCGCTACGCCCCAGCAACCGCGCAACGGTTTTACTCGCACCCACCGGCACCGTTGACTTGTTCACCACCACGGCATTCACGGCCAGCATTGGCCCAATACGCCCTGCAACAGCTTCTATAAAACTCATATCTACCGAGCCATCGTCACGCTCTGGCGTGGGCAAACACAAAAAGACAAACTCACATGCGGGCAATACCTCGGCTGCCTCAATGACAAAACGCAAACGCCCACTCGCAATACCTTGCGCCATCAACTCGGCAAGGCCTTCTTCCACGATGGGCACTTCACCCGCACGCATGCGTTCTACTTTTTTTACATCGGTATCTACACACACCACGTTGTGCCCTAGGTGCGCAAAACACACACCGGTGGTGAGCCCCACATACCCCGTACCTACAACAACGACATCAGCCACGTTGCAACATTAGAAGCCGCACCGTCCTTTATTCTGTTTCTTGTGTCTCGCGAACCTCGCCCCTTGCGTCATCATGAACGCCAGTTGAACCGCCGCCAACGCATGACCCTCATTTTGGAACGCGACGGCTATGAATGCATTTGGTGCCGCAACCCCATTGAGGTGGGCCTCAACCGTGCCACCACCGAACACGTGGTACCCCGCATTAAGGGTGGGCCAAGCTGGATAGAAAATGAAGTAGCGGCATGTCGCCACTGCAACGGCGCACGTGGCCACCACAGCCCCTCTGCCTGGCTCGATGAATGTGAGCGCCTTGGCCTCCAACCCAACCGCGAGGCTATTCGGCGCACTTTGCTCGCACTCCAACACGCAATTATTGAGCGCGGTGGGCAACGCCGTGCGCGGCCGTATGTGGAAAGTCAGTTGAGACGGGTGTGACAGGGGGAAGAGGCATAACGGATAGTCGCTGGATCTCCGCTCCACCAGCAAGAATAGAAGCATGAGTGCAGCAATCACCGTTGACGGAGTCTGGAAAAACTTTCGGCTCTATCACGAACGTAACCAATTTATTAAAGCTGCAATTCTCCGCGGACGCCGTGCTCGCTATGAAGAATTCTGGGCACTCAACGATGTTTCATTCGAAATTCCCCATGGAGCAACTTTTGGAATCGTAGGTTCCAACGGCTCGGGCAAAAGCACGATGCTCAAATGTCTCGCAGGAATTCTGTTTCCTGATAAAGGTTCCATTACTACTAAAGGACGACTCGCTGCCCTCCTCGAACTCGGGGCGGGCTTTCACCCAGAACTATCTGGGCGGGAAAATGTGTTTCTCAACGGCGCCATTTTAGGAATGACCCGCAAGGAACTTGAGCGTCGCTACACGGACATTGTTGAGTTTGCTGGCATTGAGCGATTCATCGACTCTCCCGTTCGCAACTATTCCAATGGCATGATTGTGCGCCTCGGGTTTGCTATTGCGGCACACGTTGACCCAGAAATTCTGCTCATTGACGAAATTCTCAGTGTTGGTGACCAAACATTCCAACGAAAAAGCGCAGAAAAAATCGAGGAATTCAAACGCGATGGACGCACCATCGTCATTGTGAGCCATGGTCTCTCACAAGTACAACAACTTTGCGAAAACGTTGCTTGGCTCGACAAGGGAATTCTGCGAGCCGTTGGCCCAGCTGCTTCAGTCATTGCCGAATACACAGGTGATACCTATGAAGTTCAAGAAGAGTCAGAAACCTCAATAGGTAAGCGTTGGGGTTCGGGTCGTGTATCGATCTCCACTATTGAACTTCTCAATAAAAATAGCCAGCCGTCTGAAGTATTCGACAATGGCTCACCACTCACCATTCGTGTTTCCTATTCAAGCCATGTGCCAATCAACGATCTCGTTGTTTCCATTCGCATCTCAACCCTGTCAGGTATTGACGTATGGAAGGGAACATCGCTCAATAACGGGTTGGCCATTTCCAAAACACTTGGTAGCGGCATGGTCTCAATGACCATTCCTCAACTTCCGCTTTTAGAAGGTTGCTACCTAGTGTCGGCTGCTCTCACCAATCCAAGTGAGTCAACTGAGTTTGACCACTGGCAAGACTGCTACAAGTTTGATGTTCATCAAGTCAATAGCCTCGACGAAGGGATTGTTGCACTTCCTACTACTTGGCGTGCGGAATAATTTTTTAAAGTTCCTCAGCCAGACGGCGAGTGAACTTATGAAAAATCTTAAAGCCAATAAAGAACATCGAGAATGACACAACGATAAGGAACAAAATGTTCCCTGCTTCTGCTCCGCGGCCGTCGTACAGGGTGTGTCTAAATGCTCGAACGAATACGGCCATCGGGTTGTAATTCAAAATATTGAGAATTGGCTCGGAAACTCGACCTTTCAGGTCATCAGCGTTGTAGATGATCGGTGTAGTGAAAAAATAAGCCTGCATAATAATGGTCCACAAATAAACCAAATCGCGAAAATAGGCTGCGAATACTGCCAGCGCAAGTGCCAATCCTGTTGAAAAAATAGTTAACAACAGCATCAACATGATGACTTCCGGCAACCACGGCAAAATTGGCGAACCTGCAATAACTAAAATTGTTGACAGCAAAAGCATTTCAATGCAGAACTGAACCAAGCTGAAAATTGACTGTGAAAACACCAAGGTCTCCCGGGCAAAAGCCACTTTTCTCACCAACCCAGCATTACTTATCAAACTAGAAAGCCCTAAGCCCGTTACTAATCCAAAAAATGACCATGGCAAGAGACCGCTCAAGAGATACAGGGCGTAGCTAGTGAGCCCAGAGGGGTCGCCCATCGGCGCCTGCGAACCGAATACAACTCCAAAGATAAAGCTATAAATGGCAACAAGTGCCAGAGGGTTCAATAAAGACCACGTCCACCCCAGAAAAGATCGGCGATACTTGCTGCGTAACTCTCGCAAAGTGAGATTCCACAAAAGTTCCTGCGACGAAGAAAGCCGTTTCAATTGCACCACGGTGGATTGTTGAGATATTCGCGTACGCAGAGACATCGCTTCTACTTTACGCACTCACTAGCTCTGAGAGTGTTAATCAATACGAGATCTATAGAGATCGACCCCAAAGGTCCTACCCCATCGGTCTTTAATGAACTGTGTTTCCTCTTCCGTCACAGTGGTTTCACGAGTAGTTGTTTCAAAGTGATAGAGCCGTGCCAATGGAGTCCAAATCAATGAACGACCTGTCTCTTGTATTTTTAGGCAAAAATCAACATCGTTGAAATTGTTCGGTAAGTCTTCACAGAAGCCACCCACCTCATCAAAAACCTCACGTCGCACTGCCAAACAGGCTGCTGTAAGACCAGAGACTTCACATGGAATATCTAATGGCTCTGGAAAACTCTTCACCCCGAATGGCTTTCCAGAGTAATAGTTTGCCGGTAGAGGTTGGTTCACGTGCCCCGCTGTTTGTACCATGCCATTGTCAAGCAACAGCACGGGGCCGACTGCGCCCACTTCCGATGACTCCAAATACCCCACTAAGTGGTCGAGCCACCAAGAATCAATAATTTCAATGTCATCGTTGAGAAATACAACAACTTTTGCCGATGAATGGAGTACTCCTACATTGCATTTTTCTGAGAAGTTAAATGGTTTCTCGTACGGAACAATTTTCACACGTTTGCCATAATGCCCCAGTGACTTCACATGTTCGTTGTAGGAAGCGTTGACATCGTGAACGATTACTACTTCAAAATCTTCTGTTGAGGTCTTATCAAACAGACTTTTTACTACGTTCTCAATTAAGTCAGTTTCGATTCCCCAAATACGTTTCTTGTCTCCACGAGTAGGTATGACAATACTGATGGATACTTTCTCTTTCGGCATTCGCCGCATTACCCAATTCCCTGTTGGCCCCAGTGCTTTGACGAAGCCCTGTTGTTTCTGTACCGCAGCAAATGATGCAGACTCCAACCAGTCCGGTGAGTTGGTGAGCATCAACTCAGCTACGCATTTTCTATTTGCGCTCACCACAGGTTCAAACACATGACGCACCGTTCCATTCTCAGAAACAACATCACAAATTGCCCGATTTTCAATTTCGCTCAGAGCGGTAAAACCCTGATCTCGAACTCTTTCAATTATATTTTTTTGAATCACCAAAACTCCAGAAACGTAGTTCTGGTGCAACAAACGCTCAAAGCATTGATGTGGCCTGCGCCAAATTCCAACATTCTTCTTTTCAGCACTAATCAGCTGAAGGTCGGTATACAAGAGATCAAAACTTGAGTTTTTTTGATGCCTCTCCACTAAATCAACAAAGTTGTTTGATAAAGAAAACCCTAAGTGGAGGAAAGTAATTGCCCAATTTTCTGTTAGGTCAATCGTTTCAATTCCGCTTGAGAGATCCACTACCTCAATACGCTTGTCAGCGGTTAATTTTCGTTTGAGGTCAGAGTCTTCTAATCTCTGGAATAGATTTGCCTCAATGGTCCATTGCCAGTTTCTATTTTTTTGCTGGAGTACCGACTCTGCTAAATCGATAAAGGAATACTCGGTATTTCCACTATCTAAGCTCACGAAATGTAGACACGGCATAAGACTCTTGCTATTTCAATTTTGAAATCACTCGACGAACAACGCGCACGGGGAGCATTAATAGTCTTCCCAGTTTCCACGTTCGACTTCCGAACACATCTTTTAGTTCGCGACGCAGCTTGTCATTGTTTGAGCGCGCTATACGTAAGTGATGATCAAGTTCTGCTTGGCGTGCCGTGAGCCCAATAATTTGGTCTCGCGCCTGGAGCACGTGTTTTTGCGAAGCCGCCAACTGATCCGACTGCACCGCCAACTGATCCGACTGCACCGCCAACTGATCCGACTGCACCGCCAACTGATCCGACTGCACCG
>JABMMV010000012.1 GCA_013205145.1 bacterium
GCACTGAAGGTGGCTCCAGCAATTTTTGCAATTGCAGTAGTGCTGGGTATTTGGCAGTTGCTTTTCGCATTGAAGGTGAAACCCGACTATGTGATTCCTAGCCCGCAAATGGTGTGGAACTCATTCACCACCCAATGGAAATTGGGAATGGTGTGGCCAGCGGTGCAAAACAGCATCACTCGCGGGTTCATTGGCTTCGCATTGTCGGTAGCTATTGCTACTCCTTTAGGAATACTCATTTCGCAAGTGAAATTTGCGCGGCTCACGTTGCGGCCTGTGCTCACTGGATTGCAACAACTTCCGTCGGTTGCGTGGGTTCCTGCAGCAATCATTTGGTTTGGTTTGTCGCCAAGCACCATTTATTGCGTGGTCATTTTGGGTGCAACGCCGTCTATTGCCAATGGGCTTGCTGCAGGCATTGACCAAATTCCGCCGTTGTATTTGCGTGCGGCAAAGGTGCTTGGTCTGTCTGGCTTTTCGGCCATTAGACAAGTGGTGTTGCCGGCAGCATTTCCTGGGTACTTGTCGGGGCTCGAGCAAGGTTGGGCATTTGCGTGGCGCTCGCTGATGGCGGCCGAACTCATTGCGGTGTCGCCCGAACTTGGCGCGGGCTTGGGTCAACTTTTAGAAGTGGGTCGCACGCTGGGCGATATGTCGCTCATTGTGATGAGCATCTTCCTTATTCTCATTACTGGCATCTGCGTAGAGCGACTTTTCTTTGCGCCTATTCGTCAACGTGTTTTGCGGGCCCGTGGTCTTCTGGTTGAGTAGTCGCACAGTGTGGAAACTCTGGCGCTAATGTCACAGTGCATGTTGACCGTTGCCGCACATTCCGTTGAAGAGATGAAACAGCATGCTCTTGGCGGCTACCCATACGAGAGCTGTGGTCTGCTTGTGGGTGTGCGCGAAACAGGAGTAGTGGCTCGGTTTGTGCCGTGTACCAATGTGGCCAACAGTGCTCGCGTGTACACCATTGACGCCAAGGAGCACTTTCGTGCCGAGATGGCAGCTGAAGACGACGGCTTCGAGGTCATAGGTGTGATGCATAGCCATACCCACAGCGAGGCGTTCCCCAGCCCTACCGATGTGGCTCAGGCCCCCGACCCGGGTTGGCACTATGTCATTGTGACCCTGAAGCGGGAAGTGCCTGAGCTGAGGAGTTTCCTCATTAACTCTGAGGCTCTAGAGCCTGCCCAAATTGAAGAAGAAAGCATCTCTGAGCTGGTCTGAGCATCCGAGCGAGCAATTCAGTACAATTCCGACAGGGTTAGTCACGAATTGCTGAAAGAGGTCTACATGTTGAACGAAAGCGTGCTCGACCTCATTGGTAATACCCCAATGGTTGATGTCAGTGTCTTGTCGCCCAACCCGCGGGTGCGTTTGGTGGCAAAACTAGAAAATCAGAACCCTTTTGGCTCGGTGAAAGATCGCATCGCAAAGTCGATGATTCAAGCTGCTGAAAAAGATGGCAGGTTGATGCCAGGTCAGCGCATCTTGGAGCCGTCGTCGGGCAACACCGGCATTGCACTTGCCGCAATTGCGCAAATTAAGGGTTACCCCATCACCATTTTGATGCCAACGAGCGTTTCCATTGAGCGTCGTCAAATGTTGCAAATTTTTGGTGCCGACATTGTGCTCACTCCTGGTGCGGAAGGTTCAAATGGCGCCGTGCGCCGCGCGCAAGAGATGTCTGCAGCACACCCCGAATGGTGCTTTTTGTATCAGTACGCCAACGATGCAAACCCGCAAGCTCACTACGAAGGCACGGGCCCGGAAATTTGGCGCGACTGCCCCGAGATCACGCACTTTGTTGCCGGTCTTGGTACCTCAGGAACTTTGATGGGAACAGGGAAATTCTTAAAAGAGAAAAACCCGAACATCAAACTCATTGCTATTGAGCCACCACTTGGCGAGAGCGTAGAAGGTTTACGCAATTTAGAAGACGGCTATATTCCTCCAGTGTTTGAAAACTGGAATGGGTTTGAACTTCTCGATCGCAAGCGTGTGGTGCGGCCACGCGAAAGCATTGAGTGGACGCGACGCCTTGTTGCTGAAACAGGAATTTTTGGTGGAATTTCTTCGGGTGCAAGCCTTGCCGGAGCAGTAAAAGTGGCGCAAGACCTTGAAGAAGGTGTTGTGGTGTTTGTGGTGTGTGACGGTGGTTGGAAGTA
>JABMMV010000113.1 GCA_013205145.1 bacterium
CAAGCAATCTTGAGTTGGGCAGACCTGACCGGCGCACAATTGGAAGGCGCTGACATGAAGGGTGCGCGTTTGGAAGCTGCAGACCTTCGAGCAGCAAACCTGCGCTTCACAAACATGGAAGGTGCAGACCTCACCAGTGCAGACCTGACCAGCACAGACATGAAGGGGGCACACATGGAAGCTGCAGACCTGCGTTCTGCGAATCTGAGCTGGGCGGACCTGAGCTGGGCAGATATGAGATGGGCGAACCTAACTGGTGCAGACCTGACCGGCACAGACATGTCCTTTGCAAAATTAGACAACGTGAAATGGCCGGAAGGCTGGAAGCTGGTGCGTGACGAAAAGTAATAGTTCTGGTGAAGTAAATCTTTACTTCAGAACTTGCGAAACTCGGCGCACAACTTTTGATTTACCAACCCCACAGGTGATGGTCAAAGAAGCTGTTTTGCCTGCGGCCAACTTCAACTTCGAACGCAATGTTGAAGTGGTAAGAGAAGTGCTGACGAGCCCTTTGGAGCTGCTTTTCACTGACCTCACCAAGGTAATGTTGTTAGTGCCAGATTTTCCGGTAATGGAGCATGTTGCTTGACGGGCATTGGAAACGGTGTAAGACAACTTCTTGCTTGCGGTCGAACCCTTTGTCTTAAACCGCAGAGATACCGATGACTTTGGTTTAGTGACAGTTCCGGCAAGTTTCAACACGGGCAACTTGTAGCGAGCGCCCGAAGAAGCAGCTAAAACGGTGCCGTCAGCTTCAAAGGGCATATCAATGAGTAATGCAGGCAAGATGCGTACGTCGGTTTGAATTCCAGATCCACTGGCTCCGGCGAATGTGTCTGTTCCGCCGGTGACTATAATTTCCGAAGTGACGGAGTAACTCACGCAAATGACCTTTGTATACCCAGTTCTGCAATTCCATGCAACATTTGCCTGTGTCTTTGGCAAGTCGCCGAAGTTTTGTGCAATGGTTCCAGAGAGTTCACCGGCGCTACCGAAAGTGAGTTTCCATGTACAACTGCGAGTACCACTGAAACCAAGCGACCATGGCCATGCTTTAGTCGCAGGAAGAACCATCGCGTTTCCCTCAGGAGCAGCTGTGGGGATCGTCATTGTGTAAACGAAGGTGGTGTCCATTTTGAACTCGGTGGTGCATGTGGTGGCGAAGGAACCTGCACCAAACTTTGTAGAAGTCACAGGAAATGTTGCAGCGGTGTTGCTTTCCTTTGAGGTGAATGGGAAATTGCAGCTTTGTTTTGCGGGATTAACGGGTGCCCATGGAGCATTTGGGTTTGAAACTTTGGCGAGTCTCCAGGCACCAACTTGGGCAGAAATCTCGCCCATGCGATTTTCAAAATAGCTTCGATTGAAGTCTGTCGTGGTGCCCGCTGGGATGGAGGTGCATTTAAATGTTGCACCGTTAAGAGTGACGGCTTCGTCGTAGCCCTCGTCTTTACGGGTAAGAACAACATCGCACAGATTGACAAATGCTTCGTCGACGGTGGTTGTGGTTGCACCAGTTACTGTGGTGCTGCAACCCGCAACTACTGGAGTAGCAACTGTGGTGGTAGTTGTAGTGACATCAGTGGAGTTGGGAGGCGCTGAAGCGTTTGTGCTGAGTGTTGTCACTGCAATGACTCCGGTGACGGCCAATAGGGCAGTGGTGAGTTTCTTTGCGGACATGACGTCTCCTATACGAGGTGGTTCAAGTGGTAACCAGTGGTGACCGTAATCGTAGATTCGGGAAGTCGCAAGGTTGCGCTATTCGTCAATAATGTCGGGAAGATTCTCTCCGGGCGTATTGAAGGGAAGCGATTGCGCAACAAGTCGAATGGCTTCTGCCAAGTTCTGTTGGCGAAAGAGTTCGGTTGTGTTGTCGAGAACTGCTTGATCTAGGGACACGTGGCTTTGCCAGCGCAACTCGTAGCGATGTTGAAGGACGTCTACGCAAAACACAAGTGAGGCACCAGGGTTCTTACGTGCAATGTGGGTTGCACGTTCGGCGTGATATTTACCAAGTCGAGCGACGACTACGACAATTTGATGACCAGTTGCGGCTTCAGCTTCTTTTATTGCTGCTGCTACCTGAGGTTTCTGCTTGAGCCACCAATTGGCAGCTTCTTTTCTTTTATGTGACATTTTCACCATGATCCTGAAGCCCCTCCGCCAGAAAAGCCTCCGCCGCCGCCACCAGAGAATCCTCCGCCACCGCCACCGCCGCCGGAGCGCATGACGGTAGCAAGTATGAAGAGCGCATTGCCGGCAACATTGCCAAAA
Organism: bacterium; assembly: GCA_013205145.1. Classification (GTDB taxonomy): domain Bacteria; phylum Actinomycetota; class Acidimicrobiia; order Acidimicrobiales; family Ilumatobacteraceae; genus F1-20-MAGs119. The sequence continues at coordinate 2,275 of JABMMV010000113.1, forward strand.
CCGCGCTGCCGGCCGCGAATGACGAACATCACCATCGCAAACAAAAAGAAGATGAGCGAAATAATTGAAAAGAAAATATTTCCGCCGGTGCCAGCGGTGCTGTTGCTCTCAGCAACTTCTGCAATGACAGTTGTGCCAGCTTCTGCAGACAGTTCCTTCATTAGCGCTGTAGCGCCAGCAAGCACTGCAGCGTCAGGGTCGCCAGCCTTTAATTGAGGCGCAATGATGTTGTCGATAATGCGCCCCGCTTCGACATCGGTGAGTTCGCCTTCCACACCGCTGCCGGTTTCGAAGCGAAGTTTGCGATCGCCGAAAGCAATTACGAGCAGAACTCCATCATCACGAGACTTGTCACCAATGCCCCATGAGCGCCCAACATCTATTGCGAAGTCTTCAATTGACTGACTTCCCGTTGTATCGATTGTGAGAATGGCAATTTGTGGGCCAGATGCTCGGCGAAAACTCTCTAGTGACTGGTTGAGAGCTGACTCAACATTTGCTGAGAGAATATTTGCCTTGTCGACAACTGGTGAACTGAACTTCGGAATATCCGCAGCGTGAACATAACTTGCGCCGAACCCTAAGAGAGTGATTGCGGCGACAGTTGCGGTCGCAATAAGTTTGCGCGCTCTCATGAGCCTGAGGGCGTGAGGTCTACCTTAGGAGCAGTTTGGCTTGCGGGGTCGGCCACGTAAAGAGCGCGTTTTTCGAAGCCGGAGAGTCCGGAGATGATGGAACGAGGGAAAGTACGTAATGCTCTATTGAACGCTGTAACAAATTCGTTATAGTCGCGCCGCGCCTGAGCCACTCGATTTTCTGTTCCTTCAAGTTGAACCTGCAAATCACGAACGTTTTGAGTGCTGGTAAGTGTGGGGTAGTTTTCAACAACCACCAAGAGCCTGCTGAGCGCCGACTCCACTTGTGATGCCGCTGCGATTTTGTCGTTGCTTGACGTGGCACCTGCGTACTTCGAGCGAGCTTCGGCAAGCGCAGTAAATATTGTTCGCTCTTGAGTCATTGCACCTTCAACTGCAGAAACGAGGTTGGGAATGAGGTCGAATCGACGCTGCAGTTGTACTTCCAAGTCGGCACTTGCCTGGTCGACGCGTGTTTCTTTGTCAACGAGTCCGTTGTAAGAGGAGATGACCGTTAAAAAGATGACGACGACCGCAGCGACACCACCAATGAGCTGCTTGCGCTTTTTTGTCATACTGCTGCTATTCAGAGATAAGGCCATAAGCGAACAATACTGTACGAATGCTTAAAAGGAGCGTAATGAGCGCTCTATTGGTTGATTATTCAGTTACTTGACGGTCAAGCACCGCATACACGCGCTTGGCGAAATACCAGCGGCCATCTTTGCGGACGTAGTCGTCTTCGTACTTGCCGGTAATAGTTTGCTTACCGCCAGCTTTCATGTGTAAGAACTCTTGTTGGTACCAAGTGCCATGGGCCGTATCGCCGGTGACGACGATGGGTCCAGCAGATGCGAAAAAGCCAACGAAGGAAAATGCCGACATTGCTTGTTGCCACATGGGATAGAACTTTGCTTTCCCTGCAACTTCGCCTACGCCGGGGAGTGACCAGATACCATCGTCGGTCCAGTTACTGGCCCAAGCCTCACCATCGAGCCGCATCACTGCATCGTTGTACGATTCAACTAATTCGCGAATGGCGAGACGATCTTCTACTGGTCCACTACTGATCATTCTGGAACTTTACAGTAATTGGGCAAGCCTCTTGCGGTCGGAAATTTTGTGAAAGAGTGGGTTTAAGACTGCAACCTGCATAAAATAGTCCGAATGAGAATGAATCCCTTGCTTTTTACTGTCGCTATTGCCTCATTCGCCTTTCCAATTACGGCGTGTGGCGATTTGCCAGAAACGCCTCCTTCGACCAGTGGTCCTCAGCCCGTGACCGTAAAAGGTGCAAGTCGAATGATTAAAGGAATAATGGCAGGGCCAGGAGCCGATTTTTCCAATATGGATTTAAGCCTGCAAAATTTGTCCAATCTCGATCTAACGGGCGCTAATTTCTCTGGTGCCAAATTCTTCCGAGCATTCCTCTCGCGCTCTATTCTCACTGGGGCAAATTTTGCTGGAGCCGATATCAGTACATCCAACGTATATCGCGCCAACTTCACTGATGCAGATCTCACAAATGCAAACC
>JABMMV010000114.1 GCA_013205145.1 bacterium
CTTGGAAGTGGAAGAATTTCGTGGGACTGGGCACTGTTTGGTTCGGGTGTCATCGTATTTTTAATGCTGACGAAAGAACCAAAGTGGATTGACGCGCTCACCGTGTCGTTGTCTGTAGCAATTATTTTACTTTCTATGGTTGTTCTTACGGGCTACGCGGGTCAACTTTCGCTGGCCCAATATTCAATTGCAGGATTCGGTGCATATATAGCGGGGCGACTTTCGTCAGTTTTTGGTATTCCATTTGGAGTTGCATTGGTGGTTGGTGTCGTGTCTGCAGTTCCTCTTGGCATGTTGTTTGCGGTACCTGCCGTGCGGACGAGAGGTCTCAATCTCGCAATCGTGACTCTGGGAATGGGAACCTCACTTGAACTCATGCTATTCAGAAACCGAAGCTATACGGGCGGTGTAAAAGGCACGCTTGTAGAGAGTCCAAGCATTTTTGGCTACAGCCTCGACTCGGTGCAGTATCCGGAAAGATATGGAATATTTGTGTTGGCACTTGCACTTCTTGCTGTGTGGGTTGTGTCTAATGTGCGACGCGGGCGAAGTGGTCGGCGTTTGATTGCGGTGCGAACGAACGAAAGGGCCGCTGCTGCACTTGGGGTTGACGTGACACGTGCAAAACTGTTTGCTTTTTCGCTTGCGTCCGCAATTGCGGCACTTGGCGGAATCTTGGTCGCTTTCCGACTGAGTTCGATTAGTTATCAATCTTTCACAACGTTCACTTCCATTACTTATGTTGGCTTTGCGCTGATTGGTGGAATCGGGCAACTACTCGGACCATTTTTTGGTGGCACAATGGCCACAGCAGCTCTCAACCAAGAAATCTTTGAGGCAACATGGAGCGGTATCGGGCGATGGATCCAACTCATCAGTGGAATTGCCACCTTGCTCACCGTGTTGTATTACCAAGATGGGTTGGCTGCAGAATGGGTCAAAATATTCCGTCTGATTAAGCGGTCAAAGAAGTGGGGACGTTCGTATCTAATAGAACTCGCTGATGTTTCAGAACCTAATTCTGCAAACTCTGCCATTCATCGAGTGACACCACGAACTCTTCACGTTGACAAGCTTCGCGTTGTGTATGGGGCGGTAGTTGCTGTCGACGATGTAAGTTTCTCGCTCAAGCCAGGAACTATCACAGGTCTGATTGGTCCTAATGGCGCAGGTAAGACCTCACTCATTGATGCAGTGAGTGGATTCACTGCATCTACGGGCGAAATTCAGGTAGATCAGTATGAAATTTCAAAGTTGCGAGCTTCAAAGCGTGCCCGAGCTGGTGTGGCGCGTTCGTTTCAAGGGCTCGAACTATTCAACGATGCAACAGTCTTTGAAAACCTCAGTGTTGCTGCCGATCCTCAAGATGGCGCGTCTTATTTCAAGGATTTAGTGCGGCCGCGTAATCCGTTGTTTTCGGGGCCAGTCGTTCGCACGATTCAGCAATTTGATTTGGAATTTGATCTTCACCGAGATGTACGAGATCTTTCCTATGGCAAGCGAAGACTGCTCGCAATCGCTCGAGCGGTAGCGATGGTTCCGAGCGTGCTGCTCCTTGATGAACCTGCTGCCGGATTGAGTCAAGCAGAAAGTCAGAACTTAGCCCGTTTAGTGCGTGGTCTTGCTGACGAGTGGGGAATGGCGATTCTAGTGGTCGAGCACGATCTCAAATTTGTAATGGGCGCGTGTGACGAAGTGCTGGTGCTGGACTTCGGCAAACTCATTGCTTCTGGCAGCCCGGCAGAAGTGCAAGCGAACCCGGATGTTATTCGCGCCTATTTGGGAACTGAAACAGCACAAACACACTCCGTTTCTGTAAATATGGCGAGCAGTGAGGGCGTGCGCGCGGGAGGGGAATTGGTCTGATGGAAACTCTGCTTGAAACGCGCAATCTCAAGGCTGGCTATTTTGGGCGAGAAGTTGTTCGAAATGTCAATATGCATGTTGAAAAAGGTGAAGTGGTTTGTCTTCTTGGGCCTAACGGTGCAGGAAAATCAACAACCCTTCTCACAATTGCCGGCGAGTTAGAACCAGTTGATGGCCTAGTGATGTTGAATAACGTTCCGACATGGGAACCTGCTTACTTACGAGTTCAAAAAAGAGGACTTGGCATTGTCACCGAGCGGCGTTTGATATTTTCAAAAATGACCACGAGAGACAACCTGAGTTTGGGTGGCGCATCGCTTGAAATTGCACTTGAACTCTTCCCAGAACTAGAAGCTCGGTTATCGGTGAGAGCTGGGCTCCTCAGTGGTGGTGAGCAGCAGATGGTGGCGTTAGCACGTGCACTCAGTCGCAGACCATCGCTGTTGCTTGCCGACGAACTGTCACTCGGGTTGGCTCCAATCATTGTTAATCGGTTGCTGAGTGCGGTGCGCAAATCGGTGGACCAGAATGGCTCTGGAGCACTGATCGTCGAGCAACATGCCACAAAAGCACTTCAATATGCCGATCGAGTGTATTTGCTCGCCCGCGGTCAAATCGCTTTACACCTCACTGCAGACGAAGCGGTCAAGCGTCTAGATGAGATAGAGCAGACTTATTTGCAAGGAACTTCGGAAACGGAAGAAGATCACATTGAACGCAAGCGCCGTAAGGATAAGCGGAAACAATGGAGGCGGTTGCGGGTTAGGGAGCGAGAAATGAATCGGTTAACTGGTACTTTAATTTCAACACGAAAGGCAGATGAAGATGACTTCTACTTTGAAAAAGAGCAGGTTCGGCGTGACCGAGCTATGCGAGCGAGAAAGTAACTGATCATGGGCTACCGCACCGCAGAATTACCTGACATCAAACTTGATGAGTTTGAGTCGATGCCCTTTTTTGATCGCATGAAAATGTTGATGCTGCATTGGGTTGACCACGGTTTTGGGACTCCTAAGCAAGCAACCACCTTCTATGCTTGGAAGATTTTTTTATACGGATTGTTTGGGTTGATTGTTTCTGGCGCGTTCACCAAGGGACTTGAATTCAACGACATCGGAGCATGGTGGCACGAGCCGATTTTGTACCAGAAGTTGATGGTCTGGACAGTGCTTATGGAAGTTCTTGGGCTGGCCGCAACCTGTGGGCCTATGGCTTTTCACTTTGACCCACCGATTGGTGGAGTGCTGTACTGGTGGCAAAATGACACATTCCGTGTTCCTCCGTACCCCAATCATGTTCCTTTCACCAAGGGCACTCGTCGCACGCCTTGGGATACGGGTCTTTACAAACTGATTATTTTCTGGTTAGTAATGATGTTGTTTTTGTCTGGTGAACAGATAAGTGGTTTACCTGACGGCTCTGCTGGTGTGATGCCGCAGTGGGCGTTAGTTACCTATTGTGTACTTATTCTCACCATGGGTCTTCGAGACAAAGTGGTGTTTTTATCTTCAAGAGCGGAACAGTATGTTCCGACCATGCTGTGTTTTGGATTGATGTCCAACTTCACTGACATGGTTATGGCTGCAAAAATTTTCATCGTGATCATTTGGATGGGTGCAGGTTTTTCTAAATTTCAGCATGGCTTTTCCAGCACAGTGTCAATCATGGTTCAAAACACGCCTTGGATGATTTTTAAAAACTTCAGAAGGAAAACAGTAAAGAATTACCCACACGACCTTCGGCCATCAACGATGACACATTTACTGGGCCATGTCGGTGGAACCACCTGCGAAATTGTGATGCCGCTCACTCTGCTGTTCTCTCCATGGCCATGGCTTACGTGGATAGCGATTGTTTGTATTTGGATGCTGCACACCTTTATCATTTCAACAATTCCTCTGGCGGTTCCGCTCGAATGGAACGTGTTCTTCATGTTTTGCGTGGCGTTTTTGTTTGGGAATTTTCATCCAAGCAACGGCTATGCCGTTGGTGATATGGACCCGGTCCTGATGGGAGTCGTTTTAGTCGCTGCTTTGTCCCCAATTATCCTCGGGGCACTCAAACCTCAGTATGTGTCTTTCTTGGTTGGAATGAAGCAATATGCGGGCAATTGGTCTGCAACATCGTTTTCTTTCCGCAACAAGTCAATGGAAGATCGAATTAATGAGCGTGTGGTCAAATCTGCTGACAATCAGATCGATCAGATCGAGCCATTGTTCGGTCGTGAGATCTCAGAGGTGTTCGTTCAGAAAGCAGTTGCTTTTAGAATGATGCACCCAATGGGTCGCATGCATATGTCTGCTCTCATGCGCCACACGGACGGACTTGACCATCGACTTCAACGAGAGGGAGAGTTTGTGAGCAATGTCATCACTGGCTGGAACTTTGGCGACGGACATTGCATTGACGAACGTTTGATTGCTGGTCTACAGGAGCAGTGTCAGTATGAGCCGGGGGATTTGGTTGTTGCCTTCACGGAATCACAACCCGCTTTTAGTAAGAAGGTGCAATATCGAGTAATTGATGCTGCTCTCGGCACGGTTGAAAAGGGTTGGTATCACAATGATGATGCGTACAACACACAACCGTGGTTGCCAGACGGTCCTATTCCTCACACCATTACCTGGGTAAGACCTGGCTACACCGCACCAGGTGTTGCCTACCCTGGTACAGGTGGGCGCAAGTAATACCCGCACCTACTGTGCCAACAGCGATCGTCGTTGGTAGCGGACCAAATGGTCTCGCTGCCGCAGCGCAACTTGCGTGCGCTGGTTTCAGCGTCACGGTGTTTGAGGCCGCTGCTACTTTCGGTGGCGGCACGAGAAGCACAGAGAAGATTCAACCGGGATTGATTCATGACGAATGCGCTGCATTTCATCCGTTAGCAGTTGCATCGCCTATTTTCAACGAGTTACAACTCAATAAGCATGGTTTGGAGTGGTGCGCACCGCCGATTCAATGTGTGCATCCATTTGACGATGGTTCCGCCGCCGAACTACATCAGAGTGTCCAAGAAACGGCGCGTCTCTTAGGAAAAGGTGGTGCAAGCTGGTCAAGGGTTTTTGGACCACTGGTTGAGCGTTTCGATGACTTGTTAAGTGATATCGGCAAACCGGTGCTTCGAATCCCAAATCATCCTATTTTGCTGAGCAGATTTGGAATGAGAGCTGCACTACCTGCTACCGCCCTTGCCAAATTATTGAGGTCTGAAAAAGCACGTGCATTATGGATGGGGGTTGCCGCCCATGCGTTGTATCCACTGACAACACCTTTTTCCAGTTCGGTTGGTATGTCATTAGTTGTTTCTGCGCATGCGAAGGGCTGGCCTGTGGCAAAGGGTGGTTCGCAGTCCATTGCCAATGCGCTTGCTTCCATTATTCGCGCAAACGGGGGAGTGATTGAGACCAATCATTTGGTTACTTCAATCAACGATTTGCCACCATCAGATGTTTTGCTTCTCGATGTTTCGCCCCGAATTGCCGCCGATATTTTGGGTGATCGCCTACCAACCAAAGTTGCCGCCGCTTACCGACGATATAAACATGGTTCAGGCGCATTTAAAATTGATTTTGCTGTGGATGGAGGTGTGCCGTGGCGAGCAGATGCCGCGCATCTGGCTGGAACAGTGCATCTGGGGGGCAGTGCAGCAGAGGTAGTTCATACTGAGTCATTAATTCATCGCGGAACAATGCCAGAAAACCCATTTGTTTTGGTCGGGCAGCAGTATGTTGCGGATGCAAGTCGATCGAATTCGAGTGTTAAACCCGTGTGGACGTATGCACATGTTCCCCATGGTTATGACGGTGATGCAACCGAGCTGATCATCAATCAAATTGAGCGGTTTGCACCGGGTTTTCGTGAGCGAATTGTTGGTCGCGCCACAAGGTCTACAACCGAGATGACGGTGCACAACCCCAACTACATTGGCGGAGACATAATCGGCGGCCAGGCTTCCCTGAAGCAGTTGCTGTTCCGGCCTCGAATTGCCTTAAACCCTTATTCAACTGGGGTTCCAGGGGTTTATATTTGCTCGGCTTCTACCCCTCCCGGGGCAGGGGCACACGGTTTGTGCGGGGCCAATGCGGCCGATCAAGCACTACAGGACTTCAATGGTTAGTCACGCCTAACAGTGTGGTAAAAGTTGAAGGGTAAGTAAAAACATCCAAAAACAACAAAGCAATGGGGGAAATATGAAAAAAGGAATCAATCGAAAGTTTGGCCAAGCACTGGCCACACTTGCCGTACTCGGGCTGCTCACATCAGCCTGTGGTGGCGGTGCTTCTACATCAGAGGAGAGCACAGAGGCTCCAGCTGAGGTCGAAGTTGTAACACCAACCGGTGAGCCAATCAAGGTAATGACGGTCACGACAATTAACGCGTCGGGCCCGACCTACCAAAACATTGCTGATACCGCAAAGGCCTACGAGCAGTACATCAACGCCCGTGGCGGTATTGCCGGTCGTCCGCTTGAAGTCACCGTTTGCGATGAGCAATTCGACCCAGCAGTTGCGACAACATGTGCCCGTAAGGCAGTAGAAGAAGGAATGGTTTCCATAGTTGGATCATTCACGTACTTCGGCGAGAGCATCATTCCTGTCATTGCTGAATCGAACATCACATGGTTCGGTGTGTGCTGTGCAATTGCGCCATCTGAATTGACAAGCAAGCATTCATTCCCAATCGGCAACCAGCCGATGTACGGCGTTGGGCAAGTTAAGCGCGCTGTAGAAGATGGATGTAAGAAGATCAATGCAGTGGTGATTGACGGAGCACAGATCTTTGTGCCGCCAATGGAAAATGCCATTAAAGCACTCGGACAGAGTTTCGGTAAGACGGTCATCGTTCCGCCAACAGCACAGGATGTCTCGGGCGAAGTTGCCCAAGCAACACGTGACGCCGATTGTGTCGTTGCAGTTCTTTCAGAGCAGCCATTTGCTACATGGAACCGCGCTTGGGCCGACTCTGGTACTACAGCAAAACTGTATGGCAACCAGGGCAACCTGAATGAAATTTCCGCAAAAGGCACTGAAGAAGCAACAGATGGTGCAGTTATCGGTGGTATGTACCCAGATATTTCAACCGAGCCATGGGCTGAATACCGTGTTGCACTCGATGAGGCGAAATTAGACCTCACGAAGCAGGACTACAACTCACTTGGTGGTTTGGGAACATGGGCTGCCTTCGCAGCATTCAAAATTGTTGCTGAGAGCATTTCCGGCGAGATCTCTGCAACTTCGTTCTTCGAAGCTGCATCGGTTACCTCGAATCTTGACCTTGGTGGCATGGTGCCAGTTTTGGACTTCACCACGGAATGGACTGATGGCCTTGAGGGCTACCAACGATTGTTCAACAGAAGCGTCATTTTCAGCATTCTGAAAATGGGCAAGGTTGTGCCACTCACAACTGAGTTCGAAGACGTTGGCAATCTCGCAGTAGGTAAAGCAGGCTGAGAACTTCTCTTGGCTTACTTCGACGACACCCAGTGTCTGAGGAGTAAGCCAAGAGGCAGGTTATTTAGATCAGGAGACAGCCCGTTCGGTCGAAGTCCAGTACTTCGATCGAGCGGCTTTCTTGTCTGGCTTACCAAGTGCCGTCAGCGGCAATGCATCAATAAAATCGATGCTCTTCGGTGATTGCTGTGAGCCTTTTGCCTCTTTCACCATGGTCTTGAGTTCGACCACAAGTTCTTCAGACGGAGTTACTCCGGGCCTGAGTACAACAAGCGCTTTCACCGCTTCTCCCCACTTTTCATCGGGGACTCCAATCACCATTACAGACGCCACTGATTTATGTGAGCTGAGAACGTCCTCCACTTCGCGAGGGTAAACATTGAATCCGCCAGTGATCACCATGTCCTTCGTGCGGTCAACGATATGGAGAAATCCGTGTTCGTCGAAGCGTCCAACGTCGCTCGTATGGAGCCAGTCACCACTCAACGCCTCGGCAGTTTCTGCAGGCATATCTTTGTAGCCAATGGTGACCAACGGGCCACGAGTGCAAATTTCACCAGTCTCACCACGTTTCACTGGTTGATTGTTTTCATCTAGCAATTCAACATGCATCCACGAAACAGGTTTTCCGCATGAAGCCAAAATGCTGAGATCATCCGGGTCGTGATCTGCTTTTTTGAGATGCGCGAGGACCATTGGTGCTTCGGTTTGGCCATAAAACTGAAAGAAGATTTTGCCCCAATGACGAATTGCTTGCGAAAGCTTGGACGGACTCATCGGTGATGCGCCGTAAATAATCGTCTCCATAGACGACATATCCGCAGTCTCATAACGAGGGTGACCTTGGAGGGCGTACAGCATTGATGGAACGAGCAACGTGCAGGTAATTTTCTGCTCTGCGACTAAATCGTAAAAGTCATCGGGATTAAATGAATCCATCACGTAGAAGGCACCACCAGACAGCAAAACCGGCGCCAACAGCGTCATGGCTGCATGCGACAACGGTGTGGCAATCGCGATGCGGATTTCTTTAGGGAATTCCCATTCGGTCATCTGGATCCATGTCATGGATTGCCATACGCGTTGAGTCTGCAGCACGCCCTTTGGCCGTCCGGTAGTTCCACCGGTGTACACGACGGTGCAGAGGTCTTCTGCGCCGACAACTGGCGGGGTAAGAGGCTTTGGGCTGAAACGATCGGCTTCTGCCATGTAGTCAATACCAACGGTATTCGGGCCGAAGCCGAGAAACTTCACGTGTGGGTATTGCTTCTTCAATTCAGTTGCACGATC
>JABMMV010000115.1 GCA_013205145.1 bacterium
ACGCACCTGTAGATGTGTAGGAGTAATAAGTGTGCCGTCTAGTTCAAGGCGCCGTAAACCTTCCCTGTCAACCGTTGTCACCAGTTGTCCTATTGAGGAGAGTGCAGGAACGCCACCCACGAGTTCTACCCACGCATCATCGGTATCGGCAAAAATTTCTACTGCTTTGGCTGTTGTTGGCTCAACAGAAAAAACTGCAACAGATTTCTGGTCGCGCGTTTGCAATTGCACAATGAGGCCAGATGCACTCCATGCGACAGAGTTGAGGTACTCATGAGAAGAAGGCAGATCTACCGCAGTGCTCGTAGCTGTTTCGCGGTGAACAATATGCAGAGTTACCTTGGCATTCGCAGTTCCGGCAGCGGGGTAGCGGTGTTCGGCAGCTGGCTTTTCTGGGTGTGCTGGGTCGGCAATAAACCATGTGTTTACAAGCGATTCATCGACGCGGCAAACAGCAAGGTGCTCTCCGTCGGGTGCCCACCAATAGCCACGTTGCCGGCCCATTTCTTCGGCAGCAATGAAGTCGGCCATGCCCCACGAAATATGAGCAAGTGGGTCGGAGGCTAAAACTTTTTCTTGAGCACTATGGGTGCTGTCGGAAATATTGGCAACACATAATGCACCACTGCGAATATAAGCAACATGAGTACCCAAAGCATTCAAGCGAGCATCAAAAATGCCTGGCTCAATGTTCAGTGCGCTGCTATCGCCATTCAATAGATTAATAAGAAAGAGTTGCCCGTTAATAACGGTAACTGCACGTTCAACTGCTGCATCACAAGAATAAGAAACAACTCCACTGGCGCTCTCACGAGCCCGCTCGCGTCGGCGCAACTCTTCTGCAGTGATGTCACCTTTATTCTCCGCAACGGCCAGTGGGTTGAAAACACATTTTTCTTCACCCGATTGTGTGTTGAGCACCCAGAGCATGTTGACCGCGGTGCTTCCCGATTCTGTGCGAGCAAAAACGAGTCGCTGTGAGCACGGTGACAAAGTGAAACTGCGAGGCTCGCCAAGCGAGAGGCGTTGTGTGCGAGCGTATTGCCGCGGAAAGGTGTCGTTCTGGGTCACAAGTGTGCTTTTCTCTTATTTGATGTGTACAACACCAGCAGCGTCGAGTTCTACTGCGCGTCCGACGAACTCTTCAGTGCACATTGCGCCACCAAGGGTGCTGTCGGTGCTTTCACCCCATGCGCGACGGCCATCGGCAAGTAGGCATGCAGCGTGCACCATGGCTGGCTTGCCGTCGCGGTCGTGCATTACTGAGTACGCCTCAAGCGTTGCTGGCCCAACTGCCTCGGCAGCTTTAGCCACCGAACGCCGCGGCATTGCATCAATTTGATCTTGTGGGTAAGCGTGTTTGAAACTCTCTTTTGGTGGTTGAGTGCTGTAAATGCCAAAGGCATGTTTTGTGGTGTACCCGCCGTTGGCCCACACCAAGCCAAGCTCGTTTGGCGCATTGCGGAGGTCGTTCATGACGGTGGCAATTGCGTGCATTACATAGTTGTTCCATGGGCCACCAGCAAAAGGCAAGCCACCGGTGCGTGTGAGTTGTGCCTTGATGTCGAGACCTAGCGACTGTGCGCCAAGTTGTACGGCTGCAGGGAAACATGAATACAGGTCAACAATGCCGATGTCGTCTATTCCGACGCCTGCATTTTGCAATGCAAGTTTTCCACCAAGTTCAATTGCCGGAGTTTCGGCAAAGGTCCAACGCTCAGAGATGTACTGATGCTCATGGCAGTCGGTGCCGGAGTGAATAAAGATCCAACGATCGCGAGGAATTCCAAGTGCTTCAGCTTTTTCAACAGAACACATAATGAGCGCTGCGCCCATATCGACGTCATTGTTCGAGTTCATGAATTTCGGATAAGGGAAACCAATCATGCGGTTATTCGGACCGGCAGTGCGAATATCTTCTGCACTCATTGCATTTTGAGACCAGGCATTGGGGTTCTTCGCCGCAACGTTGCTCAAGCGTGACCACAATTCAGAAATATGTGTTTGATGATCTTGAACACTGCGTCCTGCACGGGCACGAATTGCAGTTTCAAACATCGGGTACACCTGCACCGGCATTAAAATTTTGCGTTCGAACTCGTACTCGCTCACCATGACCAGGTCTTCGCCAACAGTTGTTGGTGCTGGCGCGTCGGCGCCAGTTTTGCGCCACGTGAGTTGCGCACCTGCTTTTTTCGCACGTGCCTTGGTGCGTGTGGATTCACCACCGGTGAGAACAATGATGTCGGCTTGACCATTTTGTATTTCTAGGGCAGCAGCGTTGACCAAAGACTGGGGGGTATTGCCTCCCATTGCGCTCAGTGCATATTCACGCGAGGTAACACCAAGGTCTTGTGCAATGAGCCAGGCGGGGTTGCCATATTTCCAACTGAGTAAACCCACCACTCGCAATGCATCGAGAGCGGGAAGAGAAGTTAAACCAGCATCGGCTGTGGCAAGGCGAATTGCTTCCACCATGAGCGCAACGGGGTCGGCAGCAGTGTCGAACGATGCGGTGCGTGGGTCGTTTGGTCGTTGTAGCGACTGGCCAGATCCAACGAGAATGGGAGTCTTTGGTGAAAGAGTCATACGCGCAGGTTAGGCGTTCTGAGGCTCGCAAACCCTATGCTCAGAACATGACTGCCGCACTCCACATTGCTATTGGGGCCGACCATGCCGGTTATTCCCTCAAGCAGCACCTCATTGAATTTCTCCGTACAGCCGGGCACACAGTCGATGACCTTGGTACACACTCCACCGAGAGTTGCGATTATCCACCCATCTGCGCAGGTGTGGGTCGTGCAGTGCGCGACGGCAAGGCACAGCTGGGCATCGTGCTGGGGGGAAGTGGGCAAGGCGAGCAGCTTGCAGCAAACAAGGTCATGGGTGTGCGTGCTGCTTTGTGCAACTGCCTCTACACGGCACGCATGGCACGTGAACACAACAACGCCAACGTACTTTCTATGGGGGCACGTGTCGTAGGAATAGGACTCGCAGAGGAAATCGTGCAAACATTTCTTGCCACCCCATTTGAAGGTGGTCGTCACGAACGCCGCGTTGCACAACTCGGCGACATCGAACGCGAAGAAGCAAAAAATTTCGGAGCACAAAAATGAGTACCCCCAAAAATTGGCCATCAGAACTCGAAAGTGAAGATGTAGTTTTCTCACTTATTGATAACGAGAGCAAGCGCCAAGTTACTGGCCTGCAACTCATTGCCAGTGAAAACTTCACCTCTCCTGCAGTCATGCGGGCAACGGGCTCGGTACTTACTAATAAGTACAGCGAGGGTTACCCAGGCAAGCGCTATTACGGCGGTAATGCCATTGTGGATGATATTGAGACTATTGCGATTGAACGCATCAAAGAACTCTTTGGTGCCGACCATGCAAATGTGCAACCTCATTCAGGGGCTAGTGCGAATATGGCTGTTTATTTGGCTCTTTTGAATCATGGAGACAAAGTTCTTGGTCTCAGTCTCGACCACGGCGGTCACCTCACCCACGGCTCGCCCGTGAATGCCAGCGGTATCTTTTACAACTTTGTTTCCTACAAGGTGTCGCCGGGCGACGAGCGCATCGACATGGAAGAAGTGCGTGCACTTGCGTTGCAGCATCGACCAAAACTTATTGTTGCTGGTACTACTTCGTATACACGTCGTCTTGAACCAGAGCCATTTAAGAAAATTGCCGACGAAGTAGGTGCGCTTTTGATGTTCGACATTGCGCACCTCGCAGGTTTGGTTGCTGGCGGTGCACACCCCAACCCAGTGCCATATGCCGATGTTGTTACTTTCACCACACACAAAACATTGCGTGGTCCGCGCGGTGGTTGCATTTTGTGCAAGGCCGAACATGCACAGAAAATTGATAAAGCAATTTTTCCTGGTAGCCAAGGTGGGCCGCTAGAGCATGCCATTGCCGCAAAAGCTGTGGCATTTGGCGAAGCGCTGCATCCAACCTTCCGTGTGTATGCCCAGCAAATTGTAAAAAATGCCAGCGCTCTTGCTCAGGCACTCGCACAACAAGGCTTTCGTTTGGTGTCGGGCGGCACCGACGTGCACATGATGGTGGTCGACCTCACTCCATTCGATGCAGAACTCACTGGTAAAGAAGCGCAGTTGGTGCTCGACTCGGCAGGCATCACGCTCAACAAAAACACAATTCCTAATGACCCGCGCAGCCCATTTGTTACCTCGGGCGTACGCATTGGCACGCCATCAGTCACCACGCAAGGCATGAAAGAGCCAGAAATGGTGCTCATCGCCGAGCTCGTTGCCACGGCCTTGCGGAACCGTACCGACACTGCAGCTTTGGCAAAAGTGCGCAGCGACGTTGCTGAACTCTGCGCAAAGTTCCCTGTTTACTAAAGGAAACTCAGACACTTCAGAAGTAGCGGTTCAGCGGTCTAATCTAGAACCACATGAGTGACATCAATGGCTATCTCATCGTTGCTGCATGCGCAGCCGTTGTCACTTTTGCTGTGACTCCTTTCGTCATGGGCTTGGCACGCATGAAGAACTGGATGGCTCAACCAGACCCTCGCAAAGTACATACCACACCAACACCCGATGTTGGTGGTGTCGCGTTACTCGTTGGCATTATTACTGCATTGCTCTTGGCATGGCAGATGGATAGATTCGGCCCACTTTTTGATGGCAGTTCTGAAATGCTCGGTGTAGCAATTGCTGCTATTGCTATTTGTGCAATTGGGTTCATTGACGACATTCGCGAAATCAGTGCACCAGCCAAAGTTGCAGGAACCGCAGTTGTCGGCATGGTTTTGGTATTGGCCGGAGTCACCATGTTCTATTTCCGTGTTCCGTATTTTGAAGTATTTGTTTTATCGAATGACTGGATACCACTCGTCACTATTTTGTGGTTGTTAGTAATGACCGAAGCCATCAACCTCATCGATGGATTAGATGGTTTGGCAACAGGAATCGTAGCTATTGCGTCTGCAGCCTTCTTTTTGTACAGCCGCCATCTGGGCGATTTAGGTTTACTTGCCGAACCCAACATTGGCCCGCTCGTTGCTGCCGTCACGTTCGGTGCGTGCATCGGATTTCTTCCACACAATTTCAACCCAGCAAAAATTTTCATGGGCGACAGTGGAGCATTGCTGCTCGGTCTCATGCTCGCTATCTCTACCAGCGTGGTCGGGGGCAGGGCAGACCCAGCTACGCAAGACTTCAATAGCCAGACGTATTTCTTCTTGGCGCCACTCTTTATTCCGCTGCTCATTTTGGGCGTGCCCATCTTCGACGTGTTGTTTGCCATTGTGCGTCGTGCGTACAAGCGGCAAAGTTTTGCAACGGCCGACAAAGGTCACCTCCATCATCGACTCATGAACTTGGGTCACGGCCAAAGACGCAGTGTGCTCATTTTGTGGCTCTGGACGGTGTTGTTGTCGGGAATGGCTTTGTATCCGGTCATTTCAACTTCGGGCGGAAGCATTGCGCCCTTTGGTGTGGCTGCTGTGGCCTTGGGTTTGTACACCGTGTTGCACCCGAGTGTGCGACGCAAATCGCGTGATGATGCTGTATCGCAAGAAGAAATTGGTGATTCGCGTTGAGTTGCCGTAGTTTGAAGCAAACCCCAAAGGCCATGCTGTGAGACTTCTTCCCGACCCCAAAATTGTGCGCCGCATTGCGGGCAACCCGCGTGCAGTGGAAAATAGTGCAGGTGGTCTAGGTCACGGGGCAGAAATGGCTTTTGGCGTTCTGGTCTTTTTTCTCATTGGTTTTGCCATCGACTACTTCGCCGGAACCACCCCGTTATTCATGATTGTGATGACCGTGTTTTCTTGCGTGGGGAATTTCATCAAAATGTGGTTTGGCTACGACATTCAGATGAAACGTCTGGAAGCTGAGCGGGCAGAAACTCGTCGGGTACCGTCGCCTCCATCTGCGCCAATTGGTGACTCATGAACGAGCCCAGCTCACTTTTTACCGCGCAACTCTCGGGTGATGCTCCAGAGGTTGCCGTTACCCGGCACATGTTGTTGCGCGGGCTCGTTGCGGCACCGGTTCTCGTTCTCATTGCCAGCTTCATTTGGGGAGCCGACGGGGGGGCGTCGAGCGCTTTTGGTTGTGCGCTTGTGATGGTCAATTTCGCTTTGGCAGCAGCTCTCATCTCCACCACAGCACGCATTTCGCTGGCACTCATGATGGGGGCGGTGCTTTTTGGCTATCTCATCCGCTTAGGCATCATTTTTGCGGCGGTAGTGCTCGTGCGAGATATGTCGTGGATTTCGCTTCCGGCACTCGGATGCACCATTATTGTGACGCACCTTGGTCTTCTCTTTTGGGAACTTCGGCATGTGTCGGCCTCGTTGGCCTACCCAGGTCTGAAGCCAACTTCGGGTGGTGAGGCAAGCACCTCATCGTGAAATTCGTTCTTCTCGCCTTCGTTCTACTAAATTGAGCGAAGTCGTTTTTTATCAAGTCTTTTTGTTCTTATCCCTGTCCTCGAACTAACACGAAACGGAATCGCACGTGATCGCTCTTGAGTTCCCGCCGATTAACGAGATCCTTCGCTGGAAAGATCTCTTTGAGTCTTTCAATAAAATTTCTCTCATCGCAGTTCTTGCGGCAGTCATTGGAACCGTGGTGTTCTTGTTGGCTGGTCGGCAAAGCGCGCAAACAGCACCTCGCGGTATTCGCAACGTTGCTGAAAGCACAGTGGAGTTCATTGAAAACGGTGTAGTCATGCAAACCATGGGTCGTGATGGCCTTGGCTGGACGCCATTTCTTTTGTCGCTTTTCACATTCATCTATCTCTGCAACGTTCCGGGAATTATTCCGTTCTTGCAGATGCCTGCAACGGCACGTATGGCGTTGCCTGCAGCACTCGCGCTCATGGTGTGGGTTGTCTACAACGGCGCAGGAATTAAGCACCAAGGTTTCATTGGCTATTTCAAGTCGGTGTTGTTCCCACCAGGAGTTCCAAAAGCTCTCTACGTTCTCGTCACGCCAATCGAGTTCATCTCGGCAATCATTGTGCGCCCGTTCTCCCTTGCTGTGCGACTTTTCGCCAACATGCTCGCTGGTCACATCTTGCTCGTGACCTTTGCACTTCTCACCGAATCGCTTTTCCAAGCAAAAGACAAAATCCTTATTCCTTTTGGCGTTTTGCCCATGGGAATGTTGATTTTTTTAACTGGTTTTGAAGTGTTGGTAGCGTTTTTGCAGGCCTACATCTTCACTATCCTCACCGCGGTATATATCGGTGGGGCAGTACACCCTGAACACTAAGCAATATTAAAAATTCTGAATACCCAATCTTCATAAGTAACGAGGAGAAATAAGAAATGGAAGCATTAGCGAAAATTGTTGTGAAAGCAGCAGAAGCAGCGGCAGATCCAGCAGCAGCAAAGAACGAAGCAGCAGCAGCGTCAGCTGGTTTTGCATACGGTCTCGCCGCAATCGGACCTGGTATCGGTATCGGTTACATCGTTGGTAAAGCAGTCGAAGCAATGGCACGTCAGCCAGAAGCTGCAGGCATGGTTCGTACCACGATGTTCTTGGGTATCGCATTTACCGAAGCACTTGCACTTATCGGATTCGTTGTATTCATTCTTCTCAAGTTCGCCTAAAGCGAATTTGAGAGTTGTCCATCTATCTTCCTGCTAAAGCGCAGGTTCAGGAGATCACATGTTGACTGCAATAGTCACCCGCTCGGGTGAGGCGGCCGTGTCGGTGAGGTTGGTCGATACAGACTCAACCACACCAACCGAAGCCGTCGTCTCGGCGGAAAATGAAGAGTTGATGACGATGTCGGCAGAGCCGATGTCTGCCGACACGCCTATAGAGGATTCTGAAGAAGTCCCTGTTGTCGCTGAATCACGTGCGCTTACTGAGGAAACAGGAACAGTCGAAGTGGTAGATGCGGGTCCGAACCCTATTGCACCAGAAGGCAAGGAATTGATGTGGACCTTTGGTCCATTCCTCATCTTCCTTGTTCTCATGAGGTACTTCCTCTTCCCACGCTTGCGCAAAGGAATGGACTCACGTTACGAAAGCATTCGCAGCAACCACGATGGTGCCGATGCTGCAAAGGCCGATGCTCGAGCAGAAGTTGCGAAGTACGACACAGCTCTTGTTGGTGTTCGTGCAGAAGCAGCGCAGCGCATCGACGCAGCACGTCAGACACTCGACCAAGAGCGCCAACGCGCAATTGCAGAAGTGAATGCTCGCATCGCAGCTAAAAAAGCTGAAGCAGAATCTGCAGCAAACGCAGAGCGCGCAGCTGCCCAGGCACAAGTAAGCGCAGCTGTTACTTCGGTCACTTCAACTGTTGCATCGCTTGCACTTGGCAAAACAGTCGACACCAGCGTGGTCTCACAAGCAGTTTCAGAAGTGATGCAAAATGCAGGGAGCCGATCATGAGACTCATTCAGCTCATTGCTGTTGAAGACCCTTCACAGACGCACCATTGGCTCTTTCCAGAAACTGCCGAAATCATTTATGGTGGAATTTCATCACTCATTATTTTTGCGGCAATTTACAAGTTTGGTTTGCCAGCAGCGAAGAAGGCTTTGAACGCTCGTACCGAGCGCATTCAAAAAGAACTCGATGGTGCATCAAATGCGTTGTCGCAAGCAACGCAAGAGGCCAGCAACATTCGTGCAGCAATTGGCGACATTGCCGGTGAGCGCAGTCGCCTTGTGGCAGAAGCCGATCAGCAAGCAGCAACAATGCTCACTGAAGGCCGTGCACGCATTACTGCAGAAGTTGCAGATCTTGAAGCACGCGGCGATGCAGAAATTGCCGCTTCGCGCTCACGTTCAAGCGATGAACTTCGCGGCGAAATTTCACTTCTTGCCTCGCAAGCTGCTCAACGTGCAGTGAGTGCGTCGTTGAACGCTTCAGCACAGCAAGAACTCATTGAGAACTTCATTAACTCAGTAGGGGCAGCACGATGAGCGAATCACGTATCGAGGGTTACGCCCGCGCACTCGTTGAAATAGCAGAAGCCGAAGGCAACTTGGCTGTTGTTGAAAACGAATTGTTCCGTTTGGCACGCGCGCTTGAGCAAAGTGAAAACTTGCGCTCAACGCTCACCGATGAATCCATACCTGCTGCACGCCGTCAGGCTGTAGTGGAAGCACTTATTGGTGGCACTGCTACCAACACCACAACACAACTTGTTGGCTTAGTCATTGGTGCAGGTCGCGGTCGCGACTTGCCGGCCATTGTCGACAAAGTGGTGAAGCGCGCATCAAGTGCGCAAAACAAAGATCTCGCCGAGGTGCGCACAGCAGTTGCACTCACGCCAGAGCAAGAGAGCCGTTTGGCTGCCGCCCTTGAAAAGGCAACAGGCAAAAAGGTGAACTTGAAAGTCGTTGTCGATCCGAGCGTGCTTGGTGGCGTTGTAGCCACTGTTGGCGACTCTGTCATCGACGGAAGTGTCCGTACTCGCCTCGATCAAGTGAAGAGCCGCCTCTAGGCGTCGTCACTTACCAGTGTCAGAAGGGAAATAGTTATGGCAGACATCACGTTGTCAGCAAGCGACATCGCGTCGGCAATCACCAAGGGGTTAGAGGGCTATACGCCGTCACTCGAGGCTCGCACCGTCGGTCGTGTTGTAGAAGTGGGCGACGGTATCGCCCGCGTATCGGGTCTTCCCGATTGCGCAGTAAACGAATTGCTCGAGTTTGAAGACGGAACCGTTGGTCTCGCCTTGAACCTCGACGAAGACACCATTGGTGCTGTAGTTCTTGGAGATGCCGATGGCATTGAAGAAGGTCAGCCTGTAAAAGCAACCGGACGCATTTTGTCGGTTCCTGTTGGTGATGCGCTTTTGGGTCGCGTTATTAACGCACTGGGCGAGCCAATCGATGGCAAAGGCGACATTGTTGGCGGAATCATTCGTCGTGTAGAAATTCAAGCTCCTGGCATCATGGGTCGCAAGCCCGTGCACGAGCCAATGCAAACAGGAATCAAGGCTATTGACGCCATGATCCCCATTGGTCGCGGACAGCGCGAGCTCATTATTGGTGACCGTAAAACCGGTAAGACCACTATTGCAATTGACACCATCATCAACCAGCGTGGTCTTGGTGTGAAATGCATTTACGTAGCTATTGGTCAAAAGGGTTCCACCATTGCACAAACGGTAGAAACACTTCGTCAGTACGGCGCACTTGAGTACACCGTTGTTGTTGCCGCTCCTGCATCAGAGCCAGCACCGTTTAAGTACCTTGCTCCATACACCGGTTGCGCACTTGGTCAGCACTGGATGGAAAATGGCGAGCACGCACTTGTGGTGTACGACGACTTGTCGAAGCAGGCCGAGGCTTACCGCCAGATGGCACTGTTGTTGCGCCGTCCACCAGGCCGCGAAGCGTACCCAGGCGACGTGTTCTACCTCCACAGCCGCTTGCTCGAGCGTGCTGCAAAATTGAGCGACGCCAACGGTGCAGGTTCACTGACTGCTTTGCCAGTTATTGAAACCAAAGCTGGCGACGTGTCGGCATATATTCCTACCAACGTGATCTCCATCACCGACGGCCAGGTGTACTTGCAAGACAACCTCTTCAAATCTGGTGTGCGTCCTGCAGTAGACGTAGGTATTTCGGTATCTCGCGTAGGTGGTGCAGCTCAAATTAAGTCAATGAAGAGCGTGTCGGGTACTTTGAAACTCGACCTTGCTCAGTTCCGTGAGTTGGAAGCATTTGCAACGTTTGGTTCTGAACTCGACGCCATTTCAAAAGCACAACTTGAGCGCGGTTATCGCTTGGTGGAACTGTTGAAGCAACCGCTCAACAGCCCAATGCCAGTGGAAGAGCAAGTCGTCAGCATCTTTGCTGGAACCAAAGGCTTCCTAGACAACCTTCCCGTCGGAGACGTGCGTCGTTTCGAAAATGAATTGCTCGAGTACGTGAAATCACGTCACGGCGCAATGATTGCTGGTATCCGTCAAGATCCAAAGTCTGACGTACCAAAAGATCTCGGCGACATCGTTACTGCATTTAAAGCACAATTCAAAACGTCCGTAGCAACAGCTGCTGCCAAGGCTTCAACCAATGTTGGTGAAGTCGGCGAAGCTGAGAGCGCAAAGACCCTCGCAACGGAGTGATGTAGATGGCTGGCGGTCAGGAACGCATCCTGCGTGGGCGAATTCGCTCAGTGCAGGCAACAAAGAAAATCACGCGCGCGATGGAGCTCATTGCTGGCTCGCGCATTGTGAAAGCGCAACAACGCGTAGCGGCCGCCGTTCCCTACAGTGAAAAAATTACCGATGTTGTGAAGCATCTTTCTGCTGGCGGTGCGGCAGCAAGCTCACCGTTCCTTGCTGGGCGTGCCGACGTGAAAACCACCTGCTATGTAGCCATCACCGCCGACCGTGGTTTGTGTGGCGGTTACAACACCGGTGTATTGCGAGCAACAGAAGGCGAAATTAAAGCCGACCTTGCTGCGGGCAAAAACTACATTGTTATTCCTGTTGGTCGTAAGGCCGAGGGTTACCTCCGTTTTCGTGGATACAACTTGGGTCAGGGCTTTGCTGGTTTCAGCGATACCCCGGCACATAGCAATGCCAGTGAAATTGGTCAGTACGTTGTCGATCTTTTCCTCACTGGGCAAGTAGACAAAGTAGAACTCGTGTACACCCGCTTTGTTTCTGCAGGCAACCAAGAAGTGGTCTTGCGCCCACTCGTACCTCTTGGTCGCGATCTCGTTGCTGCGAAAGCCGACGACCATGGCGCAGCCGATGCCAGTGGCGACTATGAATACGAACCAGACCCAGAGGGCATCCTCGACACTCTTTTGCCACGTTATGTAGAAGCTCGCGTGTACGCAGCACTGCTCAACGCGGCTGCATCTGAGCATGCGTTTCGTCAGCGCGCCATGAAGTCGGCAACCGACAACGCAGAAGAAATCATCAAAAATCTCTCGCGCACAATGAACCGCGCGCGTCAAGACTCCATCACCACAGAAATCATGGAAATTGTGGGTGGAGCAGAAGCCTTATCATCTGGAGAAGACGCAATTGTCATCTCCAGCGTGTTTGGAATGGAAAACCCTTTCGTATCGAGCGATCGAGTCTGAGCAGGAGAAACTGACATGACGATGACTGCAAACAACGCACCTACAGACCTTAAAGACGGTCGTGTGGTTGCCATCGCCGGACCGGTGATCGACGTTGAGTTCCCTCGTGGCGCATTGCCCGAGTTGAACACAGCGCTTGAATTCACCGTGTTCATCGAAGGCACCCCCAACGTCGTTTTGGCTGAAGTTGCACAGCAGCTAGGAAACAGCCGTGTTCGTGCCGTGTGCATGAAGCCAACAGACGGTCTCACACGTGGCACACCAGTGCGCAACACCGGACGTGGCATTTCGGTGCCCGTTGGCGACAGCACGCTTGGCCACGTATGGAACGTATGGGGCGACGTACTTGACGCTGATCCTAAAGAGTTTGAAAACACAGAGCGTTGGGAAATTCACCGCCCCGCCCCTGCATTCGACACCCTTGAGCCATCAAAGCGCATGTTCGAGACAGGCATCAAGGTCATCGACCTTCTTACCCCTTACCTTGCTGGTGGAAAAATCGGTTTGTTCGGTGGTGCTGGTGTAGGTAAAACCGTTCTCATTACGGAAATGATTAACCGCGTTGCATCAAAGCACGGTGGTGTATCAGTGTTCGCCGGAGTAGGCGAGCGCACCCGTGAAGGAACCGACCTCTGGATCGAAATGCAAGAGTCCGGCGTTATTAACAAGACCGCTCTGGTCTACGGCCAGATGGATGAGCCCCCGGGCGTCCGCCTCCGTGTTGCGCTTTCGGCCCTCACCATGGCCGAGTACTTCCGTGACGTGCAGAACCAGGATGTGTTGTTGTTCGTCGACAACATCTTCCGTTTCGTGCAGGCCGGTTCCGAGGTGTCGACCCTTCTTGGTCGTATGCCATCAGCGGTGGGTTACCAGCCCACACTCGCCGACGAAATGGGCGAGCTTCAGGAGCGCATCACCTCAACTCGTGGTCGTTCGATCACCTCGTTGCAGGCTGTGTACGTACCCGCCGACGATTACACCGATCCGGCGCCGTTCACCACCTTCACCCATCTCGATGCCACCACCGAACTTTCACGTCAGATTGCTTCGCTCGGTATCTATCCAGCCGTGGATCCGCTCGCATCGACCTCAACGATTCTCGCTCCCGAAATCGTTGGCCAGCGTCACTACGACGTTGCTCGTCGCGTGCAGGAAGTTCTGCAGCGTTACAAGGAACTGCAGGACATCATCGCCATTCTTGGTCTTGACGAACTTTCTGAAGAAGATCGCATCACTGTTGACCGTGCCCGAAAGGTGCAGCGTTTCCTTTCGCAGCCGTTCTTCGTGGCCGAGGTCTTCACTGGCATGCCCGGCATCTTCGTTTCTGTCGAAGACACGGTTGAGTCGTTTGAACAACTCGTCAATGGCGACCTCGACGATCTTCCCGAGCAGGCCTTCCTTAATGTTGGCGATGCCGACGGCGCACGCGCCAAGGCACGCGAACTCGAGGCCAACTCCTGATGCCTCTGGCCGTCGAACTCGTTTCGCCCGAGCGCACACTGTTCTCGGGAGACGCTTCCATGGTGCGTGCGCGCACCGTGGGCGGCGGCGATATCGCGTTCCTTACCGGTCATGCTCCGTTCGTCGGTGCATTGGCAATCGGTACCGTTGAAATCACGTTGTCCGAAGGTGGCAGTGAAAAGGCTGCGGTGCATGGTGGCTTCATCGAGGTCAGCCATGACCGCGTAAAGATCCTTTCCGATCTTGCCGAGTTGTCATCGAC
>JABMMV010000116.1 GCA_013205145.1 bacterium
ATTGGTTCTTATCTCTTTGAAGCCATCACCTTTGAAGAAGTTGAGCCAGGGGTGAGGGTGAGATTTTTGCACCGTCCGTTAAGTAGGTATGTGAATACCTTGGCAGAGCATGGTCTGTACCTCGAGGCGATGTTTAAACCAGCGCCGCCTGCAGGATTCCTTGCTCGAAGTGCCGATTACGCGTTTGCTGCTTCCATTCCGCGGCTGTTGTGTTTGCGATTGTGCAAATTCAGTCCGCCTCTTTCGTTAGTCTGAACTTGTGACTGACGTTCTCGTAATAACCGGGTTATCGGGTGCAGGGCGTTCTCAGGCTGCCGACGATATTGAAGACCTCGGCTGGTTTGTCATCGACAATCTGCCCACTTCGTTGGTAGAGAAAGTGGTGGAGTTAGCAAGTTCACCGCTCGACCCGCATTCGCAACTGTGTTTAGTAGCAGGCAACGTGAGCCAGCAAAGCGACATGCTCGAGGTGTTGCGTAATCTTCGTTCCAATGGTCACCGGGTAACGGTGTTGTTTCTCGATTCATCAACAAGCGAGCTAGTGAAACGCTACGGAGCCTCGCGTCGTCGACATCCATTAGACAAAGAAAATGCATCGCCGGATTCGGTTCAAAGTGTTGGCATTGCATCACTCATTGAAAAAGAGCGAGCATTGTTGGAACCCGTTAAAGCAGTAGCCGATTTGGTCATCGATACCTCAGCACTTACCGTGCACCAGCTAAAAGCCAAATTGGTAGAGATCTTCAGTGACAAAGGTTCAACCGATGCCATACAGGTGGGTTTGGTTTCCTTCGGTTTCAAGCAAGGCCTGCCACTCGATGTCGACTTGGTTTTTGATGTCAGATTTTTGCCGAATCCGTATTGGGATGAAACCCTGCGGCCTCTCACAGGAATCGATGCGTCAGTGAGTACCTACGTGCTGGGAAACCCCATCGCTGAGCAGTTTTTGTCTCACCTAGAAGGCATGCTCGACTTGCTGTTGCCTGCCTACGTGGCAGAAGGGAAAAGTTACCTCTCTATTGCCATTGGCTGCACTGGTGGGCAGCACAGGTCGGTGGCGATGGTGGAGCACCTCTCCCACTGGTTCACGGAAAGATCGATGCACCCACGGGTTACCCATCGAGACATGCCCCGCCACTAAGGTTCTAGAGGCACCGTTTTGGGTGCGGAATGCGAAAGGGCAAATACATGACCATCAAGGTAGGAATCAACGGGTTCGGGCGCATTGGTAGAAACTTCTTCCGCGCTGTTCAGGCATCACAGGCCGATATTGAAATAGTCGCCGTGAACGACTTGGGCTCCATTAAGACCATGGCTCACTTGTTGAAGTACGACTCGGTGCTGGGTGTTCTCCCAAACAAAATTTCTGCCCTCGAAGACGGCATCAGTGTTGACGGCAAGGTGCTCAAGGTATTACAAGTACGCGACCCGAAAGACCTGCCGTGGAAGGCGCTTGGTGTAGATCTTGTCATTGAATCAACTGGTATTTTTACCGATCGCGACAAAGCAGCGATGCATCTCGATGCTGGCGCTCCGCTCGTCATCGTGTCAGCCCCATCCAATGGAGCCGATGCCACCATTGTCTACGGCGTTAACCACAACGATTTCCAAGCTGGCGTTCACAAAGTCATCTCGAATGCTTCTTGCACCACAAACTGTTTCGTACCGTTGGTGAAAGTCCTCGACGATGCTTTTGGTGTTGAAGGTGGTCTCATGACCACAATCCACGCCTACACAGGCGACCAGGCCTTGGTAGACGGCCCACACAGCGACTTGCGCCGTGCTCGCGGTGCAGCAATCAACATCATTCCCACAAGCACCGGCGCAGCTCGCGCCACAAGCCTGGTGATGGAATCAATGAAGGGGAAGCTCGACGGCACATCGTTGCGCGTTCCAATTCCCACCGGTTCTATTACAGACTTTGTTGCCAACTTGAAGAAACCAGCAACGGTTGAAGAAATCAACGCGGCTTTCAAAAAAGCTGCTGAAGGCGAACTCAAAGGTATTTTGGAATACACCGATGAGCCAATTGTTTCCAGCGACGTTGTCACCAACCCGCACTCATGTGTATTCGACAGTGGTCTCACCATGAGCATGGGAACCATGGTGAAGGTTCTTGGTTGGTACGACAACGAATGGGGTTACTCCAATCGTCTCGTAGACCTCTCGTTGTTCGTAGGCAAGAAACTCAAAGGTTAAACATGGCGCGTTTGCCTCTACTTGAAGACCTTGGTGATGTTGCGGGAAAGCGCGTCTTGGTGCGTACCGATTTCAACGTTCCAATGGAAGGGCCCGATAATGCTCGAGTCATTACCGACGACTTTCGCATTCGTGCGGCACTGCCAACCATCAACTGGCTCACGTCGCGCGGAGCAACGGTGGTCTGTGCAAGTCACCTTGGTCGCCCTAAAGGTCAAACAGTAGAGAAGTACTCCATGGCTCCCATTCGCGCTCGATTGCAAGAATTGGCACCAGGTGTTGAGCTCATGGAGAACCTTCGCTTCAATGCAGGCGAAGAAGCAAACAGTGAGGCCTTTGTTGCACAACTTGTGCAAGGTTTCGATATGTATGTCAACGATGCTTTCGGTGCCGCGCATCGTTCGCATGCGTCGGTGTCTGGTCCTCCGAAAACTTTGCCATCTGCTGCAGGGCGACTTTTGCAGAAAGAAGTTGAAGTTCTCGGCGAAATGCGCAACCACCCAAAGCGCCCTTTCATTGCCGTTCTCGGTGGAGCAAAGGTCAGTGACAAGTTGGGCGTTATTGAAGCGTTGTTGTCAACAGTCGATGCCTTGGTCATCGGTGGAGGAATGTGCTTCACCTTTCTTGCCGCTAAAGGCATGCCTGTGGGTAGTTCAATCTGTGAACTCGATCAGGTAGCAGTTTGTAAGCGTCTGCTTGATGGGTCTAAGCCAATTCACTTGCCAGAAGACATCGTTGGTCTCAACGCCGAAGGCAACTATGCAACCTTCGGTATACGTCTTCCTGAAGGCGCGAAGGGTTTCGATATTGGCCCGGGTACAGCTGCAGCATTCACCGACGTCATCATGGATGCGCGCACGGTTTTCTGGAATGGTCCAATGGGGATGTTTGAAGACCCTCGATTCGCAGCTGGCACTAAGACAGTTGCTCAAGCAGTTGCCGATACAAAAGCTTTTACCGTTGTGGGCGGTGGCGATAGCGCCGCAGCACTCGCACAATTTGGTTTAGACGATGAAGTAGATCATGTGTCTACTGGGGGTGGAGCGTCTTTGGAATTCCTAGAACTTGGCGACTTGCCAGGCCTAGCTGCATTAAGAGGAGCACCAAATGTCCGTTAACTCTCGGCGTCCACTTATCAGTGGCAACTGGAAGATGAACCATAACCATTTTGATGCAATTCAATTTGTACAAAAGCTTGCCTACCTCGTTACTAAAGAAGATTTTGAAGTAGTTGACGTTTCCCTCAATGTGCCCTTTACCGACATTCGTAGTGTGCAGACTCTCATCGACGCAGACGAATTGCGTTTCCAGCTTGGGGCACAGCATTGCCACTTTGAAGAAAAGGGCGCCTTCACCGGAGAAGTTTCTGCTGCCATGTTGTCGAAGCTTGGCGTGAAGTCAGTCATTGTTGGGCATAGCGAGCGTCGCGAAATTTTCGGTGAATCAGACGAAATGATTTACAAGAAAATTTCGGCAATTGTTAAGTGCAACATGACCCCCATCGTTTGCGTTGGCGAAACTCAAGCTGAGCGTGAATCTGGAGCAACCGAAGAAAAGGTTCTTGGCCAGTTGCGTTCTGCTCTCGCACAGCGTTCACCAGAACAAGTTGGCAAGTGTGTTATTGCATACGAACCCATCTGGGCAATTGGTACTGGGCTCACGGCCACTGCACAAGATGCTCAAAGCGTTATTTCTGCTATTCGCAATGAAGTGCTCGTTTTAGCTGGCGCTGAAGCCGCACAAAGCGTTCGCCTGCAGTACGGTGGTTCCGTGAAGTCGAGCAACATCGCAGAAATCATGGAGCAACCCGATATTGACGGTGTATTGGTGGGTGGCGCGAGCCTCGACCCCGACGAGTTCGCACGAATTGTGCGCTACCGGCTCCTTGCCTAATCGGCCTCAGCAGCCTGTCATTTCCCTGAAATCAGCAACTAGGCTCTACTACCGTGCGTGACATCATCACTATCTTCACCGTCATTATCAACGTAGTGGCAATGTTCTCCCTCATCGCAGGGGTTCTTTTGCACAGCGGTCAAGGTGGCGGACTTTCCGACATGTTTGGTGGCGGAAGCGGTGCTGGGCTCGGTTCGGCCGCAGCAGAGCGCAACCTCAACCGCATCACCACCGTTATTGCGTTGGTATGGTTGCTGACGGTTATTGCACTTGCACTTCTTCTGTCGAAATAAAGAAGGTTCTCAGAGTTATTGGCGCCTTAGTTGGTGCTGAAAGCGCATCAATGTAAGATGCAAATCCACGTCGAAGTGGCGAAATAGGCAGACGCACCAGCTTAAGGGGTTGGCGCTCG
>JABMMV010000117.1 GCA_013205145.1 bacterium
CGGGTGATGTTGAAACTTTGTTCGCCCACTTGGCTGACGCAACCACCAACGACTTGCTCTACTTCTGCGGGGTCAATGCCAGAACGCGCAATGAGTTCTTTCAACGCAACACCAAGCACGTCGGCTGGGTGCATAGTGGAAAGGCCGCCGCCACGACGACCAATAGGTGTGCGAACGGCTTGAACGATGACAACATTTGATGAGCTCATAGAAGGCATCTTATGCAGTTGCATTGGGCTCGACCTTAGTGAAAACAGGTACGGTGAGACATATGACTTCTGCACAAATGCGCTTAGTGCCCTCATTGTCGCCATCTCAACATGTGGCTCAACATCGCTATTTCCATATTGTGGGCGGTGCAGTGTGGGAAGCAGCTGAGCCCGCAGCGCACGACTGGAATGTGCATTTTGTGGGCATGATGGCCGATGTTGCGGTCTGGGCTGTAGATGTTCCCCACGGCCTCGACCCTGCCGACGGAGCCGCTATCGATTTGTTCTCGTATCACGGGCGAGCCACTGAAGCGGAATGGCTGGCTGCTGGGCGTGCTGTTCAACTGGTGGAGTGGAGCCGTACGCACAAGTTCTGTGGTCGCTGTGGAACCGCCACCGTGTTGTCGGAATCTGAGCGTTCGTTGCGTTGCCCGAAATGCAACTTGTTGGCATTTCCGCGCCTCGCCCCCGCAATGATTACCCTTGTCACCCGAGGGCCAGACGGCCCCGACCAAGAAGTGCTGTTGGGTCGCGGAGTGCAGTGGAAAGTGCCCATGTATTCGTGCTTGGCCGGCTTTGTGGAACCAGGTGAAACCTTGGAAGAAGCGGTGGTGCGCGAAGTGCATGAAGAAGTCGGCGTGTGGGTACACGACGTGCGTTACGTGCGTAGTCAACCCTGGCCATTTCCGCATTCGTTAATGCTTGGCTTTCGCGCTTCTTTTGATCACGGTGACATTGTGTGCGATCCGAGCGAAATTATGGACGCACAATGGTTTCGCCGCGACGACATGCCCATGATTCCCTCAAATATCTCTATTGCGCGCTCGCTGATTGATGATTGGCTGCTCAACAACTAACGTGGCGCTATGAGCAACGCAGAACAACCAGACCTTGGCCGCATCGGACTATGGACATTTGCACTCGACGTGCAACCAATGGCAAAGGCCCAAGAAGCCGCAGCTGAAATTGATGAGCTGGGTTTTGGCACAGTGTGGCTTCCCGAAGCCGTGGGTCGAGAAATTTTCTCATCGTCTGCTCTCATTTTAAGTGCAACAAAAAACATCAACGTGGCGTCAGGTATTGCAAGCATTGCTGCCCGTACCGCACACACCATGCAATCGGGTTGGAAAACATTGTCGGAAGCATTTCCTGGCAGGTTTGTTCTTGCTCTTGGTGTCAGCCATTCACATATGGTGACCAAGTTGCACAAGCTCAGTTACGACAAGCCATATTCCAACATGGTTGAGTACCTCGACGTCATGGACAAGTCGCCCTATGCAGGCGCAGCACCGCAAGCCCCGATGTATCGCATGATCGGTGCACTTGGGCCAAAGATGTTGCAGTTGTCTGCCGAGCGCGGTGTGGGTGCACACCCGTATTTCACTACACCTCAGCACACCGCTGAAGCACGGGCATTGCTGGGTGCAAAGCCTCTTATTGCTCCAGAAATTGCTGTCATTTTTGAAACCGATCAAGACAAAGCACGTGAGACCGCACGCAAATTCATGGGTACATACACCCGTTTGCCGAACTACGCCAACAACCTCATGCGTTTAGGTTTCACGCAAGACGATGTCACCAATCAGTCAGACAGACTTGTAGACGAAATTGTTACGTGGGGCACGCTTGACAAAATTGCGGCACGCATTAAAGAGCATCACGATGCCGGCGCAAACCACGTATGCGTTCAGGTCCTCACTCACAACCCACTCGAATTGCCCATGGCAGGGTGGCGTGAACTTTCAGCGCTCTTAAAATAACAACACATGAGTTACGAACAACTCACTGGCGCCGAATATTTGGCAACATTCGTTGAGGAAAATGCACGTTTCATTTCTGCAGCACAAGTGAGTGGTTTCGCAGCGCCGGTAGCAAGTTGCCCAGGGTGGAACGTGGGCGACCTCGTTTTTCATGTGGGCAAAGTACAGCGTTGGTTTCACTACATGTTGGAAACCAATGGTGCCGACCCGAAGGGCTCACCACGTGCAGCAAAACCTGAAACTGATGCCAACATGGTGGAGTGGTTTCGTGAAGGTGCAGAAGTTATTGCGAACTACCTTGCCGGCGTGAGCGATACCGAACCTGTGTGGAGCTTTACCGGTGGCGACGCGGGGCGCTGGGCGAAGAGGCGCCAGGCACAAGAACTATTAGTGCATCGTTTCGATGCTGAACTTGCAGGTGGGGTTGTGAGTGCGGCCGATGCAACTATGTGCGCCGACGGAGTTGATGAACTGCTCACCATTTTCGTACCGCGGCTCAAAGAAAAAGCACAACTAACTGGCACTATTCACTTTCATTGCACCGACACCGACGGCGAGTGGATGCTGACTCCGCAAGCAACTGGTATTGAAGTGACCCGCGAACATGGCAAGGGTGACGTTGCCCTGCGTGCGCCTGCTCACATGTTGTTACAAGTGGTGTGGCGCCGTATGAGCGTTGATGAAGCAATTGCAAGTGGTGCGGAAGTGTTTGGCAACCGCAGCGTGCTCGATGCTTTTATTAACCTGTCGCAGTTTTAAAAACGCGGCTCTGTAAACGGCGCATGCCGCGCAACCAACGCTCGTGTTGAGTAGCGCGTGTGGTCATATA
>JABMMV010000118.1 GCA_013205145.1 bacterium
ATAATTTGGCCGACTCAGGGTGTGCGCTCAACGACGGCAGCATGATGAGGTCGTCGAGGGTGACCACATTAAAGCCAGAGGCCCGTTCAATGAGATAGTGCAATAGGTCGCCAGTGGCAAGAACATCGTCAAGAGCACGGTGCGCAGGCTGGTGCTTTAATCGCAAACTTGCCGCCAAGGTTCCCAACTTGCAATTCGGAACTTCTGAACCCACCAAGCGCCGAGCAAGTGAAACCGTGTCAATAACCACGTTGTTCAGCGTTGCTCTGCCATCTTCAATGAGTGCCGCATTAATAAAGCCCACGTCGAAACGTGCGTTATGAGCAACAACCACTGATGTGCCAATGAACTCGAGCAGATCGGGCAACACTTCTTCTATCTGCGGAGCGTTGTGCACCATGGTGTCAGTAATACCCGTCAACAGCACAATGTACGGAGGAATAGCGTACCCAGGGTTGATGAAGGTGTTGAAGCGTGCGACTTCTTCACCACCCACATACTTCACTGCACCAATTTCTGTAATTCCTCCGCTCTTTGCTGAAGAGCCTGTGGTTTCAAGGTCGATGACGCAAAACGACACGCTCTGTAACGGAGTATCGCTCAGATTCTCTATTGACATGTTCTGCATGAGTCACCATTAACTTGCGTCACAGAATAGCCGTCTGGCTTTGCAGGTATTCTGCGTGGCCACGGACGTTGGATGATTTGAGAAAAAGCGATTTGTCGTCGCGGCTGGCTGATATGCCAAGCCGATTTACGTGGCTGCGTTATACGGACACGTTGAGTTGCGAGCAAGAATGCACCTTGGCTATCAATAAAAAGATCACCACCGATGTAGACACCGACGTGTCCGAATTCCATATTGTCCTTCCACCAAACAAATAAAGGTCGGGTTTGGTTTTTCGAACGAGCATTTTCCATTGCAGGAATTGCTTTTTTCAGCGCCTGCAAACGTTGGAAATACCCTGCCGCGGTGTCACCAGAACTTGAAACCTTTGGGTGAGAGTGATGCAATACATACATCAGCGCATACGCAAAGGGAACGCAATGCGCATATTCTTTGAGGCCAAATTGCTCTTTATGGATCCGTGCAGCGCATTTCAAAATACGAATTTGCACTTCCTTCAATGCATTTTGATCTGAGTCAGGAAGCCGAACCCCTTGTAACCCTTTACACGGATTTTTCGTTGGCGCTGCCGATGCACCTGATATAGGAATCATGTTGATGCCTAATGAAAAGAGCAATGCAAGAGCCATTCTTCTGACGGACATACGGCTCATGAACCTTTATCGTATATCCCATTCACATTCCGATTCTCACGCACCTAACCAAAGGAGCGAATTGGGCGCGTGCGAATTGCCTTCATACCAGTTGCAGAATTCGGAACAAGCCACTTTTCTCTGTCAAATTCTTGTCCGTCTTTGAAGTTCACTGTCCACGCGTTGTTGAGGTCATATTCGCTAGAGGTCCAATAAAAACTCTTTCCAAAGTTCCCTAGGCGTGGAGTTGCAGTACCCAAGGCGCGATACACCAAGCGCAACTCTTCTTTCGATGGCAGGTACCAGTCGTCGAAGCCACCGAAGACCAAAGTGCTTGCGTACCTTGCCGGGTAGTTCCCCCTGCGATACCTCTGCACAATCTGTGAAGTGTTGGCTTCCCCCATTCCAAAGGCTTTGGCGAGCACTCGCTGCACTTTTGCCGACACATTCGTTGTACCTATGTATAGAGGTGTCTTTACATCGTTGAAGGTCAATGGTCTCCAGGGGATTCTGGTGATTTCAGTTTCCACCGGACCTACTTCAAAATACCTGTCACCAGCGCTCCGTGGCCCCGCATCATGAAACACAATTCCACCTGCTGGGCCGATATCGCCCACTGAACACGGCCCCTCATTGGTACATGAGTTTCCTGTTAGCGAAGTGGTTGAGACAGAGGGCTTCGCACCAATACCTGCAGGAAAAGATCTCATTGCAACGAGATGAAACGGCAACGACTTGAAACTCGAGCCAGCATGAACCTGGCTCTTGCGTAGTTGCTTATTGCCGTTGCTTTGTCCCACTTTATTTTCATCGGTGAATTGCGTGCCGTCTTGAAAGAGTTGATACCACGCATACTTCGCCGAGTTCTCAGACGACGTCCAGTACGGCATCGGCAATACCTTGGGCGCGCCCACAGTGATGCTCGCGTTGTAGACCACATCGAGTTCATCACGCGAAGGAAGGAACCAATCGCTCTTACCATTCGCCGAGAAATCATCTACAAACTTCGCTGCGTACTTGCCTTCTGCATTTTGTAAAACAATCGCCGTGGTATTTTCACGACCCCACCCAATGCCTTGTCGTAAAATATTTTCCGCTGTAGAGACTGCTTCTACTGTCTTGAGCGACCACGGCAATCCGCGCCCCTTAGTGAGGGGCAAAGATTCAAGATAACGACCCCACCATTTCACTTCGCCTGCGTCGTACACCACTGTTCCGCCACCGGGGCCAGTGTCGCCCACCTTGCAGGCGCCACCAAGTACACAAGTTCGAGACGACGCATTTGCTGATACTGCAGTTGTAGCAAGACACACAGCGTTCACCAGCACTGCAAGACAACACCTCAATCGCATGAGACAGTTTTAGTACACGCTTACCGAAATTTTACGATGGAGTGGTACTACGTAGCCGGTATACCCCTTGTTCCAAATATGCCACTGATACGCATTAGCAAGAACCATGTACCAAGCAGTATCAAAGTCATATTCAGACGAACTGTAGTAGTCGGCCGTCGAACCAGAACCAACTGGAGTTGTGGAAAAACCTCCGCGCAAAGTCCCACCACTTGTACACAATGTCGCCTCGACACCCGTGGATTGAGTTCGCGCATACTTACAGAGTTCATTGAGCCTCACCTTTCAGCCCTCCTCGGTCAGAATGAAGATGTTGTGCAGACGGCGATGAACGAAGGTGCGATTGACTCGACGACTGACGCAAAACTTCTCGCGCGATTGCTTCTTGCTTTTCCAATCGGTCTCTCGTTGCTTTCGCTGTCAGGGCTTCCCGATATCAACCCAGCAAAATTTATTTTGTTCGTGCAGCGCCTTGACGAAATTCTGGAGCCCCGCTAGTTTCTACCCAAAGGCCCGAATCGGGCGTACATATTTCGAATAGGTTTTCTCTACCCAAGCCACCCCTGACGTATATATATATATTGCAGATACGCACCATTTACCATGACTTCCGTAGAAGTCCAATACGTCCCATTCGTATAACCGCCGAGGTAGGAATTGTTTGTCCTCATTTGAGTCAGTTCGCCATAGGAAGGAAGGTACCAGTCAGTTTGTGAGCCTCCCTGATACCCGCGCGCAACGGTTGCTGCTTTGCCGGCGGTATTGCCACCGTTTGCTTGACCAATGATCGCCGTAGTATTTGCGTATCCTCCACCGATCGCAGACGAAGCTGTGCCTACAGCAGTACTTGTGTTTCCAGACCACACACATTGCGGATCAGCGGTCGCCGACCCTGTAGTTCCCCCCGCGGTCGAACAGGAGGTTTGCGCATTTGGCGCTGCTTGCACCGCGGTACTCCAAGAAATAGGCGCCGCTTCCAGATACCGGCATGCAGTGGCGCATGCCGATCCTGTTGAGGTAAACGCACTGACCGCGACATAGAACACCTTGCCACCACCTGGTCCAGTGTTCCCTAAATAGCAGGTTCCACCAGACGCACAAGTTTCAACGCCAGTTGTGAAGTTTGCAGATGTCACAGACGTCAACGCTGTCGAGGCAAAAGTCAAGGTGTACGTACCAGCAGTTGCATGAGTCAAGTTTGTAAACGTTGCAATACCATTTACGGCAGTAACGGTCGTTGTTCCACCCAACGTGCCGCCCGATGCGGTCACCGTCACCGATGCAGTCGATATCGTCACCGTATTCCCCAAAGCATCTACTACCCGAACAACTGGCTGAGTGGCTAAAGCTGAACCCGATGTGCTCCCTACTGGCTCAGTAGTCACTGCCAGTTCCGAAGCAACACGAAATGAACGCACAGGTCTCGTGTACTGGTTGGTCGCAGCTTTACTAGGGTATTGAACTGCCCCGTTCATCTTTTGGCTCCAAGCCTGAGATGAGCTCATCTCGGTCGAGGTCCAGTAGCCCACACTAGAACACGACAAGTCGCCAATCACTGTGCATTGAGTTGCGATCTGCCGTGCTTCATCATAAGAAGGTAAGAACCAGTCGTCGACTCCGCCAACATTGAGATTGAGCGCTTTGCCTGCGGCCGTCGTGCTCGATGGTTCCGCCGCATACATATCGAGTGTGTTCTGATTTCCAGTACCGATTGCCGTCCCATCAGCGCCAGCGATCAAACTTGTAGTGTTGGTCGACCACGTCAACCCTTGAGGATCATTCGTGCCACCATTCCAAGTAGCCCGCGCAGCCTCAAAATACATCCCAGTCGTATTACCACTCGTGGAAGGCGTAATGAACACCACACCCCCGCCTGGCCCAACCATTCCAATTACGCACGCTCCACCACTGATGCACGTATTCGTAGCAGTGGTAAAACTTGACGACGTAATAGATGTCAATGTCGCTGGAGAGGTTGATGCAAAAGTCAACGTGTAGGTTCCAGCAGTTGTGTGCGTCAAGTTTGTAAATGTTGCAACACCGTTAACGGCAGTGACAGTTGTTGTTCCACCTAACGTTCCACCAGAAGCAGTCGCGGTCACCGATGCCGATGAGTGCGTAACAGTAGTACCAGCAGCATCAACAATGCGAACAACGGGCTGAGTTGATAGTGCCGTTCCTGATGTACTGCCTACAGGTTGAGTCGCAACAGCGATTGCCGAAGATGCACTAAAGGCCCGCACTGGACGTACCGAGGACGCAAGCGTCTTGAGGTTTGAGCCTACGTTTCCATTGCCAACATGGTGATTCCAACCCTGTGAACTAATGAATTCAGTTGAAGTCCAATAGAGGTCGTAGGCAAACCCAGTGCCCAATGTTCCCGCTCCGCTACACGTGGTAGCAGTGTTTCCCGTGGTCTGGCCACGGGCGAACTTGCATAGTTCATTTAATTCAGCTCTAGCCGGCAAGTACCAGTCGGTCTTGCCTCCACCTTGGAATGCGCGTGAGACAGTTGCGGCTCTGCCTGCAGTGCTGCCACCCGATGCCTGGGCAATCATCGCCGAGGTGTTCGCATAACCACTACCAATCCCAACGCCTTGCGCCGTTGTTCCGACCGAAGTTCCTGTATTACCTGACCATTCACAACCAGGGTCGGCCGAACTTGTGCCCTGGATCGAGCAGTTAGTTTGGCCCGCTGGCGTAGCGGCTGTGATCCATCCAGTTGGCGCAGCTTCTAAATACTTACACGCAGTACCACAAGCAGAACCGGTGGAAGTGAAATTCGAGAGGCCAACATAGAAGACTTTGCCACCACCTGGGCCGGTGTTCCCCACATAGCAATATCCACCAGTTGAGCAAAGATCCGTTGTAGTCGTAAAGCTTGCAGATGTCACAGACGTCAACGCTGTCGAAGCGAAAGTTAACGTATATGTGCCAGGAGTTGTATGTGTCAAGTTTGTAAATGTTGCAACACCATTAACAGCAGCAACCGTTGTTGTTCCACCCAAAGTGCCGCCCGATGCAGTCACAGTTACTGAAGCAGTCGAACCCGTCATTGTGTTGCCCGAAGCATCGACAATACGTACCACGGGTTGCGTGTTGAGAGCCGCGCCCGAAGAAAAACCTACAGGTTGAGTAGTTACAGCCAATGCCGTGGCGCCGAACGCACGCACTGGCACTACGTAGCCGGTATACCCCTTGTTCCAAATATGCCACTGATACGCATTAGCAAGAACCATGTACCAAGCAGTATTAAAGTCATATTCAGACGAACTGTAGTAATCGGCCGTCGAACCAGAACCAACTGGAGTTGTGGAAAAACCTCCGCGCAATGTGCCACCACTTGTGCAGAGTGTCGCCTCGACGCCCGTGGTTTGAGTTCGCGCAAACTTACAAAGTTCATTGAGTTCATTGAGTGATGGCAAGAACCAATCTGACTTGCCACCTTCCGTCAGGTTGGCTGCGTAGTCGGCAGCAGTGCCCGCCATGGTGCAATCGGCTTCAATATCGGCCGTGTTCTGAGCTCCAGTGCCGATTGCAACGCCATCAGCACCAGGTACAACATGACCAGAGATGACGGTGCACCAGATTTTTGTCGTCGCAGTTCCGTATTCCAGAATTGGTCCGCCGCTGCTAATACCGCTGACAGCGTTAGTCGTAGTGGAGCCAATATAGAACACCACACCGCCACCAGGTCCAATGTTGCTGACGGCACACGCACCACCAATTGAGCAGGTATTCGGTATTGCGGCACTTGTCGCCGTTGAGTAGCTACTCGTTCCCGAGGCATTCGTCGCTGCCACTCGGAATGTGTAACTCGTGCTATTCGTGAGCCCGGTCACTGTCGCCGATGCTGTTGTCGAAGTGCCGTCAGCAAATGTCGACCAAGTTGAACCAGAGTTGCTCGAATATTGAACAACATAATCAGTAACGGCTGCACCATTAGAAGCTGGAGCAGTCCATTGCAGCTTGACTACCGTGTTTCCACCTGCTCCCCACGCCGAAGTTGGAGCATCAGCTGTAGTGAAAACACGAACGGGGCGAACGCCAAACCCATAGCTTTTACCCCAGTTGTCATTGCCATTAGTGAGGAACGACCAGTTCTTCGACTGAGTAGCATTGGCTTCGGATGAGGACCAGAAGGTTGTCGTGCTCCCGCCAGTGCCTACTTGAGTTGTTTGAACGAGCCCACCAATAGCTGCACGGTTTGTATACATTTGCAACAACTCATCGATTGATGGCAAGAACCAGTCTGATGCGCCGCCACCGCTATAAGCCCTAGCCGATTTCGCAGCGCCCGTTGAGCACACCGCAACGATGGCATCGGTATTTGTAGAACCAGTACCTATTGCAGTGCCCAAAGCACTTGGCGTACCTATCAATGTTGACGATGCATTACACCAAGGAATATTGAGATCAATTCCAACTCCACTCCATCCCGCTGGTGCTGCCTCGAAATATTTACCAGTTGTGTTACCCACGGTTGCTGGCGTCATAAATATAATTCCGCCCGCCGGCCCGATATCGCCAACGGCACAAGCAGAAGTACAAGGAGCCGCTGGCGTAATAGATGCAGATATAGCTGAAACCGTTCCCGAGCCAACAGAGTTAACGGCGGCAACTTTGATGTAGTAGGTGGTGCCATTAGTGAGCCCACTCACAGCTGCGCCCGGAGTAGCAGATACTGCATCAGCGACAAGCGAGAACGAACCACTCGCAGAGGTTCCAATATAAATCTCGTAGTCGGTAATAGCTGAACCATTAGATGCGGGAACCGGCCACGCAACAGTCAACGCTCCGTTTCCTTTGGTTCCCGAGACAGCGGTTGGCGTTCCAGGTACTGCCGCCAGAGGAACCGCTGCTGTGGTTGATGACGCCACCCCATCACCGTTCGTGTTGACACCTTGAATTTGAATATTGTA
>JABMMV010000119.1 GCA_013205145.1 bacterium
AGTAAATGCTGTGCGTGAGCAATAGTTTCTCGAATATCTTTCACGCCAGCCGACACAGCAGATAAGCGCACGAAGTACGCACTTGACTGCGCCGCCATTACTTCTGCAAGTGAGGTTTTCCCGATTCCAGGAGGGCCCCACAAGATGACCGACGACAGTTGATCGCTTTCAATAAGTACTCGTAACGGTTTACCTACACCAACAAGATGTTCTTGCCCTACTACTTCGTCGAGACTACGCGGTCGCAAACGCGCAGCAAGAGGAGCCTGGCGCTGCAGTTGCTCTGCAGCAGACGCCGAGAACAGGTTCTCACTCGTACGAGACCTACTTCACTGCCGGAGGTAATGTACGAATACCTAGTTCATTGAGTTGAGCAGCATCAACAACAGTTGGTGCATTGGTCATTGGGTCACTACCCGATTGGGTCTTGGGGAATGCAATGACCTCACGAATGTTGTCTTCGCCCGCAAGAATTGCTGTGAGTCGGTCAATGCCAAATGCGAAGCCACCATGTGGTGGAGCACCATATTTAAATGGCTGCAAGAAGAACCCGAAACGGCGATCGGCTTCTTCATCGCTAATACCTAACTTGTTGAATACTTGCCTTTGCAATTCGGGCTCATGAATACGAATGGAACCCGAACCAAGCTCCCACCCGTTCAACACGAGGTCATACGCCAAAGCACGCACTCGCAACGGCTCGGAATCGAGATATTGCAAGTCGTCAGGATGTGGATGACAAAACGGATGATGCCCAGGCTTTGGACGACCGGTGACCGCATCGATTCCGACAAACAGCGGAAAGTCGACGACCCATACATACCGATACGGGCCTTCATGAACGGGAGGGCGAGCAATATCGTTACGCAACTGCCCAAGAACCTCACAGGTGGTGTCCCATTCGTCGGCAACAATGAGTATGAGGTCGCCCGGCACAGCGGAGAAGCGGTCACATAATGCAACGCTTTCTGCAGCGGAAATAAACTTTGCTACAGGAGACTCAAATGTCTTTCCCTCAGCGACGCGCAACCAGACCAAACCTTTTGCACCTACCTGCTTAGCGCGGTCGGTGAGTGCGTCGAGCCTGCCTCTTCCCGATGCTGCCTGTTCAGGATACGAAGCAGCATCGACACGAATGCCCTTTATGGAGGCAGCCGTAGCAAACGCTTTGAATTCTGTGGATGCAAAAATATCGGTGAGTTCGTGCAGCTCGAGCCCAAAACGAAGGTCGGGTTTATCGACACCAAACCTGTTCATTGCCTCATGCCAGGTGATTTGCTCGATGGGAGGCACCGCCACACCAGTTGCGGCCTCGGCAGCAGCGGTAACAGCTTTTCCGATTGCAGCGAGCACATCGGGCTGGGTAACAAAACTCATTTCTGCATCTAATTGCATGAATTCGTATTGACGGTCTGCACGAAGGTCTTCATCGCGCAGGCATCGCGCAATTTGGAAATACCTATCGACTCCGGCCACCATCAACAACTGCTTCCACAATTGAGGTGACTGCGGCAGCGCGTAGAACGAGCCCGGCTCTTTCCGGGAAGGAACAAGGAACTCACGCGCACCTTCAGGAGTGGAAGGCATCAGGAATGGTGTTTCCACCTCTACGAACTCTTGTAATTCCATTGCAGCTCGGATGGCTGAGTTAATTTTTGACCGCAACCGAATGTTTTTTTGCATCCGTTCACGACGAATATCGAGATAACGGAACCGCAAACGAATGTTCTCATCTACATCATCGGCGCGTGAGTCGATAGGAAACGGAGGCGGCTCAGACTCATTGAGAACCTCAACTACGCAATCGCCAATTTCTATGGCGCCTGTAGGAATTTGAGTATTCAATGTGCCCTCTGGCCGTTCGCGAACAACACCAGTAATGCGCACAACATATTCGGACCGCACATCTACTGTGCGGTCAACAACGCATTGAACAATTCCGGAGTGGTCGCGAATATCGAAAAATGCTAAATGCTCACCGTGTTCACGGCGCCGCGATAACCAGCCACATATTTGCACTGTGGTTCCGATGTGCTCGGGACGCAACTCCCCACACAAATGTGAGCGCATTGAGGTTGACTGTGAAATCATGAAATTACCTTTCCTAATTGTGCAGCCACATGCCCGACGACGGAATCGAGAGCTATTTCCTCTTGATTCCCGTCGACCATTGACTTCACTGTTGCAACACCTTGAGACAATTCGTCGCTGCCAATGATGACGGCAAAAGATGCACCCGACTTATCGGCAGCTTTCATTTGAGCCTTCATTGCCCGTGCGCCATACGAACGTTCCGACGAGAGCCCTACGTTGCGAAATTGTTGACACAACTGCAGTGCCTGCATTCCACCTGTGGTATCGATAACGAACACATCGGCACGTGCAGATGGGTGAGCGAAAACATTCTCGGCATCGCATGCCAGAAGTGTTCGATCGAGACCAATGGCAAAGCCGATACCGGGGGTTGCGGGGCCACCGAGATCTTCCACCAACCCGTCGTAGCGCCCACCCCCTCCTAGCGCTGTTTGAGCAGACTCCAAAGCAGTGGATTGAAATTCAAAAGTAGTGCGGCAGTAGTAGTCGAGCCCGCGTACGAGACGCTCGTTCACTACATAAGAGATGCCAAGGGCATCGAGACCTTGTTTTACTTGGGCAAAATGTGACGCAGCTTCATCGCTGAGGAAACTACTGATTGAAGGAGCCTGCGACACAACGCCCTGTTCGCTCTCACGCTTGGAGTCGAGTACACGTAGTGGGTTTCGCTGAAGCGTTGCCACACTCTCGGGGCTCAATTCCGCTAAATGACCTTCAAAGTACTGTGCAAGAGCATCTACAAACCGTGAACGGTCACCTGAGTCGCCTAAAGAGTTGATGTGCAAAACAACGTTGCGTAAACCAAGACCGTGAAAGAACTCAACTGCTAGCGCAATGACTTCAACATCGAGCAAGGGGTCATCGCTTCCTAGAGCCTCAACACCCACTTGGTCGAACTGCCTGTAACGCCCATGTTGAGCACGTTCGTAGCGGAAGTTAGGGCCCCCGTACCAGACCTTCCACGGAGCCGTTGGTCGGTGTTGAGCATATGAACGACACACCCCGGCTGTTTGTTCTGGCCGCAATGCAACGTGACGACCACCCTTATCGACAAAGTCGTACATTTCTTTGGTGACGACGTCGGTTGCATCCCCAAGCCGCTGAAAGACTCCTAGATCTTCAAACATTGGCAACACAATGTGCTGGAAACCCGCCAATGAAACTACTGAGGAAAATTTCTCTACAAAGCCGCGCCAACGTGCCGCATCGGGAGGCAAAATATCCCGAGTTCCGGGAGTTGTTTGAAACGAAGGCACGACAAGAGGTTACTCGTCGGAGTCGGTCGAACCCGTGGTATTTCCCGGCAGAACCCGATATGAGTCATATACCCCATCGATATTCTTGATGGTTCGTAGCACCGCATCGAGATGACTAGGGTCCGCCAGTTCGAACTCGAAACGCATTTTTGCAACACGATCTAGGCCTGTTTGAGTAGTACACGCGACGATATTCACATGATGGTCAGAAAGGGCATTCGCCACATCACGCAAGAGCCGCGATCTGTCGAGTGCCACCACTTCAACACTTGCCCTAAACGTGGAACCCCGCTGGTTGTCGGACCATTCCACTTCCACCACACGACTTGCCTGCTCTTGTACAAGCGCCCCAGCATTTACGCAGTCGATGCGGTGCACACTAACGCCGCGACCCTTGGTAATGAACCCCATAATTTCATCACCAGGAACAGGGGTACAACATGTTGACAGTCGCACGAGCACGTCGTCGAGACCATCGACATGTATGGCCGGGCCTTCCAGCGTGAGCCGTCGTGGACGATCGATACGCAAGTCGGAGGCCAGTATTTCGCCGTCGGTATCCAACTCCATCACACGAGCAATGCGTTGAGCCAAACCTCGCGCACTCACATGGTGTTCGCCAATTGCAGCAAAGAGAGCGTCGAGATCAACATGGCCGCCGTCGTTTACTTCTGCCATTAATGCATCGGAGTTCAAAATGCTGTGTACAGGAAGACCTTCTCGCCGTAGTTCGGAAACCAGGTCTTCCCTACCCGCCTCGATGCTTTCATCACGACGCTCACGCGAGAACCACTGCCGAATTTTGTTTCTCGCACGAGGGCTAGCGACAAAGTTCAACCAGTCACGCGACGGCCCAGCATCATCAGATTTCGCAGTGAATATTTCACATGTATCGCCCGAGTGCAATTCATAATTTAACGTAACAAGTCGACCATTTACCTTGGCCCCGATGCAAGCGTGGCCCACTTCGCTATGCACTGCATAAGCGAAATCGACCGGCGAAGAGTGCAGAGGTAAGGGAATTACTTTGCCCTTTGGAGTAAAAACAAATAGTTCATCTTGAACGAGGTCTTCTTTCAGACCTTCCATGAAGTGCGTTGGGTCGGCAACATCGGCTTGCCAATCGATAATGCGATTCAGCCAGTCAATATCGCCAGGGGCAGTACCGTCTTTATAGGCATAGTGAGCCGCAACACCCCACTCGGCACGATTGTGCATTTCACGAGTACGAATTTGCACCTCTAAGGGCTTGCCTTCTGGGCCAATGACCGTGGTATGCAAAGACTGATACAAGTTGAATTTCGGCATTGCTATGTAGTCTTTGAAACGGCCCACCACCGGCTTCCAGCGCCCGTGAATGCAACCCAAAGCCCCATAACAATCTTTGACGGAATCTACAATGATACGCACCGCTACAAGATCGAAAATTTCATCGA
The DNA here is from genome assembly GCA_013205145.1 of bacterium. Lineage (GTDB taxonomy): Bacteria > Actinomycetota > Acidimicrobiia > Acidimicrobiales > Ilumatobacteraceae > F1-20-MAGs119. Next base: position 4,787 of record JABMMV010000119.1, read on the forward strand.
ATTCGCGACTCTTCTGCACCATCTTTTCATAAATGCTCCACAGGTGCTTCCCGCGACCAGTGATTTCGGCTTTGATACCCAAATCAGAGAGTTTGATTTGCACGTCTCCAACAACCTTGGCGAGGTACACCTCTCTTTCTGGGGTACGTGTACCTACAAGATGGTCTAACTCTGCAAATCGCTTCGGATAAATTGCCGCAAACGACAGGTCTTCCAGTTGCTGCTTCATCTCTTGCATGCCTAAGCGGTGTGCAAGCGGTGCGTAAATATCGAGCGTTTCATGAGCAATGCGCTGTTGTTTTTCTACCGACATTCCTGCAAGGGTTCTCATGTTGTGCAGTCGGTCGGCAAGCTTAATAACTAAAACGCGAATGTCGCGCGCCATAGCAACCAACATTTTGCGCATCGTTGCAGCTTGTTGGGCTTCTTTCGAGTCGAACTGCAAACGTTCTAGTTTGGTAACGCCATCAACAATGCTCGCGACTTCTTTGCCGAAATCACGTTCAACTTCTTCAAGCGTTATCTCTGTGTCTTCCACGGCGTCATGCAACAAAGCGGCCGCAAGTGAAATATCGTCGAGACCGATATCGGCAACAATTTTTGCCACCGCAATGGGATGATTAATGTACGACTCGCCACTTCCCCGCAGTTGATGCTGGTGCGCACCACGTGCCGTCACGTACGCCTTGTTAATGAGAGCAATAGATGCTTTTGGATGACGCGATCGATATGCCGCCAGTAGCGGGGCAAGTTCCTCTGCAGGCGCTGCGGAACTGCGCCTCCAGGGAAGAACGCGGTCACCCGAAGCCATACGTGCTAACTGTACGTCATCACTGAGTTGATGGTGTGCCCAGCCAACACGCTTCGACCACCAAGAGCGTCGAGTTCTATGAGAAAGAGCAAGGCCGCGACGTGTGCGCCAAGACCTTCAATCAGTTTAATCGCTGCTTTTGCGGTTCCACCTGTAGCCAACACGTCGTCAACGATGACCACTGAGTCTCCGGGGCGAACGGCGTCGCGATGCGCTTCCAATACGTCTGTTCCGTATTCCAGCGCATATTCCTCGCGAACAACTTCCCAAGGCAACTTTCCTGCTTTACGCACAGGAACAAACCCAGCACCTAAATGAAAAGCTACTGGTGCAGCAAGAATGAAACCACGTGCTTCAATTCCAACAACCTTGTCTATTTTCAGACCCTGCGACATTGCAACGATGGAACTCACAGCCTCTTGGAAACCTTGCGGATCACCAATGAGAGGAGTGATATCGCGAAAAGTAACTCCAGGTGCTGGTACGTCTTCAATATTACGGATGTACCTCTGCAAAGAGTTGTTGTGCATGAACTACCGGCGCGTCTTTTTACGAGGCCGCGGTGGATGCGACAACACTGCCGTCACAGCATCAATTGGGTTCACTTTTGTTCCAGCATTGTCTACTCCGGACCGCGCAGATTGCTTACGTGAGACAGAGGAGCCCGTTTGCATCAGGGTGGCCATATCGCCTTTCAACGAGCGCTGGCCAATAAGTGAGCGGAACTTTGGCTCGCGAGACTTCAAAATAGAAAGCAACGGTGTTGCAATAAAGATTGAAGAATAGGCACCCGTTAAAAGGCCTACAAATAATGCCAAGGCGAACTCTTGCAGTGCAACTGCACCGAAGACTCCCGAGCCGAGTACCAACAATGTCAACACGGGCAACACTGCGGCAAGGCTCGTGTTGAGCGAACGCATGAGAACCTGGTTCATGGAAACGTTGACAATGTCTTCGTAGGAGACACGTGATGCACTGAAACGACCCGTGTTGTCGTGCACTTTGTCGAATACCACGATGGTGTCGTACAGCGAGAAACCCAAAATGGTAAGGAACGCAATAACTGTTGATGGTGTCACTTCAAAACCAAGAAGCGAATACACACCAACGCTAATAACAACATCGTGAACCATTGCCATAATGGCCGCTATTGCCATCTTCCATTCGAATCGCCAGGCGATATACAACGACACCAATAGGAAGAACACGAGAAGAGCACGAATTGCTTTGATGGTGATACTGCGACCCCACGACGAACTGACGCTGGAAACGCTCACTTCGCCTGCTTCTACTTTTGCAGTGTCGGCCAGTGACTTTTGCACAGCGCTACGCACTTCAGCGGTTTGGTCGTCTACCTGAAGACGAATACGCTCACCTGCGCCACTACCAAGCGTTTGCACTTTTGCGTTACGTGATTCGATGTTGTTGTCTTCAAGAATTGCTGTTGCAGATTCGATGGTAAGCCCGTTTTTCACCGGAGCTTCCCATGCCACTCCACCCTCAAAGTCGATACCCAAATTGAGGCCCTGAAATAGAAGGGAAAAGAGCGTGACGAGTACCAAGGTTCCCGATGCAATGAAACCCCACCAGCGGCGACCAACAAAGTCAATTGTTGTTTCACCGTTATATAGACGACCCCAGCGACTGCTCATCGCGCCACCACACCTTCTGTTGAACTTTCCGCAAGTAAATCATTTCCACCGTCAGTACGACGGGCTCGCACACCAAACATTTTGGCGCCGTTCATCCACTTCGAACGAGACATCAAAATAACTGTTGGGCGTGTGAAGAAGTACGCAACGATGATGTCACACAAGGTGGAGAGCCCAAGGAAGAAGGCGAACCCTCTGACCGAGCCGACTGTAAGGAACCACAGCACAACTGCACCAATGAGCGACACCGTGTCGGCGGCAACAATGGTTCGCCATGCAGAATCGAAACTGCGCGAAGCAGAATTCTTCAAAGTCTTTCCGCCCAGAACGTCGTCTTTCAACTTCTCAAAGAACACCACGTAAGAGTCGACCGTGACGCCAACAGAAACAATGATTCCGGTGATGCCTGACAACGACAGAGCAAGCCCGTTGCGCTGCGAGAGCCATGAAATTGCGCTCCACTGCAACATTCCAGAAATTGCTAAACCACCTAAGACCACAACCGCTAACCGTCGATAGTAGAAAAAGAGGAAAAGCAGCACGAGCAAAACACCAACGAGTCCAGAAATTAATGCCGCGTTGAGCGAATCTTTTCCTAACGTTGCAGACACTGTTTGTGCTGTTGGTGAATCGAAACGAACTGGTACAGCACCAAACTCAAGAATTTTGGCCAAGTCTTTTGCTTCTGCCTCTTTGAAGTCGCCGCTAATTTGCACACTGCCACTGAAGTTTGCTGTTTGTACAACAGGTGCCGAAATGACAACACCGTCAAGGACGATGGCAATTTGACCGGTTGGGCAGGTGGCTGCTTTTTGGAAACACTGTTCCGCTAGTGCATTCCATTTATCTTCTCCACTTGCGCCACCGCGCAAACCGACGGCAACCACCCATGAACCATTATTGATTTGTGCTGCGGCATCGTTGGCAAACACTTGCCCATCGGCTTGCGATGGACCTGTGAAATACACGAAGCCATCGCGACCTTCCAAAATTGCTTGCTTAGAAGGCTCGTTCGTCATGGAAATGTCTTGCTGCGGAACTGAAGGTGAAACAGCAATAGCAACAGTGGTTGTAGTGGCACCCACTTCGCCTGAACCAACCGTGGTTGATGGGGCTGTCGTTGCAGGACTAGTTGTTGGAGTTGTTGTAGTTGCTGCACTCATCGGGCGGCGACTACTGCCGAGCCCGCCTGAACTTGCTGGCTGACTCGTTGTTGAGGCAGCCACCGTGGTGGTAGCACCAGCAACAGTGGTGGTAGCACCAGCGACCGTGGTGGTGGCACCAGCGACTGTGGACGATGTTGCTCCGGGCAATGTGGTCTGGCCAGCAATTGTGGTTGAGGTTTCCTCGGTGTTTCTCATGCCCGATTGCAATACCGGACGAAGCAAGACTTCACCTGTACGCCCTACAATTTCAAGGGCCCGTTCTTGATCTTTCACGCCTGGCAAGTTGATGACCACAGTGCTGCCCTGGCGGATGATCTCTGGCTCGGCTACGCCAATGGAGTCAACGCGGGCGCGAATAATTTCCACAGCTACGTCTAATGCTGCAGTGTCGAAGTCACCTTTAGGCTCGAGGGTAACTGAGGCCCCGCCTTGAAGGTCGAGCCCCAAAGAGGGCTTGTTTCCTGCAATGAGATTTCCGCCAACTAACGCAACTGAAACAAAGACAGTTGCTATGAGTGTGAAAAGAAGTTTACGACGCATGTGGCGAACTACTTGTCTGAATCGTCAGAGTCATCGCTCTCAACAACAGCGGCTTCGGTGCGAACTTCGGTGCGAACTTCAATGCGACGCACAATTGCAGATTTCAGCGCTCGCACTTCTACACCTTCAACC
>JABMMV010000120.1 GCA_013205145.1 bacterium
CACTTCGTTAGGCGATGGTCGCGAACTCGCAATAGATGACACATTGATAATGGAACCCCCACGCACAGTGCCATCTACATTTTTTGTAGTCATGTGAGTACCGATAAGAGCTGACAATCTAAATGGTCCTTTTAAGTTCACACCAAGAACTTTGTCGTATAAATCTTCTGTGACTTCCACGAGTGATAAATACAACGGCGACATGCCTGCATTGTTAACAAGAATGTCGATGTGTCCGAACTCTGCAATGGCAGTAGTGGCCAGCATCTCTGCATCTGACCATGATGCTGCGTGATACCCAACGGCAAGAGCGTGTCGGCCCAATGCACGAACTTCGTTCGCAACTGTTTCGCAGTTTTCAACTTTGCGACTTGCAACAACAACGTTTGCCCCACGCTCTGCAAATGCCAGTGCCATCTCGCGGCCGAGCCCACGACTACCACCGGTGATGATGGCGGTCTTGCCCTCTAAAGAAAAAAGATCTGTCATGTCGTTACCTTTGCTGAATACTCAGGATGTGTGAATGACGCAACGGTACGTCGCACATCAGCATTGGCCGATACCAGAAGGTGATGGGCCAGTAATCCCTTTGCCGCCTTGGCATTATGGCCACCCACCACGGCCCCTGAATGGGACACAAGGTCAACGCGGACAACGTTGTCGAGCAGATTCCAATTGATGGCTGTCCGGTGCTCGTTTGGTAACAGGTCGACCACCACCTTCTTCTTTACGGCAGCAACGAGTGCATGGGTGATTGCTTCATTCCACCATTTCGACATCGTGCCAAATGGTGCGAGGCGTGCACCCATCTTGAGTCGGTAGTCGGGGATTTGGTCGTCAGCTCGCACGAGACCAAGCAAGCCAGACGGAACAACGATGCGCTTGACCAATGTGTTGCGTTGTGCTGCGGTGAGTGACGCAAGATCAAGGTGATCCCATACGACTCCGGTGTATCGCTGCCATGCAGGAAGACACGGTGCATCAATTAGTTGCATGTTGGAAGATTGTGCACGTGTTAGGTGCGCCCCACTTACACCAAGAAGTTTTTGGGTGCCGCCCTTTTCTTTTCGTAATTGGACAACGATTTGCGCGCGGGATGTCTCAAGAGCAGCTCCAAAAGCTCCCAACCGAGGGTCCCAGGGGCGTGATGTGTTACCGGCCTCGGCTTTTCCTTCAGAGGGAGGGAGAAGTAGCACGAAATCTTGTGTCGCCATCTATGAGATTCTGGCACTTACTGCCTAGTATTGAACCATGCGCGTACACGTAGACCCCTCCAAGTGCCAAGGCCATAACCGCTGTTATGCCTTAGCCCCCGAATTATTCGATGTTGACGATTACGGCAACGCTTTCGAACTAAATGACGGTGTCGTTCCTGCTGGCCTCGAAGACAAAGCTCGCCTTGCGCTTGCTAACTGTCCCGAATTTGCTATCTCAATCGAGGAATAGACATGAGTGAAACCGTTTACGGCCCCGTCACTGACTGGGCGACAGACTTCGACCACGCGTCACCTGCATACGCAGCTGACATGCACAAAATCTGGGATGACTTAAAAAATTCAGGTTGCCCCATTGCCCACACAGATCGTTATGGCGGCACCTGGTTGCCACTCACGCACGAGTTGGTGCATGAGATTGCTTACGACACCGCTCATTTTTCTAGTCAAGGGCCAGTTGTTGGTCAATTGAAGCCAAGCGAACTGGAAGATTCGGTTCCTGCACCTATCGGTGGAGCACCTCCAATTTCTTCAGATCCTCCATTCCATGCTGAGGCTCGTCGCTTGCTTTTGCCAGCTTTTTCGCCAAAGGTCATCGACCCTTGGCGCGAAGAAGTCATCACGATTTGCAACCAGCTCATCGATGACATGGGCGATGCTGATCACATCGATGCTGCATTGCAGTATTCACAGCACATTCCGGTCATGGTTATTGCGCGCATGCTTGGTTTACCAGTTGAAGACGGTGACAAGTTCCGCGGATGGGTGAACCTTGTTCTCAGCGGAATTGGTGAAGAGCGCACAGAAGCTCG
>JABMMV010000121.1 GCA_013205145.1 bacterium
CGGTTAATTTCGTCGGCCAAAACAAAGTTCGCGAATATAGGGCCAAGCTCAATGTCGAATGACTCTTTAGATGCACGATAAATACGTGTTCCGACAATGTCGGAAGGCAAAAGGTCTGGCGTGAACTGAATACGGGAAAAGGTTCCACCCACCATTTGCGCAAGTGTTGAAGTCATCATCGTTTTTCCGACACCTGGAACACCTTCTAAGAGGCAGTGCCCATTGGCAAGCAACGACACGATGAGCCGTTCAATGACTCGCTCTTGGCCCACTACATGGTGTGCCAATTCATTTTTTAATACATTGAGTTGATCGCTCACGTGATTACTTCTTTTCTTTCACGGCATCTGCAATTGTCTTTAAGTCTTTACTTGACACATCGCCAAAACCTTCAACAACAACTGTGATGTCTTCGCCAATCTTGCGCACTATTCCATTTCCTTTGTACTGCTCGGCAACTTGAGAGCTACGTGAACCCTTGGTGCCCGAAACATTTACTTGTCCACTGGGGCCAATGAGCGTGATGCTGTGCACACCTTCTTCCCCAGTTGGGGTGTTATTTAAAAATGAGGAATCACCCACTTGCGACCAACCAGATGGCATTGGATTGACCTCTAAGAAACCCGTGTTCTGCTGAGGTGCACCACCATTGTTTCCCGTTCCCCCATCAGTTCCCGGATCATTAAATTGTTTAAACAAATCGCCAAATAAATCGTTGAGCGAGTCGGGCATTTGGAAATCGAAGCCAGGTATGTCTGATGAACTCAGTTCGGGCGCCTCAATGGTGGGTGCCTTTGCCCCGCCTGCTGCTTCAACTTTTTCCTGTAACTCTTTTGCATCATTTACTGGCACAGCAAAACCAACACCGTTACTTCCACCAGATGTGGTGGCAATTGCAGTGTTAATTCCGATGACCTTGTTTGATGCATCAATGAGTGGGCCACCAGAGTTGCCCGGGTTAATGGCGGCATCAGTTTGAATGAGGCCAGTGAGTGTGAGATTCGTGATCTTCAGTTGGCGATTTAAGCCACTGATGATGCCTGAAGTAACTGATGCTTGGTATCCGAACGGGCTACCAAGCGCAACGACTGGTTGACCAATGGCCAAGTTTGCAGTGTCGGCCAATTGTGCTGCAGTTAATTCCTTTTCGGCAGTTACTGCCACAATGGCAAGGTCGCGTGCGGGCTGACGCCCCACTACTCGCCCTTCAACTTTTGTTCCATCGGCAAAAACCACAGTGATCGTTGAAGAATTCGCCACAACGTGATGCGCGGTCAAAATGAGGCCGCTCTTGTTGTAGATGACCCCACTACCAATGCTTCCCTTGTCGTCTATTTGTACAACTGCTGGGCCTACTGCTTGAGCAATTGCTTGTGGTGAACCTGCAGCACCCACTGAAGGTGAAGTATTTCCTGGCGCAACAGTAGAGCCAGGCACAGTTGACGTACTCTTGCTCTCTTCACTTGTTGTTGTAGTTACTTTTTCTGCATCGGTGGAATCATTTTCCCCTTGTGCTGCAAGAACTGCGACGGCAGCTAAAACAAGCGCCGCGCCGGCAACAATTCCTACAAGTTTTTTGCGTGAGCTGTGTGGCACCTCGGGCACGTATACCCCTGCCCCACTCGAGTGGGTTGGTGGTGGTAACGGCGAGCCCAATGGCGGCGCAGGTGGAATATCGCGCCATGTGCGCGATCGCGGCTCTTCATGCGAAGAATCTTGGGGGTTCGGGGGGGTGAGGGTCATTTGTCTGGCCTTTACGTTGTACTTGCGCCATGATGTCGCAGGTAGGTAAGAAAAGAGTAAAGCATCTCTGCCAACAATGGATAACGCTCTACGAAATAGTGCCGTTTCCCCATTTAGCGTGAGCAACTTCATAAATTACTTGCCCATAACTGAACTCAATTACATTGCCATCGGGGTCACTCACCGCGCACAGATAGCCCACGGGTGCGGGGTTATCTGCGGCTTCCCAGGCCAAACAGCCCTCCTTCCGTGCCCGCTGTGCAACGAGGTCAACCTCTTCTCGTGTGGCGAGTTGAATTCCTAGGTGGCCAAATGGGCCAAGTTGTGGTTGCGCCGCTTTTTGATGGTCGGGCAAGCTGGCTAACACCAAAACAAACGGATGCTGCGTTGCCTCGGGGTGCGACAGCCATGCAACATCTGCGCCATCTTCATGTCGTTCGTCTAATAGACGAAGCGGGGTGTACCGCTGATACCACGCAAGCGAACGCTCAAGGTCTTGTACTGGTAGAGCAATATGTGTCCAACGAGGGAACACGGTCATTTGCGTTAAGGCCGCGCCATGTACTCGTCGATGGTTTGATGCAAGTGACGAGCACGAATTTCTTGGTAGTTCCCAAGCGTTTCTGCCGTGCGCATACTCCCCTTGAAACCGCGCGTTTGTGAAATCATGTTGTCGGTGTCTTGGTCGAATACTCCGCCAAGACCAGGGTCCATTCCAGGGGCAGTTGTATAACTATCGTTGAGATCGAGGAAATATGGTTTGGCAGGCGCAGGTGCAGGTTCCCCAACGGCCGGCAAACGCAGGAAGAGCAAATCGAAGGTGCATTCATCTGGATTATCTGGGTTGGGAAGAAAGCGATAGTTAATACAAATGCGAGCACCCGGGAAAAAGAATCCATTGGGGAATACAAAATATTCAATGGAATCAATAGAGTCTGCAACTTTGAATTCGGAGTAGTCACTTCCGTATTTATTTGCTAACTGCTCATTAGAAATCTTGTAATACACATCACGCGCGGTTTTACCTTCCGGAACAATTGGACGTCCCTCTAGGCCCGCGAAGCGACGACCAAGAAGGAAGTCTAAAATTTCTTGCTCCGTTTGCGCCGCCGCTACGTGAGGGCTTTGTGTGCCAGATGTGTGCATAAAGCGAGAAACATGCTCGCCAAATACGTCGTACTGCGCATTGGCA
>JABMMV010000122.1 GCA_013205145.1 bacterium
CTTGCTGCCTACGACGAAGACATTATTAACGATGAGCCGCGTACGGTGTTGCGTTTGCATCCTCGCTTAGCGCCGTACAAAGTTGCAATTTTGCCGCTGTCGAAAAAGGACACCTTGACACCATTGGCAAAGGAAATTTTTGCCACATTGTCGGCTTATTACATGGTTGACTACGACGAAACTCAAGCAATTGGACGCCGTTATCGCCGCCAAGATGAAATTGGAACTCCCTATTGCGTCACTGTCGACTTCGACTCGCTTGAAGACGGCGCGGTCACTATTCGCGAGCGCGATACCACCGAGCAAATTCGAGTACCAATTGCAGATCTTTTGCCGGAATTGCAGCGCAGGCTGAAGTTCTAGTCGTAGTACACTTTGTAAGTCATCATCAATAAGGGGTAAATATGAGTGCTGGAAAAGTTGCGGTAATAGCAAAAATTACATCGTTGCCTGGAAAGCGCGATGAACTAGCAAAGGCGCTCGATATTGCCTTTGACAACGTCAAAACTGAAGCCGGAACGCTGTATTACATTTTGCATGCAGACAATGCCGACGAAACAGTGTTGTGGATGTACGAGTTGTATACCGGCCAAGAAGCTCTCGAGTCACATATGGGTTCGCAGTGGTTCAAAGAATGGGGCCCATCACTTGCTCCATTTTTAGGTGGTCGTCCTGAACTTATTTTCATCACACCGCTTGCAGGTAAAGGGCTCTAAAGCCTCTCAACTCAGGTGAAAACTTATCTCGATGCCATCTTGGCTTTTCATCGCCAGCGTGCTTTTGCCGATACAAGATCTTTTCAAGAATTGTTTAACTCCGCCTCAGCCTCTCCTCAATGTCGAGGCTTTGCTCAAGCCATTGTGGTTGAATCGCAATCACGTCTTGCTGTTATTGCCGAAATTAAAAGACGGTCGCCGTCTAAAGGCAATCTCAATATTGATGTCGACCCGGCGGTGTTAGCACAGCAGTACGAACGAGGTGGCGCTTCGTGTTTGTCGGTATTGACAGACGTAGAGCATTTTTCTGGTTCGCCGCAAGATCTACAGGTTGCCCATGGCGCTGTAGGGTTGCCGGTGTTGCGTAAAGATTTCACGGTGGACGCACGAGATATTTGCGATGCGCGGCTAATGGGCGCTGACGCTGTGCTTTTTATTGCAGCGGCCCTTACCGCGGGCGAAATGGCGAGCTTTCATGAAATTGCTACCAGCCTTGGGCTCGATGTACTCGTTGAGGTGCACGACGAGCGCGAACTTGAAGTAGCGCTCGCAGCGCAAGCATCCATGATTGGCGTGAACCAACGCAATTTGGTGACCTTCGAAGTAGACCACGAGCGTGCGGTACGCATGGGCGGCGTCATCCCCCCTGGAGTAGTGCGTGTGGCTGAATCGGGGGTGCGGGGTCCTGACGATGCCCAAAGTCTGCGAGATGCTGGGTATGACGCCGTGTTGGTGGGCGAGACCCTGATGTTGGCGAGCGACCCAGCAGAATCACTGCGTTCACTACGCTGCGCGTAGTACCTTCACATACATGTTCATCAAGATCTGTGGCATTACCAACGAGGACGATGCACTGCTGTCGGTCGCTCTCGGAGCCGATGCGTTAGGTTTTGTTTTTGCGCCATCGCCACGACAGGTCACCATGCAAAAGGTGTACGACATTACTCGTCGCCTCCCGCCAGGAATTTTGACCGTTGGCGTATTTCGAGATGAGCATCCTCGTCGAGTTGTGGAAATGGTGCATGAAGCCGGTTTAAAGGGTGCCCAATTGCATGGGCATGAGACGCCAGACGATGTTGTTGCCGTGTCACGCTCGGTGCGCTGGGTGATTAAGGCAGTCGCTGCGGGTTCAATAGATGCGCGCAATGCAAACCAATTTGCCACTGACATCGTTTTACTCGACGCACCTCACCCGGGTTCAGGAAAAGTATTCGATTGGTCACTTGCCGGTGAACTTGCTGCTGGGCCGCGCGTTTTACTTGCTGGGGGACTCACTCCAGAAAATGTGTCAGACGCAATATTCCAAGTACGTCCATGGGGTGTCGACGTGTCGTCGGGCGTAGAGAGCGAACCGGGCAAAAAGGATGCACGTCTCTTACGGGCCTTCATTGCCGCTGCGCGTGAGGCGACCCCAGAGCAGTTCCGTGGATCTGATGAAATGCCCTATGACTGGGAAGATGATGAATAACAGTTAGGCGCGTGTTCTCGTGACCTGCGAGAATACAGACATGAGTGTGATGCAAACCCCAGGGGCAGACGGCCGGTTCGGTCAATTCGGCGGCCAATACGTGCCAGAAACCTTAGTTCCAGCTTGTCAGGAACTAGAGAGAGCTTTCACTGAGGCATGGAATGACGCGTTGTTTCGTGAAGAGTTGAATCATCTGCTGAAGACCTACGCCGGGCGGCCTTCCATTTTGACTGAATGTCATAACTTGGGTCGAGAACTTGGTATTCGCTTATTCCTGAAGCGCGAAGATCTGAACCATACGGGCTCACATAAAATCAACAACGTTCTTGGTCAAGCATTACTGGCCAAGCGCATGGGCAAAAAGCGTATTGTCGCCGAAACCGGTGCAGGCCAACATGGTGTGGCAGCAGCAACGGCTGCGGCACTTCTCGGCTTGGAGTGCAAGGTGTTCATGGGTGCAGTCGACATGGAACGACAAGAACTCAATGTGTTTCGTATGCGCCTATTAGGAGCAGAAGTGGTGCCAGCACAGTCGGGTAGTCGCACATTGAAAGATGCTGTGAACGAGGCTATGCGCGATTGGGTAGCCACAGTTGAGTCCACTCACTATTGCCTCGGTTCGGTCATGGGTCCACATCCGTACCCGTACATGGTGCGCCAGTTCCATCGCGTCATTGGTGATGAAGCACGTGAACAGTGCCGTGAGATTCTTGGTGGAGATGACCCAGATGTAGTTGTTGCTTGTGTAGGTGGTGGCAGTAATGCCATTGGAATCTTCTCGGGCTTTATTGATACACATGCCAGGTTGATAGGTGTAGAGCCCGCCGGTGGAGCAGCCGTTGGTCGTGGAGTTCCCGGAGTGGTGCACGGCATGAAGAGCTATCTCATGCAAGACGAAGAGGGTCAAGTGCAAGAAGCTCATTCCATTAGCGCCGGACTTGACTACCCTGGCGTAGGACCTGAGCATTCGCATTTATCTGAAATTGGTCGCGCCGAATACCCAAGTGTTAACGACACAGAAGTCATTGACGGTTTTACTCTGCTTGCACGCACAGAAGGAATTATTCCTGCTTTGGAATGTGCACACGCCTTGGCCTGGATCAAGCGAGCCGCTCCGGAAATGCAAGGACAAGTAGTGCTCATGAATCTTTCTGGTCGTGGCGATAAAGATGTTGCACAAATGATGGACATCCTGGGAAAGAAGTAATGCCAATACATTTAGAGACGCACTTACGTGCTCAGCGGGCGACTGGTAGAAAACTTCTCGTTCCCTATGTAACAGGTGGTCTTTTGAATTGGAAAGAAGCGATTCGTGCAGCAGCCGCCTCTGGTGCCGATGCCATTGAGGTTGGCATTCCATTCTCTGACCCCGTTATGGATGGTCCGGTCATTCAAGAAGCGTCGTTGCGTGCATTGAAAGATGGAGCAACTCCGTTTGGCATCGTTCAGGAAATCTCAACGCTCGATATAGACATACCTATTGCAGTCATGCTCTACTACAACACTTTGTTTCGTGCGGGTCATGAACGTTTCGCAACTTCACTAGTGAAGAATGGTGTGAGCGCGGCGATTGTTCCCGACCTTCCTTTGGAAGAAGCACGTGAATGGTGTCGCGATGCCGATGCTGCAGGTGTAGAAACCATCATGCTTGCTGCCCCAACGGCGCCCGATAGTCGTCTGCCTCTTGTTGTAGAGAGAGCTCGCGGTTTTGTGTATGCGGTCGGCCTATTAGGAATTACCGGGGAACGCGATTCATTGGCAGCGACTGCAACAGCACTCGCCACTCGTTTGAAAAATATCACCGACAAACCTGTACTCATTGGAGTTGGAGTGTCGAATGCGGAGCAAGCGTATGAGGCATGCAAAGTTGCAGATGGCGTCATTCAGGGTGCTTCTGTGGTGCGTCGCCTCATGGAATCAGGGCCAGACGCTGTAGGTGAGTACATCGCCGAAGTGCGCGCCGCCATAGATGCTCACTAAGTGATTCGACGGCTAATCTCTCACTATGTTGAAAGTTGGAGATCAAGCCCCTGCCATTGAATTGCTCGACCAAAACGGCAAAGTAGTTTCGCTAGCAAAATTGGGCAAGAAGAAAGTGTTGATTTACTTCTACCCCAAGGCCGATACTCCAGGTTGCACGACGCAATCGTGTGGGTTGCGTGACATTAAGGGCGATGTAGGTCGCACCGCCATTATTGGCATTAGCCCCGACAAACCAGAAAAATTGAAAAAGTTTGACGAGAAGTATGAACTTGGTTTTACGTTACTTTCAGACATTGAGCACGTGGTGTCGCTGGCCTACAAAGTGTGGAAAAAGAAGAGCATGTACGGTCGCGAGTACATGGGCATAGAGCGTTCAGCTTTTCTCATCGACGCCAATGGAATCATTCAAGAAGCGTGGTACAAAATTTCTCCGAAAGATACTCCATTGAATTTGTTAAAGGCACTTGGCAAATGAGTCTCCCTCGCCCCGATGAAGTTCTTCCTCATCGTCCGCCATTTTTATTCATTGATGAAGTGATTGAACTCGTCGATGGCGAATCTGCAGTTGGTGTTTGGAACCTCAGCGGCAATGAATGGTTCTTCCCAGGGCATTTCCCTGGTCGGCCAACCCTGCCTGGTGTTCTCATGTGTGAAGCAATTGCGCAACTCGGTGCGTATGTAGTTCTGAGCAACCAAAAATACGTTGATAAATTACCTTTGTTTGGTGGGCTCGACTCCGCTCGTTTCCGTAAGCAAGTTGGCCCTGGCGACCAGTTGCGTCTCGAAGTTTCCTTAGGAAAGATGTCTGCACGCGCAGGAAAAGGTTCGGGTCGTGCTCTCCTAAACGGCGAAGTTGCTTGCGAGTGCGAACTCTTCTTTGTGTTGGTAGACGCGTAGACCCTGCTAGTTAACGCGGTGGGGCAATAATGACTGAACCGTTATGACCACCGAAGCCGAAGTTGTTCGACATTGTTGGGCCTGGGGTCCATGGTCGCGGTGCGCCAATCACTAGATCAATGTTGAGTGCAGGGTCTAGTTCTGTTGTTCCAGCGGTTGGCGGAATGAGTTTCTTGTCGAACGCAAGAAGCACTGCGGCTGCTTCAAGAGCACCAGCTGCTCCAAGAGCGTGACCAGTTACACCCTTGGTGGACGTAACAATAGGTCGCGAAGAACTAAACACCTCTGCCATGGCCAGACCTTCGGCGGCATCATTGAGCGGTGTCGAAGTTCCGTGTGCATTGATGTGCGCAATATCTTCTGGCCCAATTTCTGCATCGAGAAGAGCAGCGCGCATGCAAGCTTTTGCACCCGTACCACCAGGAGCAGGAGCAGTGATGTGGTAAGCATCGGCATTGCTTGCCGCGCCGAGAATTTCTCCCAAAATGGTTGCTCCGCGCTTTTCAGCGAGGTCATAGCGTTCCAAAATGAAAACAGCAGCACCTTCGCCCATGACAAAACCATCTCGAGTGGCATCGAATGGTTTGCTGGTGCCCGATGAAGACAACGCAGTCATATTTCCAAAACCAGCCATTGAGGTAGGAGTTGCCGCCGCTTCAGAACCGCCAGTAGCGACTGCATCACATGTGCCGTAAGCAATGAGGCGAGCGGCATAACCTATGGCGTGACTTGATGCCGCACAGGCCGTGCTAATTGTTTCGTTCGGGCCTTGTAACCCATAGCGCATAGAAATTGCGGCACCCGAAGCGTTGGCCATCATCATGGGAACAAGGAACGGTGAAACGCGACGCGGGCCTTTTTCTAAACGAATTGCAATTTGCTCTTCAAGGGTGCCGATTCCACCAATGCCAGTAGCGAAGATCGTGCCAAAGCGACTTTTCTCAACTGTGATATTTCCTGCCTGAGCAAAAGCCTCTGCTGCAGCAGCAAGAGCAAATTGTTCAACACGATCGGCGCGACGGGCATCTTTTGGGTTATCAAAATAGGGAAGTGGATCCCACTCGAGAATATCTACCTGTTTTGAGTTGGTGATTCCAGGGCCGATGAGACCAGACCAAAAATCTTGTTTACCTAAACCACAAGGCGCAACAACACCGTAACCAGTGATGGCAACGCGATATGGCCCGCCTGACGTGAATGGGTTACGCATTAGAGCTTGGAGACCACCAGGTCATAGGCCTGACCAATGGTTTCAATTCCGTCGAGATCTTCTTCGGGTACTTCTACACCGAATTCTTCTTCGAGGGCCATGACGAGTTCGACGAGGTCGAGGCTGTCGGCATCGAGGTCATCACCGAAACGTGCCTCTTTGGTTATTTTTGCTGCATCGACTGACAAGACACTGACAGCACACTTTGTGAAACGGGCAAAAAGATCGTCGCTCATAATTTCCTCCGGTTATTGAGAGCACATCTTGCTCATGTCTATTCTTACAATTTTTCACCCCCTCATGAGGTATTACTGAGGGGTACTAGCAGTGTTCGTTGACTCAGTGACCCATTCCTAAACCACCATCAACAGGAATGACGGCTCCGGTGATGTAGGCGGCGTCTTGTGACGTGAGAAATGTCACTACGCCAGCAACTTCATCGGGCGTTGCCATGCGCTGGAGCGGAACAGCAGCCATGAGCTCGCCCAGACGCTTTTCCCCCAACGCTGCTGTCATGTCGGTTTCAACGGGTCCTGGCGCAACGACATTGACGGTGATGCTGCGTGAACCGAGTTCGCGAGCAAGTGAACGGGCAAACCCCACGAGACCGGCTTTGGAGGCTGCGTAGTTCGACTGACCTGCTGAACCTAAAAGGCCTACGACCGACGAGATGAGAACAATGCGACCACTACGTGCGCGCAGCATATTTTGCGACGCCCGTTTCGACACTCGATATGCGGCGGTCAAATTTGCATCGATGACGCTGGTGAAACTCTCTTCGCTCATACGCAAGAGCAGCCCGTCATGGGTGATGCCTGCATTAGAAACAAGAATTTCAATATTGCCCAGTTGTGACTCAACTTCGGTAAATGCTGCATCAACTGAAGCTGTTGAAGTGACATCACATTGCACTGCAACAACGCCGAGATCGGTGAGTTCTTGGGGAATAGGTGACGAGTTGTAGGTGACAGCAACTTTGTCTCCTTCGGCAATGAAACGACGCGCACATGCTGCACCAATTCCACGCGACCCACCCGTAATAAAAACAACTCGTGACATCAGTTGCCCCATCTGATAACGCAACTTGCGGCGGTCATGCCTGCACCGAAACCGACGAGCAAAACAAGATCGCCATCTGTAAGGCGACCATTATCTGCGGCATCGAAAAGAGCCAAGGGGATAGACGCCGATGATGTATTTCCTGTTTCATGTAAAACAGTGACGCACTTTTCAGGAGGAAAGCCGAGCTTTTCGCACGCAGAATTGATGATGCGTATATTCGCTTGATGCGGAACCACGAGAGCGATGTCGTTTGCGGTGATGCCGGCTGCGTTGAGAGATTTTTGACCAGAATCGACCATGATGCGCACCGCACGACGAAAAACTTCTTTCCCGTCCATGTGTATTTTGCCGCCCACTTCGCAGTACAAAATATTCTCAGCGGAACCGTCGGCATCTATATCCCAAGACAAAAGGTTGTTTGGTCCGTCGTGAGCTTCAACAACTGCAGCCCCTGAGCCATCGGCAAAAAGAATTGCGGTGTTGCGGTCGGTCCAGTCGGTAATGCGCGACAAAGTGTCGGTGCCTATGACGAGAACCTTTTCCGCCCCCATTGCTATGAGCCCGTATGCATTGACTAGTGCATAGACGAATCCGCTGCATGCTGCATTGACATCAAATGCCCCACAAGAGAGCCCGAGTGCATTTTGAACATTTGCGGAAGTAGCAGGAACTGTCCTGTCGGGAGTTGTGGTGGCGAGAATGAGTGCATCAATGCTGCTGGGGTCAACACCAGCCATGGCGAGTGCTTTGGATCCACTTTCAATAGACAAAGAGGCGGTGGTTCCTCCAATATGACGGCTCGCAATTCCTGTGCGCTCGCGAACCCATTCATCGTTGGTGTCAAGCGACTTCTCGAGATCGACATTGGTGACAACGTTGTCGGGAAGAGCTCGGCCCCAACCAGTAATGCTGGCGCCTCTCACATGTGCAGGTGTACGTGGCATTGCGGTCTAGTTGCTCCGTAGCCAGGCAATGGGTTGACGATGAGTAACTCGTTCACCTTCGACGGCGATAAAGCTCTGCAAAATTCCTGCAAAAGGGCTACGTACTTCTTGATCGGCAACAGTGCCAAGAATTTCGCCAACAGCAATGAACGTTCCTGCTGGGTGCGCGGTATCGACACTAAAAACGCCAGCGCATGGACTCACAATAAGACGCTCAACAGCAAAGAGGTGCTCGCCTTCAAGAGGAGCTGGTGCTGTGGAGAGGCTCGTATTTACCCAGTCAATGAGTTTGTCGAGTTCGTCAGGAGTAGAAACGCTCATCGTGCGAGCGTTGTCGACCGTGCGCTTAGCCATGCCCGTGAGAACTCCACCTGGACCTAATTCAACGAATCCGGTGACACCAAGCTCGGCCATGGTGAGAAGTGAATGCTTCCAGCGCACGGGGCTAGATAGTTGCGCCGAGAGCAAAGAGGCCCATTCTGCACCTGAACTGTGGGCAAGAGCATCGACATTGGAAATGACGGCAACTTCGGTATCGCGAGGCTGAGCTGAGGCAATGGCGAGGCGCAAGCGGTCGCGTGCTGCTGTCATGAAGGGAGTATGAAACGCCCCCGAGACCTGCAAAGGCATTACTTTTTTTGCACCGAGTTCTTTCGCATGAATTGTTGCAGCAGCAACGCCACTGGGTGACCCGGCAATTACTACTTGTCCTGGGGCATTGAAGTTTGCTACCCATACGTCGCTGTCGGCGCGGCGGCAAGCAATTTCCACATCTTCATCATCGAGACCAAGCACCGCGGCCATAGTGCCAGGGTTTTCGTTCCCTGCGTCGTGCATTGCAGCGGCTCGTTCCACTACTAAGGCAATGCCATCTTCAAAGCCAAGGGCGCCAGTCGCGGTGAGTGCGGTGTATTCGCCGAGGCTGTGACCTGCACAAAAGCTTGGTTCAATGCCGAGTCGTTCAACGGCGTCAAGAACCATGAGGCTAGAAACATAAGTGGTGAGCTGAGCATTTCTGGTGTCTTTGAGTTCTTCAGCATCGGCATCGAGGAGGAGGCGCGCAACGTCTTTGCCAGATACCGCGGAGGCTTCTTCAACGAGTTCCCAACTGTCATGATCGACCCAAGGGCGGCCCATACCTGGGCGCTGAGAGCCTTGGCCGGGGAATGTAAAAGCGAGCATTAGGGAGAGGTTAGACGTTCGGGAGGCAGTCGGCAGGATTCCCCGTATCGCCTTGTACGATGCAGGCTCGTAATTGGTTACTTGCCCGAGTGGCGGAATGGCAGACGCGGCGGACTCAAAATCCGTTGTTCGAAAGGACGTGTGGGTTCGACTCCCACCTCGGGCACGTTGTAGCGCAAGTATCCCATTTTGGGTGCCGTACGCATCTCTTGGGGCGATGCGGGTCGCGCAATCTCTACACTCTCAGTGTGGCTTCATTTTTTCTTGAACGGCGTCTGGCGCAATTGGGAAACAGGTTGCGTGTTGCCCGCGAGAAACTGCTCGTAGCGCAAGAACAGTGTTCTGCGATGGAAGAAGAAACGAACGATCAGGAATTGCGTTCTTTGGTCGCGGAAACTCCAGATGCTTCATATGAATACCGCCAAGCAAAGGCCCATAGCGATGCATTAGGTAGGTACTGCGAAGAATTACGGGGCAGTATTCAGGAATTGCAAGTGCGTCAAGATGAATTGCTCGACAAACTCTCAAAGAATCATCGTTAGGGCTGAGATTATGACAATTCGCATTGTTATTGCTGAAGACGAAGCCATCATTCGCCTTGACTTACGTGAAACTTTGATTGAAGAGGGCTATGAAGTTGTTGGCGAGGCGGCTAATGGTGATGATGCAATTGCTCTCATTAGAGAACTGCAGCCAGACCTAGCAATTCTTGATATCAAAATGCCGGGTCGCGACGGGGTGGAAGCAACCAAAATAATCAGCGCGGAAAAACTGTGCCCTGTTATTTTGGTAACGGCTTTTAGCCAGCGAGAAATTATTGAGAGTGCGCGTGATGCAGGGGCATTGGCATACATTGTGAAACCCTTTCAAAGAACAGATCTCGTTCCAGCGATTGAAGTGGCTCTCGGTAGATTTCGGGAATTACAGCTACTGAACGCAGAAGTTGGAGCGTTGGAAGAACAGTTAGAAACGCGCAAGGTGCTCGACAAAGCTAAAGGTGTATTGGTGTCGCAGTGGAAGATGACTGAAAACGACGCTTATCTCTATTTGCAAAGAACCGCCATGAGCACCAGATGTAAAATGCGTGATGTCGCCGAGCGTGTCTTGGCCGGCGAAGTAGCGCTGTAGAAAGTCGTACTTATGACACTCATGACCCTGGACGGCAATTCGCTGGCGTATCGTGCTTTTTTTGCACTACCCACCGACATGGCCACGGCGAGCGGGCAAGTAACTAACGCTGTCTTTGGGTTCGCATCAATGTTGTCGAACTTGTTGAAGGAACATCGCCCCGACGGAATCGTTGTTGTTTTCGACAGACCTGAGCCCACCTTTCGTCATCTAGCAGTTCCCGAGTACAAAGCTCAGCGAGAAACAGCGCCCGACATATTGCGGCAGCAGCTAGGTGTCATTCGTGAACTTCTCGATGCCCTCGGTGTTCACACAATCGATATGTCTGGCTTTGAAGGCGATGACCTCATTGCCACCATTGCGCGGCGCGGCAAAGAAGCAGGAAATGATGTGCTCATCGTTACTGGCGACCGCGACAGTTATCAATTGGTATGTGACCCACACGTGCGGGTGTTGTATAACAAGCGTGGTGTGAGCGATTACGCCATCTACGACGAAGCGGGAATACTGGAGCGCACTGGTGTGCATCCCAATCGTTATGTGGAATATGCGGCCTTGCGCGGCGACCCAAGCGACAACCTCGAAGGCACCCCAGGTGTAGGAGAAAAGACCGCAGCAAAGTTGGTGAACTCACACGTGTCGCTTGAAGACATTTTTGATAATGCGAGTAAGCAAACGCCAAAACTTCGTGCCTCTCTTGAAGAAAGTCGCGATCGCGTACTGCGCAATGCCTCCATCATGGTGTTGAGAGACGATCTCGACATCACCTTGTCTGAGACAGAAGTGATTCCTACCCCCAATATTGACCAGCTCGATCGGCTACTTGATTTTTTAGAAATGCGAACAATGAAAAAGAGACTGCTCGAAGCATTCTTGCCCTGGGTTACCTCGAAATCTTCCACTGGTGTATCAACAAAGGTCCTGCAAACTTCTGAGAGTGATGCTTCACTTTCTTCCGCGTCAACTGTTGTATTGAAAGACATGCTGAGCGATTCGTTCACTGCACTTGGGCAAGAGAATCTTTTGGGTATCTCGGCGGTGTGGAGGGACCTGAAAAAACATACAGACCTCATAGGAATTGTTGTTGCCACTGGGAGTATGTCCTGGCAGTACGACAGCGCATTGTTGGCGCAACTAACAAAGCAGTTGCATGGTTGCGTGGAAAAGGGCGCATCAATAATTGCCTACGATGCAAAGCCGCTACTACGAGCCCTGCTTGAGAGAGGTATAGATCTTCAAGCAATAACTTTCGATGTTGCCATCGCCGGTTATCTCATCGACCCCGTCGAGGGAGCGCATACCCTGAGCGGGTTGTTAGAGCGCTACACGGAGCATGTATTGCCGCAGGTGTCGTCTGTTGTCGATTCTGGTCAGCTCGATTTTGGTGGTCTCGACGATTCACCAGACGCTTCTGTGTCGGTCGGGGAGTCTCAGGCGTGTCGTGTGTTATTCGAACCGTTGCGTTCTGCGCTGCACGCGTCAGGAATGTTGTCGTTGTATGAAGACATAGAACACCCTCTCATTCGTGTACTTGCAAAAATGGAAACTCTCGGTATTGGGGTGGACGTTGTCGCCCTGAGGAATATCAACAATGACCTCATTGGTCGGGCAAGTGCGCTCAGTGAAACGTTGCTGGCAGTGGTGGGGCGGCCCATCAATTTCAATTCACCTACGCAGTTACAAGAGGTGTTGTACAAAGATCGGCAGTTGACTCCAGGTAAGAAAATAAAAACCGGATTCAGTACCGATGCCGCAACTTTGGAGAAGCTCCGCGGGGAATGGCCAGAATTCATTAATCCACTTTTGGAATTTCGCGAAGTAGAGAAATTACGAGGCACGTACGGGCAAGGACTGCTTGATGCTGTACAAAAAGATGAACGCATACATGCGACATTTCAGCAAGCCGTGGCGCGTACAGGGCGTCTAAGCAGCGAGAATCCGAATTTGCACAATATTCCGGTGCGTTCTGAATCAGGACGTGTCTTTCGCACAGCATTTGTCGCACGTGCTGGATGTGAATTAATGGTGGCTGACTACAACCAAATTGAGTTGCGTTGCATTGCCCACCTGGCAAATGACCCCGGTCTTATTCAGTCATTTATTGACGGAATAGACATTCACAACGCCACCGCTGCACGTGTGTTTAGTATTGACTCGCAGAAAGTCACTCACGATCAGCGTTCGCAAGCAAAAATGGTTTCCTACGGCCTGGCCTATGGCATGGAGGCCTACGGTTTGTCACAGCGCCTTGCGATCGGGGTAGAAGAAGCAACAGGGATACTCAATGCTTACTTCGATGCATTCCCCGCCGTGCGCCAGTACATGGACGACACGGTTGTTGAGGCACGCAAAAACGAAGGAACAGTCACCCTTTTCGGTCGTCGCAGGCCTATTCCTGAATTGCGAAGCGACAACTTCCGCGTGCGACAAGCCGGAGAACGCCAGGCAATGAACGCCGGTATTCAAGGTCTCGCCGCCGATATTTTCAAAGTTGCTTTGGTAAGAATTGACGAAGCTTTAGAAAAGGGAAATTTCGAAAGTCGACTTGTTCTTCAGGTTCACGATGAAGTGATAGTTGAAGCACCTAGCGCGGAAAAAGAAGTAGTGAACGAACTCGTGCTCAACATCATGTGTCACGCCACTGAACTGAAAGTTCCTCTTGAAGTGAATTCAGCATGGGGACATACGTGGTCTGAGGCCAAATAGATGACCGAGCATTGGTTTGAGCCCATCGCAGATCACTTGGGTTCCGCCTACATGAGGTATTCCTTCACCAAGGGAACGCGTCAGGAAATTGATTTCATCATGTCCGAACTTCATCTCGTGCCCGGAATGCGGGTGCTTGATGTGGGCTGTGGGCCCGGTCGCCATGCCTTAGAGCTGGCACGGCGGGGTATTGAAGTGGTGGGAATTGATATTTCTCAGACTTTTATTGATCTCGCTTCACAAGCCGCAGAAAGTGAAGGTTTGTCTGGTCTGGCGTCATTCAAAAGACATGATGCTCGTCTCATAGCGTTGCTCGAGGGCTCTCGTGGAGCCTTCAACGTGGTGATATGCCTGTGCCAAGGTGCGTTTGGGCTCATGCGTCAAAACAGTGAAGATGAGCTGGTGTTAAAGGGCATGGCTGAATCTTTGAAATCTGATGGAACCCTTGTGCTGTCTGCCTTTAACGCCTACTTCGCGGTGAAATATCACACTGAGGCCCAATTCGATGCCGATTCTGGAGTGTCATCGGAATTGACAGAAATTCGTAATCCACTAGGTGAAACCCGAGAAATTTCGTTACATACAGGTTGCTACACCCCGCGTGAACTGCGTCTCTTGTGTCGAGGGGCCGGTTTAGCCAACGTTCGTGTCGCTAGTGCCGAACCGGGGGACTACGGGCATGAGCCTCCGAGCACTGAAACCGCGGAGTTTCTTGTTTTTGCTTCTCGGTGATAGGTTTTCAAGGTCCTATCCACGATCACCGTCCCTTTTGAAAGCGAATTCCCCGTTGTCCGACACCACTATCTCTTCTGCTCCCTTTGGCACCTACGACGCAGAAGGTAACTACACCCCACGCCAAATCACTTCAAGCGACACATCCTTCGCCGATGCCATTGCAGGCACAATGGTGGAACTCAAAGATGGTCAACTCGTTTCTGGAACAGTGGTCAAAATTGATCGCGATGAAGTGTTGCTGGAAATTGGGTACAAAACCGAAGGCGTTATTCCTTCTCGTGAACTCTCTATTCGCAACGATGTCGACCCAAGTGAAATAGTTTCTCTTGGTGAGCGCATTGAAGCATTGATATTGACCCTCGAAGATAAAGAGGGTCGCCTCTTGTTGTCGAAGAAGCGTGCCCAATACGAGCGTGCCTGGGGCGACATTGAAAAGGTTAAAGAAGTTGACGGCATGGTTGAAGGTCTTGTTATTGAAGTCGTCAAGGGCGGCCTCATTGTCGACATCGGACTTCGCGGATTCTTGCCAGCATCACTCGTTGAACTGCGTCGTGTTCGTGACCTCCAGCCGTACATGGGCAAGGTTTTGCAAGCGAAAATCATTGAACTCGACCGCAATCGCAACAATGTTGTGTTGTCGCGTCGTGGTTTCCTTGAAGAGACACAAAAAGAGCAGCGCGACGATTTCCTTGTGCATCTCAAGCCAGGCGAAATCCGTACCGGAATCGTGTCAAGCGTCGTTGCATTCGGTGCATTCGTCGACTTGGGCGGCATGGACGGACTCATCCACGTTTCAGAGCTCTCGTGGAAGCATGTCGATCACCCAGGTTCAGTTGTTGCAATTGGCGACGAAGTAACCGTTCAGGTTCTCGACGTCGACATGAGCCGCGAGCGCATTAGCTTGTCGTTGAAGGCCACACAGCAAGATCCATGGCAAGAATTCGCCAGCTCTCATGAAGTGGGCCAGCTTGTTTATGGCCGCGTAACAAAACTTGTTCCATTTGGTGGTTTCGTCCAGGTTGGCGATGGCATCGAAGGTCTTGTTCACATCTCGGAAATGTCGGCTCACCATGTCGATTCACCCGAGCAAGTGGTCACGCCCGGTGAAGAGC
>JABMMV010000123.1 GCA_013205145.1 bacterium
GAGTAACGGCCACATGGAGGGGAAGTTTTGTGAAAGACGCACCGGAATGTTCGTTGCGACGCAGAAGAAACACTGCAAGTAGTGCTCCTGCGGCGAGTTGGTACACACGGGTATCGGTTGCGTAGTAGGCCCGCATGGGGTTGCTCTGTTGCGTGAAAATTTGTAGTGCGAGTGATACAACAAAAAGCGCACCGATTCCAAAAATTAAGTTTGTGAACTTTTTCAGTGGTTGTGCAAACTTGGTGAGCACAACGAGCAATAAAGGGAATGCAAAGTAGAATTGTTCTTCAATTGCAAGAGACCAGAAATGCAAAAACGGGCTTTTGTTCACATCATCAGCAAAATAATTTGTTGATGCTCCCAAAAAATTCCAGTTTGCAACGTAGAGAAGTGAACTACGGGCATCGTTAACAAAACTCATAGCAACGAGCCGCGGTTCGGTGACCGATGCGAGAAGGCAAATAATGACTATGGCAATGAGCGCAGCGGGAAGAAGGCGCCGCACGCGCCGCGCATAAAACCGACGGAGTTGAATAGAACCGGTAGCACGATGCTCGGCAAGCATCACGTTGGTAACAAGAAAACCCGACAAGACAAAGAAAAGGTCAACACCAATGAAGCCGCCTCGCATCCAAGAGAGCTCACTATGGAAGAGCACCACCAGATACACGGCAACTGTGCGCAGCCCATCGAGCGCAGGGCGATGCGTGAATGCCTCAGATGAGGGCAAAGGGGAGTGAGCGGAATGAGACAACGTAGGCATTCTACGAGTTCTGAAATGTCTCGTGCTAAAGACTCAGCTGAACGATGATGGCTGCATCGTTTGATTCTTTGCGCCGAAGCGTGCTTTTAAGGAATGACGAGAGATTGACAAAGCCGGCAATGATGCCGTATTTCTTACTGACCGCTTTTTCCACTGCTGCGAGATCTTGTGGGTTGTCTTGAGGTGTCACTACTCGCGCAGTGCCGTGCACCTTGGTGCCCCCTTCAAGCAGGCGACCTCGAAAATCGCATGGTTGAAGCGATACCTGCGCATTGGCACGTACACGTTTCACCTTCCATGCGTTGCCGTTAGATGTAAAGGCCACTTCGCTTGGAGAAAGCTGAACGACCCATACAGGTAGCGATACTTCTTCGCCATTGCGTTTCACACTGGTAAAAGAAACATATTTTTCATCGCCGATGTGACGCGCTGTGCTCATGGTGGAAGTGTATTGCTCCCTGGTTGTCGTACCACTACTTCGCGCGTAGCAGCGTTGAGCGTAAGTTTCCAGCCGCCTTCATGAACGCAGCGATGATGTGTAGCGCACAGTGGTACGAGATTGTTGAGGTCGGTGGGGCCACCACTATTCCAAAATGTGAGGTGATGTGGTTGGCATTGCCCCACGGGTGCCTGGCATTGTGGAACCGCACATGTGGCGTGCATTGCTTCAAGTGCTTGTCGTTGTTGTCGTGAAGCGAGGCGAGATGAGCGACCAAGATCGAGAACTGCTCCGGCAGTACTGAGAACAATAGGAATAATTTTCGCTTCACAAGCCATTCGGCGAATGGTGTCGATGGGTATTTGCACATCGGTTCCGGTGTGCATGACGGTGTCGCTATGTAGACCTTGAACAAGGGTGCGATAGTCGATGACCACGCTAATTTCTGCGCGTTGATG
Source organism: bacterium (assembly GCA_013205145.1). GTDB lineage: Bacteria > Actinomycetota > Acidimicrobiia > Acidimicrobiales > Ilumatobacteraceae > F1-20-MAGs119. The sequence continues at coordinate 1,661 of JABMMV010000123.1, forward strand.
GGCGGTTGTGCGACTGTTGGTCTCGCCAGACTGTTGGACAAGAGCAATGAGCCCCAAAGCATTGAGGTGTCGTGCTCGTGCTTCGCCTTCGGGGCAGGTGCTGGGGGTGTGTTCATGGAAAAGACGGTTGACCACTTGCTGCAATTTGCCAACAAAGGAGAGCCCAGTCTCGGGGTCGAACTCGCCATGCATACAGACCATTCCGGAATCGCGGTCGACCCAGTGGCGTAACCAGGTTTTGCGACGTTGTTGTTCTAAGCGCTCGAGTTCATTATGTGATGTAAGGCGCATGACGGCTTGTTTCATGGCGCGCGAGAAATTGTCGGGAGTGGAATGTGTGGCCACATTGGCGAGCCATTCGCTTTGCTGGGCGATGTGTACGCGTTCTTCGGTACTGAAGGAGTTCATGTTGCGCGCAACAATGTCGATGTGTGCGCTAGAAACAGCCCCCACCTGAAGCGCCGACTCTAATTGCGGAAACTCATTGAGTATTTCAACTCGCTTCAACTCGCGGCGAGCATCGCTGCGGGTCATGCCACTTGCTGAGGTAAGCACCTGTTCGGGAAGCACAGCTTGCGATACCGCCGAAATTTCTTGGAGGCGCCGCGTGAGATGCACGTGAAAAGAGTCGACCCAGGCTTGTACCTCGGAAAGTTTTTTGAGCGCACGACGCAACCCCTCGGTATTGAGCGTTGCAACTTCAATGAGCATGAGTTCGCGCAAAGATTGCCGAACTGAATTGTTGTGGTCTTGCGATGGAACAAGCTGTAATGCGCCCATGTTCTGCTTTCCTGTGAAGTGCGTAACTGGGCGCAATGCCGATATGGGAACGATAGGTGCGGGGTGTAACAGAGAACTAGAGTTGTGAAGTGAGCACCCGTGACTTTTGGAATGAAAAATTTGCCAATACCGAATATGCATATGGCACTGAGCCCAATGATTTCCTTGTTTCTGCCGTTACCAAACTCAAGCGTGGTGCAACACTGAGCCTGGCCGAGGGTGAGGGTCGAAACGCAGTGTGGCTGACACAGCAGGGTTTCACCGTTTCCGCCATTGAACAATCGCAAAAAGGAGTTGCAAAGACTTTGCGACTTGCTTTGCAGCGAGGTGTCATTGTGATGGCCGAGCGTGGCGAACTAGAGACCTTCCATATTCAACCGAATTCATGGGACCTTGTGGTATCTATTTTCGCCCATACTCCTCAAGAGCTACGCCGAAAGTTGCATCGCCAAGTCGTGGCTGGTTTGAAGCCTGGCGGAGTCTTCGTACTCGAGGCATACACCCCGGCACAAATTGCCAATAACACGGGCGGTCCTAAAGATGCTTCTCTGATGCCAACAGCAGAGCTGCTGCGTTCAGAGCTTGCTGGCTTGGTATTCGACCGTATTGAAGAAGTGGAACGTGACGTGGTGGAAGGTTCATTGCACACGGGCACTGCACATGTTGTGCAAGTAGTTGCTCATCGCGCACCTTAGACTTTCAGCATGTCAGAAATTTTGGAAAGCCCCATTGAGTTCGTTGCCAACCACATCAAAACATATGTTGCAACTAATGGCGAAGATGGCCACATGTGGCAAGGCGTACCCTGCTTGTTGCTCACTACAACGGGAAGAAAATCTGGTTCACAACGGCGGTGTGCACTCATTTATGGAGTAGATGGCAATGACTACATCGTGGTTGCATCACGTGGCGGCGATGCAAATCATCCGTTGTGGTACAAAAACATGCTCGATGAACCAACAGTAACTTTGCAAGTGAAGGCCGACGTGTTTCAGGCAACTGCAAGCACTATTGCCGAAGGTGCAGATCGCGACCGGTTGTGGAATGCAATGGCTGCAATATGGCCCGACTACAACGCATACGCCGAAAAAACAGATCGTCGTATTCCGCTTGTGCGTCTCGCGCGCATTTAATTTTCTACTTCGTGGGTGGCGTGAAGATGACATCAAAAGTCAACTTCATTACTTTCTCCCACGACTCTGCTTGTAACTGGTTGTGGTCGAGGTCGACCAAAATGCGTGAGAGTGCGTGGCCCTGTACAAACACGCCAAGAGCATGAGCAGTAACGTCGGCGCGCACCCAACCCATTTTTTGGCCGTATTCAAAAACTTCAGTAATGGCATTGGTGTACTGGTGTTGTTTTTCTTGTAGTGCGTACCACAGGTCTGGGCGACCATACGCGCTTGAGATTGCGTTGAGACGCATTGCACGTACTTTGCGTTCATTTTTTTTCACGCTCAAAATAGTGAGGCCAAGTAAATTTTTGACGAATTGGTTGAACGTAGTGCAGGTTAAGAGACCATGACGCAATTCCTCAGAATCAGCCTCGAGGTAAGTGCTGTACTGAGCAATGCGCGCTGCATAAATAAGGCCTTCGCGGTCGCCGAAGTGATAGTACAGCGAACCTTTTGACACACCAGTTTCTAAGAGAATGTCATCGATGGTGAGCTGAGATTCACCACTTTCCTCAAGTCGTTTAATGACTGCTTTCAACACAATGTCAACAGTAGATTTGGACCGTTGTTGTGGTTGAGAAATGGGCGACGCAGGCATTATTCGCGTTCGATATATGGCTCAAGAAGTTGTTGTACACGCATGTGCTCGGGAATGTTTTCAATGCCAATCATGCGGTCGACTTGTTCGTGGAAGTTCCAAATACGACGCTCTTGGTAGTTCACCACAATGCCTTTCATTGCAGGCGACTCGAGAGACTCTTGCATTGGTGCCATGTTGCGCTTGTCCTCGTCCATGATGAAGTCGAATTCATCCATTCGTTGTTGCCAATGCGGCGGCAATTCATCGCCTTCCCAATCTTTTGGTGCGTAGTGCACCCAGTCGAGGCGAGTGGTTTTCTTATCTATGGGCCAGAACATAAGAAATGGGTAGCCATATGAAGCAACAGGCGCAATAAGGTTGGGGAACAAACTAAATGCAGTGCTGGTGGAGCGAATGAGGTTGTTGACTGTGGGGATATCGATAAACCGAGGGTCGGAAAATTTTTGAAAGTCTGACCAATCTTTCATGCCACGCATTTCCACCGCCCTTTTTGAAAAAGGAGTAACCATGCGACTCGAGCCATGTGGGAAAAGACCCATGGTTGCACCGCGGTTGTCGAGTGCCGACCAGCCACCACGGTCGTGAATGAACTTGAAGTGGTAGACCTCAAAAAACGCTTCTGCGGTCACTTTCCAATTGCACGGAATGGTCATGCTGCGCGGGCCAACTACGCGCAGTTCTTCGCCGGCGAGTTCTTCCATTTGTGCAAAGGGAACGCCAAACCATTCTTGGAGCGATGCGGCGTTGGGGTCTTGATTCACAAAGACCCAGCCTTGCCACACATCGCAAGAAATAGTGGTGAGAAATTTGTCTTCACGACAAAAACCGATGAAGTCACGTTCGTCGGGAATGCTGACGAGGCTTCCGTCGTCAATGCTGTACACCCAACCGTGGTATTGGCAACGAAGTTGATTGGCGCATCCCACTTTGTCGCGTACAACAGGTGCACCTCGATGTTGGCAGGTGTTGTAATAGGCACGCACCTTCATGTCGTTACCGCGCACTACAACAATGGGTACTTTTAAATCGCCGAATGTGAAGTAGTCGCCTGGGTTGGGAATATCTTCGGCGCGACCTGCCATGACCCAAACTTTTGACCACAAATGTTTGCGTTCAAGTTCATAGAACTCGTCGGTGATGTATCTATCGACTGAAATGTCGTGGAACTTGGGAAAGCCAGCGGGTTCGCCCGGACGAGCAAATTGCGCTTCCATTTCACGAGTGAGTCGTTCAATCAGTTCAGCATCCATGGCTTTACGTTAGAACTTCTCTCGCTCGGAGTATGTGTTGGCATCTTGAGACGAATAGTTGTGAACTACTGCTCGTTTTCAATGGCAAGTAGGTCTTCAGCGGCTTGGCGAACCTGCCAATCGCGGTCGAGGAGAGCTTTTTCTAGCGCTGCCGTTATTTCTGGTCCGTCGAAGGGGGAGAGGGCCAAAATGGCGCGACGTCGCACTGCCGGTTTATCGGCACAACCAAGCAAGATGACGGGCACGGCTCGTGGGTCGCCGATGGCTCCTAATGCCGCAATGCACGATTCACGAACGATGGCGTGGTCGTGGTGTGCGCCGCCTTCTAGCAGTAAAGCAAATTCTTCAGGGGTCACATCGACTCGTTCGCCTAACGACCATGCAGCAGTTTCAGCAACGGCGAAGTCAACATCCTGTAAAAGTAAAGAGAGGTTGATGCGTGGTTCAAGTGCACCGAGTTGGGCCAAACGGTGACGCACTAATCGCGATGGGTCTTCTTCGGCAAAACGAATGTGCTCGTCGGTCAACGCATTGTTTTTTAAGAGCCCGTGCAGTGCAAGTGAGCGAATATGGTCGCTGGTGTGCGCGAAGGCCGCACGAAGTAATTCCCAGTTGCCTTCCTGGCTAGCGAGTAATACTTCGTGGGCTTGCATGGCGAGTGGCGCGCGAAGAATGCTTTTACTTCAGCAACCCTGTAATGGAACCAACAGCTGCGCTGACGACGAAAGAAACAGCAAAGGCCAATGTGACCCCCACGGCTATTGCAATAGCCAGCAATAATGCCGACGACTGGGCTTTGTGCGCGGGGGTGGGTTCTTCGTACAGAGGCTGTTGGCGCCGGTCAACACGCACAAGAAGTGGCTGAGGAACTCTTTTTGAGCCATTATTTAAGAACTTATCGATGAGGTTTTGTGCCGTGCCGCCTCGACCCAGAAGAAAGATGGCAATGCAGGCGAGGAAGGCCACGACAACTGCTCGTATGGTGACATCACTATTCGAGAGTGCAACAATCGAGAGCGATATGACTGAGTTAACCCCGAAGAAACTATTGAGCACGATGCCTGTAATGGTACCTCCACCACCGCAACCTGCCACTCCACACAGGCGTTTGTGGTGGGCCTTGCCTATTGTCACTTTGGCGTGGCTTGCGCCTTTGGCGATTGTGGTGTCGGGGTCAATGCCTATTCAACGCTGGGAAACTGCCCCAGGAGAAACCAATGCCGTGGGGCCACGTCTCTCATTCGATGGTGCGAAACGCTATACCTCAGAAAATCCCTTTCTTTTTGTCACCGCATTTGGAACGCAACTCACTGCTTTGGAAAGTTTTGTAGGTTGGGTTGACGCCGACATCAATGTGCAAACGAAAAAGCAACGCTTTGGCGACACAAATCCCACCGCACTGCGCCGTTTGGGTTACCAAGCGATGATTGGCGCGAAGCAAATAGCTGAATATGTTGCATTGAAGCGATTGGGTTACGAGGTGTCGTTCCAGTACGGCGCAGTCATTTTGGAACAAGTCATTTGCAATGAAGCCCCCACTGCCGATTCCGCTTGCAAGGTTTTGGAACCAGGCAATGTCATCGACGCGGTCAATGGCGAGCCAACGCCTACCCTTGACGTCTTGCTTCAGGCAATGAAAGGCGCTCAACTGAATTCGGTGGTCACACTGACCATTCACGACTTGAATAGCGATGCCAATAAATCGCGCCGCGAAGTAAAGGTGCGACTCATTCCCAGCCCGGGTGAACCCAGTCGAGCCATTATTGGCTTTGTGCCAGCCGATACACGCACTGTCGATGTTCCTTTTGAAGTAGACATTGACACCGACACCATTGGGGGGCCGTCGGCCGGTCTTGCTTTTGCACTGTCGCTTCTTGATGAGCTCACACCTGGCGCGTTGGCGGGAAATGTAAAAGTGGCAACAACCGGAACCATTGATGAAGATGGCAATGTTGGGGCAATCGGGGCACTGCATCAAAAGACAGTTGCAGTGAAAGCGGCGGGGGCGAAGGTATTTCTTGTGCCCGCTACGCAGTCTGAGGCAGAAATTGCCGATGCAAAAGCAACGGCGGGTAAGTCGCTTGCGGTGATTCCCGTGAAGACCCTCGACGAGGCGCTCAAGGTGCTTCAAAAATACGGTGGCGGGCTGAAACAATAAGGTTTACAACTTGTGCGGCATGGGAATGCCACAAGAAGCAGGTTGATACAGCGTATTGTCTTTGAAATGGCGATCTCTTTTTCACGTCCCGACCCTTCCTCGCCTGCAGCGGTGAGTGCGGCAGCTTTCAACGTCAGCCGTCGCGGGTTCGATCAGGCCGAAGTTCGTGATTTTTTGCGCATGGTGTCGGCCGAAATGGCTCGCCTTCAAGAGCGCGAGCGCTTCCTCGAGAGCGAACTCAAAGCCATGCAAACGCGGGGGATGTCTGCCCCAGGAATGCTCGATGAAGAGCTGGTGACAACGCTTTTGGGCGAAGAAGCAGCTCGAGTGCTGGGTACAGCGCGTGAAGCAAGTAGCCAAATTCGTTTGCGGGCCGAAGAGGCCGCAACTCGTTTGGTGAAAGAAGCAAGTTCCGACGCCACGCGCTTGCGTGAAGAAGCAGAATTAGAAGCTGTTCGCAGGCGTGAAGACGCTGCTGCCGATGCAGAAGCTGAAATTGAACTTGCCAAACAGCAGGGTCGCGACATGGTGAATGAAGCTCGCGAATACCGTGAAAAGGTTCTGACTGAACTTGCTCGTCGTCGTGAACTTGCTCGTGAACAAATTGAACAACTCATTCATAATCGTGACCGGTTGTTGAATGCTTTTGAACGCGCACGTTTAGCTACGGACGATGTAATGACTGGTCTTGTTTCAGTCGACCATGACCTACCACGTGAGTACATCAATTTGGCTCCAACAACAGGACCCGTACCTACCATTGTGCTGGAACGAGTGGTGGAAGCTTTCAAAGAAGCAGAAGCAGAAGCACCTGAAGCTATTGAGCTTTTTGACCATACAAAATTAGAAGAAATTGAGCCTAAAGCAACACCAGAAGTTGTTCAGGAAGTTGTCGAAGAGACTCCAGTTGTTGAAATTGAAGTTGTAGAAGCAATTGTTGAACCCACTGTTGTTGTAGTAGATGAAAAATCAAACGTGGTGAATCTTTTTACCAAAGAGCGTCCGCGCCCAGAAACTTCCGTTGAAGTAAACCCAGAACATCCCAGTGTTGACAAAACTGTTGCACCAAAAAATGAAGCCAATGCACAGGCTGTAGAAAATCTTTTTGCGCGCCTGCGCGAAGCAACTGTCGATAAAGCAGCAAACAACGCAGTATCTGGCGGAAAAGTTGTTGAGCCACGCAAGTCAACTAAAAAAGCAGAAGTTGTGAAAGAAGCAGCTGCGCCGGTTGTGCCGGTGCAGCCCATGCACGACGCCGGCGCTTTTGCCAAACGCGATGAAGTTCTTGCGCCAGTCGTTGTAGCAATGTCGCGCAAGTTAAAGCGCGTGCTGGCCGATGAAGAAAATGAAGTACTCGAGTACTTGCGCGGCAAGAAAAACGCACTCACCATCGATGCAGTAGTGGGCGAATTAGAAGTGCATGCAAAGCGCTTTAGCGATGCAGTCGCCGAAGACATCATGGCTGCGGCAAAAGGTGCAGCGAAGAGCGCAAAAGCCGCCGACGTAGTTCCCACGGTTGATGTACTCATTAATGTTCAACTTGTGAAGCCGCTGCGCGATCGATTAGCAAAAGCGATTGAGCAAAACGGTACAGACCGTGTTGCAATGGCAAAAGCATTGCGCGGGGTCTATAGGCAGTGGAAGAGTCAACATATCGACGAACAAGTCGACGACATTGCATGTTTGTCTTATAGCCGTGGCTTTTTTGCAGGTGTAAAGCCAGGCACACAAGTGTGCTGGATGGTTGACCCGAACGGCCCGGAATGCCCCGATGCGGAAGATAATTCGCTCGCTGGGTGTATTGCACTCGGCAAGGAATTTCCTACGGGGAACCTTCATCCGCTAGCTCATGCTGGCTGCCGTTGCTTGCTCGCTCCAGTGCAGCAGTAGTGTTCATGAGGTGAGCAACACCTCAGATAACTCGTCCTCGTCGCCCTTTGGTATTCCCCGATTACCACGAATCAAAATCGGAAAGCCGAACCGCGGGCGAATTGTCATAGCAGTAATTATTGGCGCTCTTATCGTGCTGTTTTTATCGGCAAAAAGTTTGTCGTCGTTTTATGTGAATGTGCTTTGGCACCAAGCCATTGGCCGTACCGATGTGTTGTGGGGAATACTCGGTGCCAAGGGTCTTCTCATTGGAATCTTTAGCTTGGTCTTTGCCATTCTTCTATTGGTCAACATGGCAGTTGCCGATCGTCTTGCACCCGACAATGTTCCCGATTCAGATGAGCAGCGAACACTGATACCCCTACGCGCAGCACTGAAGAAACGACGCAAACTTGTTCGTGCGCTTTTAGCAATAGTGCTTGGCGGCCTCATTGGTTTGCCTGCTGCGGCGCAATGGGAGCAGTGGTTACTTTTCCGCAATAACCAAAGCTTCGGTGTTGTCGATCCACTTTTTAAGAAGGACATTGGTTTTTATGTATTTCAACTTCCCTTCTTCGAGTTTCTCGTTGCTTGGGCGTTTGGAGCACTTGTTCTTATTTCAATAGTCATTGCTTTTTTGCACTACATCAATGGCTCAATTCGTCTACAGGGAACCGATGAGCGAGTTACTGCTCAGGCAAAAGTTCATATGTCGGTTTTGCTCGCATGCTTAGCTTTGGTGCGCGCAGCAAACTACTGGCTATCGCGCTTCGACCTCACGCGCTCTACGCGTGGTGTGGTGAACGGTGCAACATATACCGATGTGAAAGCACAACTTCCTGCTCTCAATTTAATGATTCTTGTTTCTGTTGCCGTTGCTGCATTGCTCTTGTGGAATGTGCGTCAACGCGGTTGGCGTTTGCCCGTACTTGCTGTGGGCCTATGGGCAATTGTTGCCGTAGCGGCAGGCAGTGTGTACCCAGCAATAATTCAACGCTTTGTTGTGCAGCCAAACGTGAGCACCCGCGAACTTCCATACATTGAACGAAACCTCAATGCAACAAAGGCTGCGCTCGGTTTAACAAAAGTTGCTACAGAAAATTTAGACATTGCGCCCATTGCCGCAAAAGAAGTATCTGCCGACGTTGCGCCACTACGCGATGTTCGTCAACTCGATCCGGGCGAAATGCGCGACCGATTTGCGCTTGACCAGGGCCTTACTTCGTTTTATGCAATTCGCGATCTCGACGTTGACCGCTACAAGGTGGGTGACCGCGTGCAGCAAGTGATGCTGGCAACGCGTGAACTGAACTCGGCAGGTATTCCCAATAAAACATGGGTATCGCGCCATCTTTTGTACACACATGGTTGTGGCATTGTGGCCGCACCAGCAAGCGCTGTAACAACCGATGGACGACCTTCTTATATCGACATTGGCGTGAAGCAACCACAGCTGTACTTTGGCGACACCACGCTCGATTATGCAATTACGAACACCTCTAAAGAAGAGCAACCGTGCCCATCGTTGAAGGCAACGCCTTATTCTGGAACGACGGGCATTTCAATGGGGTCCACCCTTCGCCGTGTTGCAATGGCAGTCAATTTTGGTGAGTACAACCTCTTTGGCTCAAATCTCATTAACGACAAGTCGCAAATTTTGCTCGTGCGAGATGTGCGTGCACGCGTGCAGAAACTTGCACCATTTCTTACCTACGACGCCGACCCATATCCGGTTGTCCAAAATGGCAAAGTGAGCTGGGTCATTGATGCGTTCACGTCAACGAGCCGCTACCCATATGCGCAGCCTGCAAATACCGATCAGATCACCCCAGGTGGTGGCTTGAACCATAGTTTCAACTATGCGCGTAACAGCGTGAAAGCTGTTGTCGATGCATACACAGGAAATGTCACGTTCTATGTTGTTGACGCAACTGACCCTATTGCTCGGGCATGGAGTAAAGCTTTCCCCAAACTGTTCACCGATGTGAAGAAGGCTCCTGCCACGCTCACATCTCACTTTCGTTACCCGGAAGATCTCTTCCGCGTACAAACAAACACGTATGCGAAATACCACTTCGACGACCCAACGCTGTTTTTTAACCGCGACGGTGCATGGAGCGTTGCACAGGCACCTCCACTAGAACCCGAGCAGGCTGCGGCAATCGTTGGTGGTTCAGCACTAGCTACAGGAACCGGTGATGCGGTGTCTGTGCAAGATGCAAATGTGGCGCGATTCGAGCCGTACTACACCATCTTCCATGCACCTAATAGCAAGTCTGATGTCGGTGTCTTTTCAATGTTGCGACCATTTGTCCCTTTCTCATCTGACGATTCGCGCAAGGAATTGCGTTCAATGATGGTGGTATCGAGTGAACCCGCAACGTATGGCCAAATGACTCTGTATGAATTTGCCGACCCATTGCCACCTGGCCCAGCAACAGTTGCTGCCCAATTCGACAGTGAGCCTGCAATTTCACAAATCATCACTCCACTCGACCAGCGTGGATCTCGAGTGGTGTTTGGTGACCTGCAAATCATTCCGGTTGCCAAGAGTCTCGTTTACGTACGTCCTTTGTATGTGCGCCCCGATGATGCGGCGGCGAAACAAGTTTTTGTACGCAAAATACTTGCCTCATACGATTCGCGTTCAGTAATTTCCGACTCGGTTAGCGGAGCAATTGCCAAACTTTTCCCTGGCTTTTCGCTCGACTTAGGTGACCGCGTAAGCGGTGCAGATGCAACCACCAACCCCGACACAACAACTCCAACGTTGCCAGGAACTACGCCTACAACCGTGCCGGGTTCCACAGGAACAACACCAACAACGGTTGTTGGCGGCATTCCGCAAAGCCCATCTGAATTATTGGCGTCAGCCGATGCATTATTTAGCGAAGCCGATGCCGCTTTGGCATTGACGCCACCAGATTTTGCAACGTACCAAGCTAAGCAATCTGCTGCGCGAGAACTGGTTCGTCGGGCGCTTGCTGCAGTGAAATAATTCAAATGTGCGTTTTTAGCGTGGTCTGCGAAGTTGGTCGGCAATTTCCGCAAGGTCTTGACGGAAGGTAATTTCGTATCGTGCTTGCTCTGTAGCAAGTCGAATTTGCGTCGCTTGCAGTTGAGCAATGGTTTCTGCAGATGCCCCGTCGCTTTGGTGTTCAAGTTTTTCTAGGTCGTTGCTGAGCTCGTGAAGTTGATTGGTGAGTTCGCGACCCAGTTGAACAACACGACCGTCGATAGCCGCGAGTGAGGTAGCGGCAGCATTTTGGGTGAGTGAAACTTCATGAATTTGTTGTTGAGCATTTTCAAGCTCGGTGCGCATGGCGAGCATCTCTGTACGCAAAGCATCAATATCACTACCAACAATTTTGCGAAACTTCTTGAAGTTTGGTGCCTTTGCCATACGTCTCTAGCGTACACAGTGCTAAGACTGAGAAGTGGTGAAAGCAACTGAAGCAGACCGTTGTAGCTGGTGTCTGAGCAGTGAGATATATATGAACTACCACGACACCGAGTGGGGCAGGCCCGTTGTAGATGACCTCCAATTGTTCGAAAAAATCTGCATTGAGGGTTTTCAGAGCGGATTGTCTTGGATCACTATTTTGCGTAAGCGTGAGAAATTCCGAGAGCTATTTTGCAATTTCAACCCAGATGTTGTTGCGCAATTTTCTTCACGTGAAGTAGACGCGCTGGTACTTGACCCAGGCATCATTCGCCATCGTGGTAAAATCGTGGCCACCATTCACAATGCACAGCGCTTGTTAGAGATGAAAGCCACGGGAGAAACTCTTCACGATGTGGTGTGGCAATACGCAGACCCACCTGTTGACCCAGAAACGCCTCATATGGGGGAGGTCCTTGCGCAGACCCCACAGTCACTCGCCTTATCGAAAGAGTTGAAAAAACGAGGCTGGAAATTTGTTGGACCCACCACCATGTATGCCTTTATGCAGTCAATGGGGCTGGTGAACGACCATGCCACCACGTGTTATGTGCGCGCAGAGTGCGAACGCCAACGAGCGACGGTACACTTTCCCCCTACGACGCGGGGTGGAGCAGTCCGGTAGCTCGTTGGGCTCATAAC
>JABMMV010000124.1 GCA_013205145.1 bacterium
CGGGCTCATAACCCGAAGGTCGCAGGCTCAAATCCTGCCCCCGCCACCAAGTATGAAAAGAGTCGGCCCTTGGGCCGGCTTTTTTCGTTTATTGTGTTGCTGGAGCCACAAACTATGAGGGGGAAAAGTGCCAGATTTTGACTATGAAGACCTAGCTGGAATGCAATTGAACGATGAGGAATTGTTGTCGTTGGTTGGCCCCGGTGGAGAGTGCGTCTTTAACTGGACCACGAAAGAAGGGCACCCGGTAGGTGTGGTCGTTGCCTTTATATATAAAGACGGCACTTTTTGGACCACCTGTGCTGAACGTCGCAAACGAGTACCTGCCTTGCGCAAGCGCCCACAGTCGGGAATTGTCATTAACCGCGATGGCAAGACGGCGAGTTACAAAGGTGACTCCATCGTGCATCAAAACGGCGACAAAGGATTCAATGAACTCAAGACGTGGTTTTATGGGGCACTCTCGGGTGCAGCAGCGAGCCCGCAAGATGAGTATCGACAAGCATTTGCAAAATTTCTCGATTCGCCACACCGCGTCATTATTGAAACTCCAGGACAACTTATTGTTGGCTTCGATGTAGAGAAGTTCCGAGCACAAACAAATAAAGCTATTGCGGCTGGCCTCGCGTAGCTAGTGCCAATGTTAATGAAATTTCGTCAACGCAACTCGCATATTCTGCGACGTATTCAGAACATAGAAGACGTACAGGAAATTAGTTTTCTGAAGGCCGCATACTGTGCGGGTTGCGACGACGATCACAATGGCGACACGGTTGCTGCTCTTTTTGTTCCCACGGGAGTTTGGGCTACTTCAATGTCGGGGGAACATCACGGCCACGATGCAATTCGGGCATTTTTCCGCAGCGTGCGTGACAGTAAAAGAATGAAGTACTCCACTCATATGGTGACCAATGAGGTCATTGCAGTTACTGGAGACAATGCAAATGCAACGTGGAGTTTCACCATGATGTACACATCGCCAGATGAAAAGAGATATCGCATTTTGGGTTTTTATCGCGATACGTTTGTACGAACATCAACTGGTTGGCGGTTTGCATCTTTATTTTCCGAAGTACAGGACTATACAATTTTAGAAACTCAGACTTTTAGACACACTTCGTGAATTTACTTAATAATCTTCCGCAACCTTCGGTGCATCGCATTGCTGTGCAGGTAACCAAAGCTGGTTTGCGCGCCGTACGCCAAGGAAGCCCTTGGCTTTACGATCAGGCAGTCATCTCACATAAGCCGCACGGCGAGTGTGGAGACTTGGCCGTTGTGTTCGATGACGAGAGAAATTTTGCCGGTATTGGACTGTGGGACCCAAATTCACCTATCAGAGTAAAAATGCTGCATAGCGGCAAGCCCGCAACAATTAACGCAGGCTGGTGGAAAGATCGCTTGCAAGTATGTCGGCATTTTCGTAGTGAACTTTTGGAAGACGGCAGCACAACAGGCTTTCGTTGGGTGCACGGTGAAAATGATGGGCTCCCCGGGCTCATTGTCGACCAATACAGCAACACGGTTGTGGTGAAGTTGTACAGCGCAGCATGGTTTGCTCACTTGGCCAGTGTGGTTGAAGGAATTGTTGCTGTATCTGCACCCGAACGTATTGTTTTGCGGTTCTCTCGCACAGTGCGCGCAGGAAACACCTTTGGTTTGGAAGACGGAGCAACTATTTACGGCAGTGCTCCTGAAGGTCCCATTATGTTTTTGGAAAATGGGCTGCACTTTGAAGCCGATGTGGTGCAGGGGCATAAAACAGGGCATTTTTTAGATCAACGTGACAACCGTGCAATTGTGCGCAAGATGGTGGAAGAACAAGTGCAAAGCGGCAATGCACGATGCAGTGTGCTCGATGTTTTTTCGAGCACTGGTGGCTTCACTCTGTCGGCAGCTGCGGGCGGAGCCGCAACGGTACATATGGTCGATGTCAGTGGGCCAGCATTGGCAACTGCACATCGCAACTTGGCACACAACACACAGATTCCTGCCATAGGGCGGTGCACTGTGACTGATGTTCGTGGTGATGCTTTTGCCATGTTGGAAGAGATGGTTGATGAAGGCCGAACCTTCGACGTTGTTATTTTGGATCCGCCATCGTTTGCACAAAATCTAGAATCGGTACATCGAGCACTTGGCTCATACGAGCGACTCGCAAAACTGGGGATGGCTCTCACTGTCAATGGGGGCACGTTGGTGCAGGCATCATGCTCGAGTCGCATAGATATAGATCAGCTCATCGACGTTGCCGACGCGGCAGCCCGTGCAAGGGGGGTGTACCTCGACGAAATACGTCGCACCGAGCACCCGGTAGATCACCCCATCGGTTTTGAGTTCGGGGCATATTTGAAGGCGTTGTATTTCACCATTTCGCACGTTTAAAGCATTAGTTTTTGGCGAATTTAGGGCTTATTGGGAAACTTTCACTAGCCTATGCCCTACGAAAGCGGAAGGCTGGGAATGAGCGGAAATTCGGTGTTCCGACACCAACACAGTGGAGTGCTGAGCATTGCGGCAGTGGAAGCGCCGCATGTTGTCACCTCCGACTGGATTGATGAGCAACTCGCCGAGACCTATCAACGCAATGGCCTACGGTCAGGCTTGCTTGCTGGTTTGGCAGGTATTGAAGAACGCCGTTGGTGGAATACAGACGTTTCTTTTGCCGATGCTGCTGCAATGGCGGGGAAGGCAGCCATTGAAAAAGCTGGTATTGACCCCAGTGAAATCGGCGTGCTCATTTCTACTTCTGTATGTAAAGAACATCTCGAGCCATCTATTGCATGTTCGGTACATCACCAACTCGGTCTTTCTTCGGCTTGTTTAAATTTTGATATTGGAAATGCATGTCTGGGTTTTGTCAACGCGATGCATGTTGCTGGCACCATGCTCGATGCGGGAACGGTGAAATACGCTCTTATTGTGGACGGCGAAGGAAGTCGTTACACGCAAGAGGCCACGCTGAATCGTTTAAGTAGTGCAGAGTCCACAGCGGGTGATGTTTTTGCAGAGTTTGCATCGCTTACACTTGGCTCTGGTGCTGCAGCAATGGTGATGGCACGAAGCGATAGGCATAGTGAAGTACATAAGTTTGTTGGTGGTGTCACTCGCGCCGCAACTCAACACAATTCGTTGTGCGTAGGAAGCCTCGATCGCATGACCACCAACACTCACGGATTATTGGTTGCAGGTCTCGACCTCGCTGCCGATGCATGGGCCGATGCGGCAGATGAGTTCAATTGGTCTCAAGGCCTCGATTGGTACATCGTGCATCAGGTGAGCAAAGTGCACACCACAATGTTGTGCGACCGACTCGGCATTAATTCAGCAAAAGTGCCGCTCACCTTTCCTCAATACGGAAATGTTGGCCCGGCTGCTATTCCCATCACCTTGGCAAAAGTACAAGATCAAATTCAGCCAGGTGAGCGCGTATTGTGCATGGGCATTGGTTCGGGCCTGAACACCAGCCTCACCGAAATTCTTTGGTAATACCTTGGAGCAGTGCATGCCTCCATCTCGGCGCGAGCTCGAGAACATTGGTGTGCCCCCCGAGTGGTCAAGCGTTGTAGAGGTTCCGAGCCACGACGGGGCGACGTATTCATGGCATGTACTGCAACGACCTGGAACAAGTGAAAATGCTCCAGTTGTTCTGTGTTTACATGGCAACCCCACTTGGTCGTTCTTGTGGTCGAGATTGTTTCATGAACTCAAAAGTGATGTTCGCATTATTGCCCCCGACCATTTATCAATGGGGTATTCACAAAACACAGGCCCTCGTAGTTATGAAACTCGAGTAAAAGACATTGAAGATCTTCTGCGTGCGCTCAGTATTTCAGAACCTATTTGGATTGTTGCGCAAGATAGGGGAGGTGCGCTGGCCATGGGCTACGCAG
>JABMMV010000125.1 GCA_013205145.1 bacterium
CATTAAACGTGGTGGCAACAGCCAAGTTTCCTTCCACTTCCGTGGGGTATTTCACCACTACCGACTGTGGTGCATTTCCTGCATCGCCCGAATAGGTAGGGGTGATGACTTCAATGAGGCCGAGCATTCCCACACCAACACCGACGGGGCGACGAGTAATGCTCACAATTCCTGCACCTGCTGGCATGGTGTTGCCCAACTTCAAGGCCGCTTCTAACCAGTCGGTAGTGATTTCATCGGGGCGCAGTGGATAGTTATTTGCATCAATTGTCATAGAGCAAAAATAGCATTTCCCACAGCAGGAAAAAACCACACCAAAGTTGTAGTTACCGATAGGTACGGAAAAACTCGGCCACATCGTTGGCAACAAGTTCTGGTTCTTCTGCTGCTGCGAAGTGTCCACCCGCTGGCATGCGGGTCCAGCGTTGAATGTTGGCGACACGTTCTGCTGCGCGGCGCGGTAGAAAAATAAGATCGCCAGGGAATACAGCCATAGCGGTGGGCGCCTCCATAGTGGGCGTGCGATTGTGCTCGGGTTGCCATGGTTCTTTTGTGCGCCCGTAATACATGCGACATGAACTGCCAAATGTTTCAGTGAACCAATAGATGCTGACCAATGTTGCAAGTTCTTCCATAGTGAATGCACGCTCTACATCACGGTGGCCGTTTGCATCGGCTGAATCACTCCAGAGTCGACGCCGTTCAATAAGCCATGCGGCCATGCCTGCTGGAGAGTCGTGCATTGCATAAGAAAGAGTTTCTGGCTCGATGCCTTGCACGGTGTAGTGGCTTGTTGCCGTTGCCATGCGTGTTTTCATGAGTTCTGGATAATGCTTTTCTTCTTCGTCGTAATCGCTAGCAGTGATGTCGGCTCGATTCAGACCAAAAAACATGGGCAATGTGATGTGTGCCCCATGCAGTGAAGATGCATGAGCATGCGCGAGTTCTGCAGTAACAATGGCACCCCAGTCGCCACCGTGAGCGCAGTACGTGGGGTAACCAAGAACTTCGGTCATGAGTTTGTTCCACAGGTGTGCAACATCACGCGTAGAGAGATGACCCACAGGAAGTGGCGAGGAGTAGCCAAAACCTGGGAGCGAGGGAACGACAACATCGAATGAATCGAGTAGCGAGCCGCCAAATAATTCGGGGTGGGCAAGTTGCTGGGCAACATCGCGGTAATCCCAGTAGCTCCATGGCCAGCCATGAGTGGTGATGATGGGCAGTGGAGCAGGACCACTTCCTTTCAGGTGCACAAAGTGCAATGGAATGCCATCAATCTCGACCCGATAGTTGGGCAGTGCATTCATTTTTGCAACTTGTTGTTCCCAGCTGAATTCATGGCGCCAATAGTGCAAGAACGATTGAAACCATTCTTGTTGCATGCCATATTTCCATTGCTCGTTTGCCACACCGAGAGGAAAGCGCGTGTTGTCGAGACGGTGGTGGAGGTCTGCAACTGCTGCAGCGCTGTACGGAATGGTAAATGGCTGTGGAATGGGTGGCATGTTCTATTTCTTTTTTTCTCGGCCGCCGTATTGGTAACTGCGTTCAGTGCGGCCACCGGCAACAAGAATGTTTTGGCCTGTTACCCACGATGATGCTGGCGATGCAAGATACAAAACTGCTGCACCAATATCGTCGGGAGTTCCTAAGCGACGTAGCGGAATAGTTGAGGCAATGGCATCGAGGTCGGCTGCAATGCCAAGAACTTCCAAAAATGCTTCTGTAGCAATTGGCCCAGGTGAAACGGTATTCACACGAATATCACGCTCGGCGAGTTCAAGGGCAAGAGTAAGGGTGAGGTTAATCATTCCTGCTTTAGATGCTGCATAGGGGCCAGTCATTGGCGAACCGCGCATGCCGGCACCAGATGCAATGTTGATGATGACTCCACCATTTGGCATATTTTCTGCTGCGGCTTTTGCACCCTGAAATGCGGAAGTGAGATTCAGTTCGAGTTGGTTGCGAAAAACTTCATCGGGCGTATCAATTAATAGACGAGTTGTTTTTTCATCGGAACCACCAACGTTGTTGACCCATACGTCGAGGCGACCAAATTCTTTAATAGTTGCTGCGGCAATGTTTTCAGAAAAATCACGAATATCTCCGGCAACGGTGAGGGCACGTTGGCCGCGTTCACGAACGCCTGCAGCCGTTTCATCGAGGTCACTTTGGCGCCGCGAGTTCAGAACAACATCGCAGCCAGCATCGGCGAGTGCCCATGCAATGCCACGACCAATACCTTGGCCGGATCCGGTGACTACAGCTACTTTGCCGTCCATGCGAAATGTGTCAAGAATGCTCATGGCACGACAATAGTGGCGTTGGATAAGTGGTTGGGCAGGCGGAGTTCAGAAAAGAACTACGCTCTGCGAACAGGGATATTTCATAAGGAGCACACATGGCCGGTGTATTAGGAAACTTGCAAGGAAAAACCGCAGTCATTACTGGTGGTGCGTCGGGAATTGGTTTAGCAATGGCCCAGCGTTTTGGCGCAGAGGGCATGAACGTAGTGATTGCCGATGTTGAACAAGGCGCACTCGATGCCGCAAGCGATTTGTTGAACGATGCAGGTATTGCGTGTGCTGCAATGCGATGCGATGTGTCCGATCGTCATGCTGTTGAGGCGCTCGCCGATTTCTCTTATGAGGAGTTTGGCGCAGTTCATATTTTGTGCAACAACGCAGGTGTCGTGCATCGTGACCTCACATGGGAAGCATCAATTGAATCATGGGAGTGGGTGCTTGGTGTTGACCTCTGGGGCCCCATTTATGGAGTGCACTCTTTTGTGCCGCGCATGCTCGCCTCTGGTGAACCTGGTCATGTGGTGAACACCGCTTCAACCGCAGGCATTTTGGCGTTCCCCAGCATTGCTTCCTATGACGTCGCAAAACAGGGAGTAGTTGCATTGTCTGAAGCGTTGCTTGCCGATGCCATGGCGGCCAACGTGCCGTTGCGGGCGTCGGTGCTGTGCCCCGGAGTCGTGCGCACAAAGATTGGTTTCAGCGAGCGCAATCGCCCGGGCGGTGTCAAGGGGGAAGCCTTCGGCACCCAAGGTCTCACCACTGCAACCGAAGCGATTGACCCTGAAGATGTTGCCGACCAAGTGCTCGAGGCCATTAACAACGGAACCTTTTGGATTATGACCCACCCGCGCTACGTGGAGTTAGTGAAGGAACGGGCAGAAGGCATGCTGACGGGTGGTATACCGCCCATTCCACGACCCATTTAGACAAGTCTGCGGCAAATTGAGAATTTCCTGAGTTCTCATAGTGTGACTCAGGCCTCACCTCAGGTAGTTTTTCACGAGTACAAAAGTGAACTGACGGTGAACACCGCCAGCGCCAAAGGGAGACACTGTGTTAGCTGACAAATGGATTATCGACCGCACACCAACGAAGCGCTTTCCTAGTTACACCCGCGGAAACGCTGCCGACGTTCTCGCCGACCC
>JABMMV010000126.1 GCA_013205145.1 bacterium
AACCAAGGCGACGGAAAAGTTCTTCAAAAACTTTTTCATCTTCGTGAGTCAGTATGTTGCATAACTCAATAAAGTTCGGCCGTGAAATAGGAAGTGGTTTGTGATCTTTTGGCGGCTCACCTTGGAATGGTGGCGTGAAGTTTGCAACGTACGGCACTGAAGCATCGCATGTGACACCGTAATAATTTTGTACACGACGTTCAGTGGGCAAACCATTGTCATCCCAACCCATGGGGTAGAAGACGGTCTTGCCACACATGCGCCAAAACCGTGCAATGGTGTCGGTGTGCGTATATGAAAAAACATGACCCATATGCAGCGAGCCACTGACCGTTGGAGGTGGGGTGTCAATGGCAAAAACCTCGCTGCGTGGCCTAGTGCGGTCGAATGTATATACGCCCTCGGAGCTCCATGCGCCAGACCAGCGGTCTTCAATGCCAGCCAGGCTCGGTTTCTCGGGAACAGATTGCTTCGCAAGAGGTGTTGACATAGGCACTTACCCTAGAGTCAAAGAGTGCTTTCTCTCTACGACACTGCCACTCAAGAGGTCCGACCCCTTGCAATGCGCCAGCCCGGGCACCTCTCCATATATCTGTGCGGCCCCACCGTGTATGGCCCGCCCCACCTGGGGCACGGGCGAGCCACCCTGGTCTACGACATTTTGCGCCGGTATCTCACCTGGACGGGTATCCAGGTACACCTCGTTTCCAATATCACCGACATCGACGACAAAATCATCGACCGCGCCAACCGGGAAAACCGCCCGTGGGCAGAAATTACCCAAAAGTGCGAAACCATGTGGTTTTCCGCAATGGCGGCTCTCAATGTAGAAAAGCCAAACGACATTCCCCATGCAACCGAATATGTCGACCAAATGGTGGCAATGATTGGCGAGCTTGTTGGCTTGCAACGCGCCTATGCCACGTCCGATGGGGTGTATCTCAGTATCACGTCGGTCGACGACTACGGCTTGCTTGCTCATCAAAAACTTGAAGACATGCTTGCTGGTGGCGGAGATCGTGCAGTACTCGGTGCGAGTGAGAAAAAACATCCCGCCGATTTCGCTTTGTGGAAGTTCACGAAGCCCGGTGAACCCGCATGGCCATCGCCATGGGGTGACGGTCGTCCGGGTTGGCACAGTGAGTGCGTGGTGATGAGTTTACAGTTACTCGGTGAAGGGTTTGACCTTCATTGCGGTGGCGCCGACTTGCGTTTTCCACACCATGAAAACGAACGTGCCCAAGCTGTTGCTTTAGGAAAAACCTTTGCAAATCACTGGATGCACAATGGTTTTGTTGTCGACGCTGACGGCGAAAAAATGTCGAAGAGTTTGGGGAATGTCACCAACCTTCTTGACTTGGTGGAACATTATGACCCGCGTGCGTACCGCATGCTTCTGTTGCAAACGCACTATCGATCACCAGTTCGCGTTGGCCAAGACAACATTGATGCTTCGGTTAAAGCTGTTGGCAGCATCGATGGTTTTTTTGCTCGCATGTCAGAAGTATCAACTAATGCAACTGCTGACGAAGCAACACTGCAATCTTTTCGTTCAGTAATGAACAACGATCTCGACACACCTGGTGCAACGGCATTAATGTTCGACACCATTCGCAAGGCAAATGCTGCGCTCGATGTGAACGACCATGTACTTGCAGGGGCTCTGGCTGGCGCTGTTGGGGAAATGTGTGTTGCCTTTGGTTTACAAGTCAACGCC
Source organism: bacterium (assembly GCA_013205145.1). Classification (GTDB taxonomy): domain Bacteria; phylum Actinomycetota; class Acidimicrobiia; order Acidimicrobiales; family Ilumatobacteraceae; genus F1-20-MAGs119. The sequence goes on from JABMMV010000126.1 coordinate 1,718, forward strand.
TTTGCTGAAGTAAGTGCAGATATTGTTGAAAAAGCTCAGCAGCTCGATGCTGCTCGTGCCGCAAAAGATTTTGCAGCTGCCGATGCGTTGCGCAATGAATTACAGGCTGCTGGCTATGTGGTGGAAACTACGAAAGAAGGAACAAAGGTGCGGCGTGGCTGAGCGCACAAAGTCTCCTGCCGGCTTTTGGGTTATTTGGAGCACCGTTGCTCTCGACATGGTGGGCTTTGGCATGGTCGTGCCCATTTTGGGTCGCTATGCCGACCGGTTTGGTGCAAGTGGTTTTGAAGTAGGCCTGCTCTTCACCTCATTTTCCATTGCGCAGTTCTTCTTCGCACCCATCATGGGTCGCTTGTCAGACCGCATTGGTCGTAAACCAGTCATCATCATTTCGCTCTTAGGCACTGCGGTCGGCAGTTTCGTTACCGGTGCTGCAGGAACCTTGTGGCTGCTCTTTTTAGGCCGTTTTCTCGACGGTGCGTCAGGTGCCAGTGTGTCGGTTGCACAAAGTGCCATTACCGATATTGCTCCACCCGAGCAACGCGCCAGGTTGCTTGGCATGTTGGGTGCAGCATTTGGTGTGGGCTTTGTATTTGGCCCCGCCATTGGTGGGCTTGCAGCACTAGGCGGCCCACATGTTCCATTTTATGTTGCAGGTGTTTTTGCACTGTGCAATGCCGTTGCCGCTTTTATTCGGCTCCCTGAAACAAATCAGAACATCGGGAAAGCACGTGACGCGGTGCAGTCTGCATCACGGCGCAGAAGTTTTGCTTGGAACAAGTTCACCATTACAGCGTTGTTGTCGGGCACCGCATTCGCCGGGTTCGAAGCAACGTTTGCTTTATTTGGTGAGCGTCGTTTTCATCTGACCGAAGGTTCAGCAGCCGCCGTTTTCCTCGTAGTTGGAGTAATGCTCGTAGTGGTGCAGGGTGGTCTCATTGGTCCGCTCACAAAAGCATTTGGCTCACAGCGCCTCCTCGTTGCGGGTTTCGGCACGCTCATTGCCGGGTTCTTAGTTCTTTCCATTGCAGAAGTGTGGGTGGTGCTCTTTCTCGCGCTTGCACTCTTGTCTTTGGGTCAAGGTTTAGTAACACCATCACTCACCAGCGTTGTTGTCGATTCAGCCACCCCTGACCGTCGCGGTGAAGTATTGGGTGTTCAGCAATCTGCAGGAGCACTGTCACGCATTATTGGCCCAGCAATCGCCGGGCTACTTTTTGATCATGCTGGTATTGCGTGGCCATATGTTGTTGCTGCAGTTCTCACAGGCGCAGCA
>JABMMV010000127.1 GCA_013205145.1 bacterium
AAGAGAGTCTTTCCGTCGTCGCCACCAAGCATGCAGGCAAAACACAACTGACCCGTATCAATTACTTCTAGCACTTTGCCACCTTCGGCAATGCGCACGCATTCAGTAGACATCGGGTTGGCAAACCACACCGCACCTTCAGCATCGAGACACATACCATCGGGCATGCGCCCTTCCGTAGCGGCCCACACTCTGCGATCAGACAACGAACCATCTGTATTAATGGTGAATGCAGCGAGCCTGTATCCAAGTGTTTCAGCAACTATGAGAGTTTTTCCATCTGGCGTAATGACTGAACCATTAGGGAAACATAAATCTTTTGCAGCAACACGCACTTTCCCCTGTGGGGAAATACAGGCAAGGTCGGCCAACGTGGGGTTTGCCAACACTTCCTCAATTGGTCGTGTGGCAACTTCTTCGTCAAGGTTGAGCCCAAAGTTACCTACGTATGCTCGGCCCTGCGCATCTACCACCATGTCGTTGCAGTGATACGTCGCGATGTCTGACAAGTCGGCCCAAACGCTCACCTTGCCGTCGGTGTCTCTACGCAGCACCTGTCGCTTGGTCATGCTGACTACGAGCAATGAACCATCTGGCATCCACCCGAGACCCGATGGCTGATCATCAATTGACAACTCAGTTCGCAGATCTCCGTCTGCACCGACAGAAAGTACCGCATGTTCGTAAAAGTCACTAAACCACAGTCGACCTTCATGCCAACGCGGCGCTTCGCCGAAATACAAACCATCAACAACTTCTACGACTTCACGCTTCATGACTTCCCTATTCATGTGGATGGTGAGATTTCTCGGCGCGGAACGTAACGAAAAACGATACGTACGGCGCCGAGAACACTTTGGTTATTTGTCGGTGGAACGACGGCCTTCTTTACGGCGCCAAATGAGTGGGTCGCCTGGCTTCGTGATTTCATGAGCACGACGCCATTCAGCGAAGATGCCAAGAATGTGTGGTGGGTCACCGTGAATTTCAGTGAATCCGCCTGTTACTTCACGTGTATCGAAGTACGAGGCATTCACGCCATCTGCAAACAATTCACATGCTGGTGCAAAACCCATGTCGAGCAGACGCTGGCGCTCTGCTTGGAAATCGGTCACGAGGTATGCAATGTGGTGGAAGCCCTCTTCGCCCTTTTTGTACATGTCGCGATAAATAGATGGTGTGTCGTCATGCTGCACGATGAACTGAATCATCGTGTCGCCCAAGTATCCAAACGCGTAAGAAACGTCGGCCTCTTGCGGTGTACCGCGGTAATCGAAGGTGTCGCACTTGTGATGGTCTGTTACAGAGAACGGACCCGCACCGAAGAGGTCGTGCCACTTCTGCATTGAATCTTCAAGATTATTGACTAAATATGCTTGCTGAAATAGCGGATAATTTCCCAAAATGCCCATGATTCCCCCTTGGCTGTTTTCATCACCTTAGTGAGAATTCAAGGTGGTCAATTCACTGGACGAGTGAACTGCATTGCTCCATCATCTAGCGGAGCGCGCCGGAACATTTTCTTATCTCGGGCAAAGTTCTGCGGGTTGACCCACGGGGCATGGTTCCCCTGCCGCGGGAACATGTGCATTACCCGGCTCATATAACCAGCACTGAAAGAGTCGATCCAGGGCCGTTCTGGCATGTTGAGGTCTTCATCACGCAACTGTGGAGTGCACTGCGTTGTGCCCGTTTTCGCCATGTGGTTCAGCAATCGGCACACGTACTCGCAGGTGAGATCTGAACGCAGGGTCCACGAAGCATTGATGTACCCGAACGATGACGCCAAATTGGGAACTCCCGAATATGCGACGCCCTTATAGGTCCAGGTCTCTGCGAAATCAATTGGCTTGCCATCGACTTCAAACTGCACTTCGCCCAACGTGACTAACTGTAAACCCGTCGCTGTCACAATGACATCAGCATCGAGATGCTGCCCAGACGACAGAAGAATTCCGGTTTCATCGAAGGTGTCAATGGTGTCGGTGACGACCGATGCCTTTCCTTCGCGCATTGCCTGAAATAAATCGCCATTCGGAGCCAAACACAAACGTTGATCCCACGGGTTATACGTAGGCGTGAAATTTTTTTCTATGTCGTAGTCGGGGCCAAGCTGCTCTCGCACTCCTTTGAGCAAAATCTCTTTCACTTTGTCGGGATGCGTACGAGAACGCGAATACACCAACTGTTGATACTTCGTGTTTTTGAGTCGCGTGATTGCATAAGCAATTTTTGCTGGAAGATACTTCCGCAACTTATTCGCAAATGCGTCTACGTCGGGGCGTGCTGCAATGTATGTTGGCGAGCGCTGCAACATGGTGACATGCTCAGCTTCTTTTGCCATTGCGGGCACCAAAGTGATTGCTGTTGCACCCGAACCAACCACAACAACACGCTTGCCTGAATAAGAAACATCGCTCGTCCATTTTTGAGGGTGAACAACTTCTCCACGAAAACGGTCTCGCCCAGCAAACTCGGGCGTGTACCCCTCGCGGTAGCTGTAATAGCCAGAGCACATAAACAAAAAACCGCAAGTGAAAGTAACTATGTCACCGGTGCCCACCCGCTCAACATGAACAGTCCACTGCGAGGTCTCACTTGACCACTGAGCAGTTTTCACCAAATGCCCAAATCGAATATGACGAGCAATATCGAATTCGTTCATTGTGTTGTGGAGGTACCGCAAAATGTCTGACCCATCGGCAATGGCTTTTGCTTCGGTCCACGGTTTGAACCGAAAACCCAAAGTATGCATGTCGGAGTCGGAACGCACTCCCGGGTAACGAAAGAGGTCCCAAGTACCACCAATGTCGGCGCGACCTTCGAGAATTGCATAGGTTCGCGATGGGCACATGGTGTTGAGGTGATAACCCGCCCCAATACCCGAAATACCCGCGCCCACAACAAGAACGTCTACATGCTCACTGGGTGTCGTAAAGGCGTCTTGAACCATCGAAATACCTTACATCCCTGCCATGTGACAGCCCATTTGTACTATGGAACCGTGCAAACCATTTTTGGGCTCATCATTGGCCTCCTCATCGCTTCACTCGCTTTCCTCATATTTCGCCAGCGCACTGCGCTTGGCAATGTGCAGGCACCAGTTGAAAATATTCCCGTCGCCCCGCTCATGACCAATGAGCAAATATCTGCAACCGTTTCAGCGACCGTCAATAATGAGGTCGGCAAGGCAGTCCAGAGCGCTTTGGCTGAAGCACTCACAACAATGCGCACTAACGCAACTCAAGACCGGGAAGAATCCATCAAATTAGCTTCTGCGCAAGTGGTGGAAAAAGGCGATGAACAGTTAGGCAAGCGTGCCGACATCATCGACAACACGTTGAGAGCAGTGCAAGACAACGTCACTCAGCGTCTCGCCGAGTTGAACACCGAGCTCAAGTCACTGCGCGATATGAACACCGAAAAGTTCAAAGGTGTCGACCAAGCAGTTTCAGATCTAGCCAAGCAAACCACCGATCTCAACAACGTGCTTTCCAGTTCACAAGCTCGCGGCCAATGGGGCGAGCGCATGACCGAAGACCTTTTGCGTGCTGCCGGTCTGGTGGAAGGCATTAACTATGAGAAGCAAGACACCATTGAAGGCCGCGGACGCCCCGACTACACGTTCCTGCTTCCACCCAACCGTGTTCTATATATGGACGTCAAGTTTCCCCTCGACTCGTATGCGAAATACGTTGCTGCTACCGAACAGGCTTTGCGCAATGTGCTGAAAGCCGAATTCTTAAAAGCCGTTCGTGCACGTGTCACTGAACTAGAGAAGCGCGACTACGCCGCCAAAACCAACGAAATTTCGCTCGACTACGTGCTGCTGTTTGTTCCCAACGAAGGCATCAGCAGTTTCATACATGAAGCCGATTCCACCCTCATCGACTGGGCCCTTGAACGCAAGGTCGTGTTGTGCTCACCACTCTCGTTGTATTCACTACTCGTTGTTGTGCGCCAAGCAGCCGACAGTTTCCATACTGAAGAAACAGCCGAGCAAATGATGCAGCTGGTCAACAAGTTCAAAAAACAATGGGAGCACTACGTTAAGTCGCTGGAAAAAGTGAAAAAGAGCTTCGACTCCGTGCAAGACGACCTCGAGTCACTCACCGTTGGCACGCGTTTTAAGGGTCTCAATCGTGAAACAAAGAAAATTGACGAACTTCGCCAGCGTCGCAATATTCCAGAACTTGAGGAAAGCAACGAGCTATTCGTTTTTGACGACGACGATGATGACTCAAATGATGAACTTGGCTAGCGTTCATTTGTGACAATTCAGAACAACATTGCCGACACCGTTTCCTCTTTACGTGCCACCTATGACTCGGGCAAAACTCGCCCGCTGGCCTGGCGCAAACAACAGCTAGAGGCTCTTGTTCGCATGATGAAAGACAACGAAGCAACCTTCAGTGCCGCTTTGAAGACCGACCTTGGCAAGCCCGATGTTGAAGGCTTCATTACCGACATTGCATTTGTTACTTCTGAAG
>JABMMV010000128.1 GCA_013205145.1 bacterium
CGCAACCAACGCTCGTGTTGAGTAGCGCGTGTGGTCATATAGGTCACCACTTCGTCGTGGGGCAAAATAAGGAAGCGCTCTTCTTGAATTGCTTGAACAACTTCTTCTGCAACATCTTCAGGCTCTAGAACTGCTCCTGCCATTTTCACAACGTCCCCTGCGCTGGCAAAGCCGCCAGTGTCACCCCCCGGTGGGTTCAACATGTTGGTGTTCACGCCTTGTGGGCAGAGGCAACTCACGCGAATACCACGGTCGTGGTAGGTAATAGAAAGCCACTCTGCAAATGCAACAGCTGCATGCTTAGTTACTGAGTACGGGCCAGAACCAATTTGTGCAAGCAATCCTGCCGCAGATGCAGTGGAACAGAAGTACCCACTGCCATGCTCGAGCCATTCCGGCATGAGGGCCTCAGCAGCCCAACGATGTGCGTGCACGTTGATGTTGAAACTGTTTTCCCACGCTGCTGGTTCTGAAAGTAGGTCGGCGCCCAGGCCAACGCCGGCATTGGCGAAAAACAAATCGATTGGTCCAAATGACTGACGCGCGAAAGCAATGAGGTCAAGATTTCCTTGCTGAGTGCCAATATCGGCGACAAAGAAAACCGCAGAATCGGGGCGCAAAGCGTTGAGCTCTGCACACACTTCTGTGAGGTGTGCCTCGTCGCGGTCGGTCAGGGTGAGACGGGCGCCACCGGCATGGAAACGGCGGGCGAGGGCTTTACCAATGCCACCGGCAGCGCCGGTGACCACTATATGAGAAGAAGGAAGTTTCATGTGACACAGATGGTAGGCGAATTCCCGCAAAAGACGGCAATGCGACATGAACTGTCGTACAGTCGGTGCTAGACCATAGTGAGTTAGTTCACTAGGAAGAAAGTAAGGAATCATATGACCGAGACCCATGACGCAGAAGTAATCGTCGAAGCTCTCTCGGTAATCGACAAGGCTCTCGCCGAGATGTTGCGACGTGAATTGGTTTCTAGCGGCGAAGTAGCCGATCTTTTGCTCGACGTTCGTTTGCTGCTCACAGCGAAACCCGTTGTTGCTGCAGCTGCTAGCGCTGAATAAAACCTTTTATTGAAAGAGCACCTACATCGGAATTGATGTGTGCTTGAACTCATTGAGTATTGGCCACTCCAAGTTATCAATGATGCGGTTCACCGTGTCGATAGCTAGTGCAGTGTTGCCTAGGGCTGGTTCGAGCAACCGCACAAATACTGCTGCATTGCCCTGAATAAACGTAGGTACGCCCCACACTTCATGTGAACGCACGTAACGCATGTGCTCCTCCGCAATAGCGCGTAAAGGCTCACCGCTTTCTACCTGGGCAAAAATATCGGCACTATTGAAGCCGGTGTTGGTAAGCAATGAAGCAAGTTCTTCGCGGTCGTTTAAATTGCCGGCGCGCGTGTGGCGAAATTCAAAGGTGTCGAGGTGAAACTGCAAGAACTTTTCCGCATCGGTATCGCGTGCAGCCATTCCCACCTGCAGTGCAAAAATCCCCGAGTCGCGTTCGGGCGTTTCCCAAATAGGCGGAAAACCTGGTTCTACGTGTGATTGGCCCAAGCAAAAGGGGAGAAAAGTGACATCCCACGGTGCACCAGCTTGTAGCCCCGTAACTACATGATTGTGGGCAATGCGTCCATACGGACAGCGGTAGTCCCAAGTAATGGCAAATGAGCGACGTTCAGAAGTGTTTGGCACGTTTTTAAACTACAACGGCTACAGCAAAAATACCGAGGGTAGTGCCCACAATTGCACCGCCAAGAATGTCGGACAAGTGATGCAAACGCACCATTACGCGACTGAGTGCCACGCAGATGCCAATGCCAAACCACAAGATGGCCCAACTCGCTGGGCTCCACGCACACAAAATGGTCGCGGCAAAAAAAGCCGATGACGCATGCCCGCTGGGGAATGATGAAGTCATTGGTGTGCGCACGTTGAAGCGTTCATCGCCACCCGTGGTAGGTCGTGAGCGTTTAAAGAGAGGTTTCACGCCTTGGTTCACAATGAGGCTTTCTGCCCCAAGCAACAGCGACATGGCAAATGCTTGCCCTGCACGGTGCCCGCTGCCAATGGCACGCACCCAGACAATGGCATGCCAGATGATGCTGAATTCGCCAATACGGCTGAGAAGTGAGAAAAAGGCTTGGAGGGCGGGCTGGCGGCGCACTGGTTCGAGAAAAGCATCGAACTTCTCGTCGTATTTGGTAGCAGCGTCTGGCAGTTGCATAGCGATGCGTACCACCGTAGAGGCTGAGCACGCCGTTCGGTGGGTTCTCACAAGTGGCGACCCGCGATCTGGGGTGGGGAAAGGATATTTAGATGTCGGGAGTGCATCCTGTTTTGGCAGCAAATTCACTGGAGCGATTTGTTGACCAAATGGCACACAACGACTCTTTGCTGATTTTGCTACTTACCTCACCTGGAGACAACGAAGAATATTGATTGAAGTTGCCGATTTCTTTCCACGTACCGTTAACCCAGCGAGCAATGGTGATGCTTTCGCAATTCTCACAAGTTTGTGCGTATTCCTTCGTCATAAATGACGCCCACTCTGTGTCGCATACAAAGAATCCGAGTGGCTCCCCAACGAACTCTGCAAGGGATTCTTCAGTTCCGGCACAGTTGCTTACTGGAACTGCGATAGTTGTGCTTGTCGTAGTTGTTGCTAACTCTGTCGTGCTAGTAGAGCTGGTACTTGTTTCAGGCGAAGCGGTAGTTGCGATGGCCTCACTGCTATTACTCGATGAACAACTTGCGAGCAGGCTCAAAGAAACAAGCACGACAATGCTCAGGGATCGAGTTTTGTTTAAGGTCATTTTACAAAACTACTTGCTGTGCCTGCCGTAGTATTACTTCGTGCAAAAAAAGACGGTGTGGGTATTTGGCGATCAGTTAAACCGCCACATTGGTGCTCTTCGTGAGGCGGCACCCGCGTCGCATCGTGTGCTCATGATTGAGTCTGAGCAAAAAATTGCATCAAAGAGATGGCATGTTCAGCGTGCGCATTTTATTGTCACTTCAATGCGAAGGTTCGCACAAGAACTCACAGCTGACGGCTTTGAAGTGGACTACCGCTTTGCCAAGACAATGCGGAGTGGTCTTGAAGCACACATGGCCGACTTTCAGCCTGAAGAAGTAATGGCAACTGAACCAAATAGCTACTCAGCGCGTGTGATGTTGGAAGCGATGCCGGTGCGAAGCGTCAACTCCGATCAATTTTTGTGTCACCCCGATGTATACCGCGAATTTATGGGTGCACGTAAGACCGTAAAAATGGAAGACTTTTATCGCTGGCAACGTAAGCGGCTATCGGTGCTGATGGATGGCGATGCGCCAGTGGCTGGGCGTTGGAACTTCGATGAAGACAATCGCCAGCCACCGCCAAAAACTGATCACGACAGATGGCCAGAGCCTGAATGTATTGCGCTTGATGAACTCGACCAGCAGGTACTTGCCGATGTTGCGCCGTATACATGGGGCGCTACGCCAACGGGCTTGTGGGCAACAAGTCGCTCGGGCGCACTGCTTCGATTGAAGAAGTTTGCAACTGAAGTTCTTCCAATGTTTGGTGAGCATGAAGATGCAATGTTGAAGTCAAACTGGCATCTTGCGCATTCGCTGTTGTCTCCGTATCTCAACAACGGTCTGTTGCTTCCTGGTGAAGTAGTAGATGCAGTTGTTGCTGAATTCGAAAAGGGGAATGTTCCCATCAATAGTGCGGAAGGTTTTCTGCGCCAAGTCATTGGGTGGCGTGAATACATTTGGAATTGCTACTGGCAGTGGATGCCAAACTATGCACAGATGAATGAACTTTCTGCAGTACAGCCATTACCGAAGTTCTTTACTGCTCCAGAAAAAACTCAAATGGCCTGTATGAAGTCGGTGTTAGAGGGAGTGTATGAGCACTCGTATGCGCACCACATTGAGCGGTTGATGGTGCTGGGTAACTTCTCGCTCATTGCAGGAATTAACCCGCAAGAACTCACACAGTGGATGTGGAACAGCTTTGTTGACGCCGCGGAGTGGGTAATGGTTCCGAACGTTGTTGGCATGTCGCAATATGCCGATGGGGGAATGCTGGCAACAAAGCCCTATGCAAGCGGTGGGGCATACATCGACCGCATGAGCAACCATTGCAAAGGGTGTGCATATGACCGTAAGAAA
>JABMMV010000129.1 GCA_013205145.1 bacterium
ACTGGGAATCGCAGTATGGGTTGGTGCGGCAGCTACAAACTTTGACGACTCATACAGGCAAATTACAGAACTTGGCGAGTTGACTGGAAAGACAACAGAAGCTGAGGCGCTTGTGTCTTCGATGAAATCAGAAATTGAGACTGCAGTGTCATCGCTTGAAATTCCCGAAGCCCCTGTGAATTATTTCTACGAGTTGGATGATACGTTTTATTCAGCCACGTCAAACACATTTATTGGTCAAGTGTTGTCACTTTTCAAGATGGAAAATATCGCTGACACAGCCGAGGCTGGCAATGACTATCCGCAGTTATCGCAAGAGTTCATCATTTCGGCGAACCCGAAACTCGTTTTCTTAGCCGATACGAAGTGCTGTGCTCAAACCGCCAAGACTGTTGCGACGCGACCAGGTTGGGATAAAATTGATGCGGTCACCAACGGCAATGTTGTAGAACTCGACGATGACGTTGCATCACGTTGGGGTCCACGAGTGGTTGACCTAGTGAAGCAAGTGGCTGGTGCTATTACGGCTTACATGACGAAACTTAAGTAACGCCTATTTCATGTCTACTCGCGAAGATAGCATCGCTCGCACAGGGTGGTTAGTTGGCCGATGGTGGATTCCCGCCGCGGCTGTAGCCATGTGCGCAGCCTTGCTTCTCGGCGCCATGGTAGGGCCTGCGGGCCCTACCTGGTGGCGTGTGCCTTTGGCGCTTCTCGACCGGCTTCCGCTGATTTCACTCGATAGCGGCATATCGCCACGTGAGTGGACAATTATTTGGCAAATTCGCATGCCACGAGTAGTCCTTGCAGCACTTGTCGGAGCAACTTTGTCATTAAGTGGTGCGTGCTACCAAGGTGTCTTTCGCAACCCGCTTGTTGATCCATACTTGCTCGGTGTTGCCGCAGGAGCGGGTCTTGGGGCGACCGTTGTTTTCACGGTAAATCGCTCCGGATCAAGTTCATGGATTGTTGACCCGTTGCCTCTTGTCGCTTTTGCTGGCGGGCTGATTGCCGTTGCGGTGACTTACTTGGTTGGCACCGCATTTGGCGGTCAACGTAGTGCTGCAACATTGGTGCTTGCGGGCGTTGCTGTCACCTCGCTCGCTACCGCGATGCAAACTTTTGTCTTGCAACGCAACACCGAAGTAATTCGTCAGGTGTATTCGTGGATTCTAGGGCGGCTGAGTTCAGCCACATGGAGCGATGTGCGATTGGTATTGCCCTATGTCATCTTGAGCTGTGGTGTTCTCTTTGCTCATCGCCGGCTTCTCGACGTGATGCGTGTTGGTGACGACGAAGCCGCGGCTCTGGGCGCCTCGGTGAAGCGAATTCGCATCGCCGTGGTGATTGCCGCCACACTCGGCACGTCGGCAGTTGTCGCTGTGAGTGGTCTCATCGGCTTTGTGGGCATCATCGTGCCTCATGCCGTTCGGCTTTTGGTGGGGGCAAGCTATCGCCTCATTCTTCCACTCAGTTTTCTCTTGGGTGCATCATTTTTGATAGTCGCCGATATTCCCGGACGCATCTTGCAAAATCCATCTGAAACCCCTATCGGTGTTGTTACAGCCTTCTTGGGTGCACCGTTCTTTCTTCTTTTGCTGCGCACAAGGCAAGGCACCCGATGACTTCATTGAATTTGTCAGGCGTGGGTGTCGCCTATGGGACACGCAACGCACTCAACGATTTCACCGACTCTGTCAAGCCTGGTGAGTGGCTTTGTCTTATTGGGCCCAACGGAGCCGGTAAGAGCTCTCTTTTACGATCAATAGCCGGATTAGTCAAACATTCCGGTGAGATTCGCGTTGATGGGTCACCATTACGGATGCGTTCGGCACGGCGTCGTGCACAACTAGTTGCCTATGTACCGCAATCGCCAATATTGCCCGACGACATGACTGCACGAGAGTACGTTGTGCTTGGTCGTAATCCGTTTATTTCACACTTCGGTACCGAGACAAAGCACGATTGGAAGATTGTTGATGATGTGTTGCATCGGCTTGATTTGAATGACTTTGCATATCGCGCAGTGGGAACTTTGTCGGGTGGAGAAAAACAGCGAGTCGTTATCGCTCGCGCCATCGCGCAGGAATCTCCCATTCTTTTACTTGATGAGCCAACGAATGCACTAGATATCGGACATCAACAACAAGCACTTGAACTTGTTGACAAGCTCCGGCGAGAGCATGGTCTCACCGTTGTCTCCGCAATGCACGACCTCACGCTTGCAGGCCTCTATTCCGATCGGCTGTGTCTTTTGCATCAGGGCTATTGCGTGTCAAGCGGAAGTGCAGCAGAAGTGCTGCGAGCAGAAACGCTCGCAGAATTCTATGGGGTGTCAGTACGTGTACATCATGAACCAGACGGCACCGTAGTAGTAGTTCCTTTTCGACATATGGAGACAAGCAGTGACATCTGATCCAATAACACAAGATCCTCGCCCCGATGATTTGCGCAAGGCAACTTCGCTTGTTGTCTTACACACGGGAAATGGAAAGGGTAAAACCACTGCCGCGATTGGTGTTGCTGTACGCGCTGTGGGGCAGGGCTGGAAGGTGGCTGTTCTCCAATTCGTGAAGTCCGGTGAGTGGGCAACAGGCGAAGAGAAATCTTGCAAATTGCTCGGAATGGATTTTCGTACTCTTGGTGATGGGTTCACTTGGGATTCAGAAAACTTAGAAAATGACAAAGCTGCGGCTGGCCGAGCATGGTCTGAAGCAAAAAAAGTTATTGAAGACGGCGCTTATCAACTAGTCGTTCTGGACGAAATTACTTATCTGTGTTCATGGAACTGGATTGATACCAATGAAGTGGTGGCAACAATTCAGAATCGCCCTACTCATGTGAATGTCGTGCTCACAGGTCGTGACGCTTTACCAGAACTGATAGCACTTGCCGACACGGCTTCCGAAACACAAAGCATCCATCACGCTTACGACAAAAAGATTGCAGCCCTACGCGGAATTGACTTTTAATGATGAAAGACGGTTTTGTTTTCGTTGTTGGCGGTGCCCGCAGCGGTAAAAGTACCTTTGCAGAACAACTGGGGCGAAGGTGGACCGGCCCCGTCACATTTGTGGCGACCGCCGAAGCATTTGATAGCGACATGGCAAATAGAATTGAAATGCATCAGGCGAGTCGGCCAAATAATTGGAGCACGTTAGAGAATCCGTTGCATCCAGCCGAGGCAGTCAAGAGCATTCCTAAAAATCATTTTGTGATTATAGATTGTCTGACTGTTTGGGTGGGGAACATGATGCATCGTGGTGCCACAGAGGCGCAGATACTTGTGAACGCTCAAGATCTTGTGGAAGTACTGGTAAATCACGGTTCACCTAGTGTCGTTGTGAGCAACGAAGTTGGGCTTGGCGTACATCCAGAGACATCATTGGGCCGTGAGTATCGCGACACTCTTGGGCGTGTAAATAGTCTTGTCGCGTATCGAGCACACCGAACGTTGTTTATGAGTTCTGGTCAAGCTTTTTTGCTTCAAGATCCGATGAGTCTCGTATGAATAAATCACCAAGACTGCAACATGCGCGTGTGGCAGCAGCATTCTTGACACGCATCCCCATCGGTCACGGCGAAGAAATCTCCATGTCAAGAATCGTACGCTGGTTTCCAGTAATCGGTTTGTTCATCGGCGTCACATGTGGTGGGGCATATGTCGCATTACGTGAGGTCCTTCCGGCACTCCCTGCATCGGTGCTTTCCATAACTCTGGGAATTCTCATCACAGGTGGTTTCCATCACGATGGGTTGGCAGACTCGGCCGATGGCCTCGTGGGTGGATGGACTCCCGAACAACGTCGCGAGATATTGAAAGACTCTCGTCACGGCACGTACGGCGTTCTGGCGCTCGTCGTACAAGTTCTCTTGCAAGTTTCTTTGCTCACCGACCTGACAACTGCAAATGGTTTTGTGGCTTTGGCGATGATGCATTGCATTGGTCGAGCAGGTGCGGTGGCGATTATGACATCGGCTACTGGTATCTCTGAGGGACTCGGAGCGAATTACGTAAGAGGAGTGACGAATCGTGATGTCATGTGGGCGTCACTCTTCGCAGTTGCCGTCAGTATTCTATTTTGTGGTTGGTGGGGGCTTGTGCTGATAACAGCAACGGCTGGGATGGGGCGCCTAGTACTTGCATATGCGGTAAAAAAAATCGGGGGAATAGTAGGAGATATTTTGGGCGCAGTCGAGCAGGTTGGCGAGACAACAATTCTCATTGTGGTTGGCATCGTCGCAATGAAAACTGGAAGTATCAGTTGGTGGCTGGCATGAATTTTCACGATGCCGGGCGATTCGAAGCGGTATTTTTTGATGTCGGAAATACCTTAGTTGAACAAGCAAATCCGGGTACTCCTGTTTCTGAGTTAAGGACGGTTGTACTGCCAGGGGTGCATCAGGCAATTGAAAAGTTACGGACCGTGACTCGTCTCGGTATCGTCTCCAACACAACCGTGATGACTGAACAAGACCTTCGTTCACTTCTGTCGACTGAAGGTTTGTCGAGTTGCTTTGAACTTGTGGTAGCAACGGCAGACCTAGGGGTGCACAAGCCCTCGCCATTACCGCTCCTCCATGCAGCAAGTGTGATGGGAGTAGATGCTTCAAGGTGTTTATATGTCGGTGACATTGAATCAGATGCCATTGCAGCACACGCTGCTGGTATGGAGTTTTGTTACACAGGACCCGACCTTGAGTGGGCCCTTCTTCGATACTTCGCCGAACCGACCAATGCTTTGGACCGAGCTGTATGTCACAGTTCGGAACCCGAAGTGGAATTTGGGTTGTCGCTGCAAGAACACCTCGATCAACTTGTGAAGCCGGTGGGTTCGCTGGGTTCACTTGAAGTACTGGCATCACATTTGGCGAGCACTCAACGACACCGTTTTCCCCGAGCCGACCCAGCTGCAGTTGCAATTTTCTGTGGTGATCACGGCATCGCAGCTGACGACACAGTGACGCCGTGGCCACAGGAAATTACTTGGCAAATGTCAGCAGTCATTGCAAGCGGCAAGGCAGCATCTTCGATCTTTGCAACTTCAACGAACACATACCTGGAAATTGTTGATGTTGGTTTAGTCGGGCCTAAAGGTGTTGACGGTGTTCGACCAGAACGTATTCGGTCAGGAACCGACGACCTGCGAAGTGGAATGGTCATGAGTGTTGAAAATGCTCGGCGGGCATTTGAGGTTGGTGCCGAAACTGCGGAACGGCTTGTGGCTGGCGGATCTCGACTCTTGTGTGTTGGTGAAGTTGGAATGGGTAACACGACCATCGCAGCATGTCTGATTGCGTATTACACACGCAGTGCTGCACAGCTTGTCACCGGACGAGGTGCAGGTATTGACGACGCCACTCTTGATCGGAAAAAGAGAATTGTGGAAGAGGCTGTGAACAAAGTTCCTGCTGGTCTCGATGTGTTCGATGTTGTATCCCGAATTGGGGGTCTTGAAATTGCGGCGATGGCTGGGTTCATCGTGGCAGCAAGTTCCTTACGTGTGCCCGTCATCCTTGACGGAGTAATCACGCTCAGTGCGGCATGTTTAGCGCGTGAACTTGCTCCATGGAGCATAAAGTCTTGTATCGCAAGTCACTGTTCGTCAGAACCTGCGGCGGAGGTTGCGCTTCAATATCTGGGGTTAGAGGCGATGTTCAATTTTGGGTTGAGACTTGGTGAAGGAACAGGTGCACTTCTTGCCGTGCCGATATTGCGTGCGGTGTGTGACGCGGTTACGTCAATGGCGTCGCTATCTGACCTCGCGTAAGTACCGATTGGTCACCCTGCACCGTGCAAATGCACAAGAGGGTCGCAGTGCTATTTTTGCTGCTGGTGTGGTGATTCCCTATCGACAAGGGCCATTAGGGAACTAGCCTGAAATAGGCATGCAAAAACACTTTCACGGTCAACTTTTGAGAAGCGCATTTTTGGTGATGTGCGTCTTTGGTCTACTTGTGCAAGGCGGAGCATCGGTTCACGCTGAGGGCAATGCAGAACTGGATGCGGCACTTTCTCTCACTTCGGGGCGCTCTGTTGTTGTTGAAGTGAAAAATGGAAAAGTGCAAGATGAAGTTGGGAGAAATGCCAATTCAACAACTTATTTCTCGCTGGCATCGGTGAGCAAAACTCTTACAGCTACTTTGATTTTGAAACTCGCAGAACAAAAGAAAATTAATTTGGATTATTCAATGAGAACGTATCTCCCGGAAATTTTCCCACCTTCGAATCTTGATGTACTTGGCGTACAGCCTGTGTGGGCATTTTTGAATCATGCAACAGGAATGGCATCACATAACTTCAAAGCGGTCACGGCGGGGAAGACCACCTATCGGGAATACGGCGAATTCGCTGCAACATTGACTCCTTCTGCGCCAGTTGGGATGTATCTCTACTCAAATGACAACTATGTGCTGTTAACGCTTCTCATTGAAAAAGTAACAAAACTGAAATTTGAGTCGGCTGCTTGGCGCTTGGTATGGCAACCACTTGGGGTTCCTGGTGGTTATTTGAATACCACGACGCGCGCAACGCAAGTGCTTGGTGGATCTGGTGCATGGATGTCGTCCGCCCGTGATATTGCGGTGTTATTTAATGCGCTGAACCCGCAAACGCCTGGCAAGAAAATACTTTCAACTCCTTGGCTACAAAAAATGCATGAGTCGCGCTATTCAAGTGAATACCGCAATGGTCTGCGCTACTTGAAAGGAAGATGGGGCCATACCGGGTCTCTGTCGAGGGCGCGAACTGCAGTAGTGGTAGGCAATGGTGGAACTGTTTACGTCGTGTTGTCGGAAGGCGCGACCCCGCAAAGCTCCGACAAACTATTCAATAGTTTGGCTGCAATAGATTCTCGACGAAAAGGGAAGTGACATGGCTCCACAGAATTTAGATACGCGTTTTATTGACGACTGCGTTGCGGGGTGCGCAGCTTCACATCAGGCATTGCTGGCGTTACTCGATGCCATTTCTCCCGAC
>JABMMV010000001.1 GCA_013205145.1 bacterium
ATAGACAGGTGAGCAATATGTTGAGCGCCATTTGCCTTCCTCCCTCATCACCAAAGGTCGATGCGCTTCAGGCGTCACTGCGGTCTATGGGAAATGTGGTGGTGGCATTTAGCGGTGGAGCTGACTCGGCATTTCTTGGGGCCTTTGCCACTTTGGTGCTAGGAGCCAACAATGTGCTGTGCGCTACGGCAGTGTCGGCATCTTTGGCGGCAAGCGAAGCCGACGATTGTCGTGCACTTGCCACAGAGTGGGGTCTCAACTGGCAAACATTTTTGACCAATGAAACAAGTCGGCCGGAATACATTGCAAATAACGGCGACCGTTGCTTTCACTGCAAAGACGAACTGATGGATGTGTTGGTTCCTATTGCCCACGAGCGCAATGCGCAAGTGACACTGGGTGTCAATACCGACGACTTGGGAGACCACCGCCCAGGTCAACAAGCAGCGGAGCAAAAAGGTGCTGCCTTTCCACTTGTTATTGCTGGTCTGTCGAAAGCGGAAATTCGTGAGTTGTCGCAAGCGATGGGGTTGCGTACGTGGAACAAGCCGGCAGCTGCATGTTTAGCAAGTCGGGTGCCGTATGGAACAGCGGTCACCGTGGGTTTGCTTAGCAACATTGACCGTGCTGAAGCAGCACTGCGCCAATTGGGATTCACGGGAAATATGCGTGTTCGTCATGAAGGCAAAACGGCTCGTATTGAGCTTGATGCGAGCGATTTTGCCCGTGCAGCCGAGCTACATGGCGACATTGTTGGGGCACTGACGCCGTTGGGCTACCAATACATCACGCTCGACCTGGCGGGTTTTCGCTCGGGCAACTTGAATTGGGCTTTAGAGCAGTAAGTCTCCTACTATTGAAGAAATAGCAATTCGTAAATCTGTTGGGGGAAATCATGAAAATTTCAATGGCCGTTCACTATTCGCATGGTTTCAAAGAATCTGCCAACCGTGTTGTAGAGCTAGAAAAAGCTGGTCTCGATCAGGTGTGGATCGCAGAGGCCTACAGCTACGACGCTATTTCCCAAGTGGGTTACCTCGCTGCTGTAACAAACCGAGTTGAAATTGGAACTGGAATTGTGAATGTCTTTTCCCGCTCAGCTGCGCTCATGGCAATGACCGGTGCTGGTTGCGACTACCTCAGTGATGGCCGGTTCGTGCTCGGGCTCGGTGCATCTGGACCACAAGTGGTGGAAGGTTTCCATGGCGTTCCTTACGAAAAGCCAATGCAGCGCATCAAGGAATACATTGAAGTATGTCGTGAAATTTGGAAGCGTGAAAAGAACCTGAATTATCAGGGTCAAACGGTTACTGCACCGCTCCCTCCAGGACAAGGAACCGGTTTGGGTAGGCCACTCAAGCTCATCAACCACCCATTGCGCGCCGACATTCCTATTTGGTGGGCAAGCTTGAAGGGTCTCAGTGTTGAGGCAACAGCAGAGTTGGCCGACGGTTGGTTGCCCATCATGTTCGTGCCTGAAAAGTTCGACAAAGTATGGGGCAAGCAATTGAAGGCTGGTGCAGCAAAGCGCAGTAAAGATTTGAAGACTTTACAAATTAGCGCTGGCGGCGTACTTGCAATCGGTGAGCAATTTGTGGGTGATGCAAAGTCGAAGGTCATTGACGCTGTTCGCCCTAACAGTGCGTTGTACATCGGCGGCATGGGTGCACGTGGCAAAAACTTCTACAACGACATTTGCTCGGCCTATGGATATGAAGCAGAAGCGAAATTGGTGCAAGATCTGTACCTCGACGGCAAAAAAGATGAAGCAGCTGCTGCTGTTCCTGCCGAAATGCTTGAACTCACCAACTTGGTGGGTCCGCGAAGTTTTGTTGCTGAACGGGTGGCTGCTTTCAAAGAGGCAGGAGTCACGCATCTATCTGTGAATCCAGTTGGTGGCGATGCTGTGAAGCAAGTAGAAATTTTGCGCGACATCATCGACAGCATCTAGC
The DNA here is from genome assembly GCA_013205145.1 of bacterium. Classification (GTDB taxonomy): domain Bacteria; phylum Actinomycetota; class Acidimicrobiia; order Acidimicrobiales; family Ilumatobacteraceae; genus F1-20-MAGs119. The sequence continues at coordinate 1,953 of JABMMV010000001.1, forward strand.
AGTGTCTAGTCTTCCTCTCTCCGGAACCTGTGTTGCAGGCTGGGAACACGTGCACGATGCCGTGCTCACTAATTTTGCTGCAGGCGAAGAAGTGGGCTGCAGCGTTGCGGTGTATCACAAAGGTCAATTAGTAGTCGACCTTGTTGCGGGTTGGGCCGACCGTGCAAAAACAAAAGAATACGCAGCCGATGCATTGCAACTGGTGTTTAGTACCACGAAAGGTGTTACTGCTACAGCCGTTGCCATGTGTGTTGAACGCGGACTTCTGAGCTACTCGCAACCGGTTGCTCACTACTGGCCAGAGTTTGCACAACACGGGAAAGGCAACATCACCGTTGCGCAATTGCTGTCGCATCAGGCGGGGTTGTACACCGTGGAGCGACCCATGGAATTGGACGAAATTCTGCATTGGAACACAATCACTGCCGAACTCGCTGGCATGGCACCGTTGTGGGAGCCAGGCACAGCGCACGGGTATCACGCTCATACCTTCGGTTGGCTTGCAGGCGAGCTCATTCGTCGTGTCGATGGTCGCGGTGTTGGTCAATTTATTCAAGAAGAAATTGCATCGCCGCTTGGTGTGGAAATTTATGTGGGGCTTCCTGAAGCACTCGAACATCGAGTAGTGCCACTGTTGATGGGGCAAGGCCACGACAAGCCAAAAGGTCCCGAAACCGAAGAAGCAAAAAAGACACGTGAGTTGATTGAACAATTTATGGGGCCAAATACTCCTGGTGGCAAAGCGCTTTCGCTGTCAGGCTCCTGGACGGGTGAAGGTCTCATGAACCGCAGTGATGTATTGCGTGCAGAAATACCTGCTGCAAACGGTGTGACCAATGCAAGGTCGCTGGCCGCAATGTATGCCGCGTTGCAGCATCCTGTGAATGGCGTGCAATTGCTTTCGTCTGCCATGCGCGATGCAGCTTTCACGGTACAAACGCCGAAGAACGAACCCGATACTTGCCTAATTGGCCCTACATCATTTGCAATGGGCTACATGGCTGCATCGGAATTCACACCATATGTCGGTGAGGGAAGTTGTGGTCACCCGGGCTTTGGAGGTTCGGTTGCTTTCTTGCAGCCGCAGCGTCAACTTGCCTTTGGATACGTAATGAACAAACTCGCCGATAATCTTGTGGGCGATTCGCGAGCAAAAACTCTTATGGATGCTGCTGCTCGGTGCGCAGACTCTCTCTCATAGGTTTTGTTAGTACGAGGTAACTGATACTTGCAATTGCTGCTGTGATGGCAAAAACGGCAATGGTCACGCGAACCCCAACGGCATCGGCAAGAAGACCCGACGCCGCACTCGACAAGCTGAGCATGAGAGTAACAATGGCAAAGTCGCCGGCAAGAACGCGCCCGCGCACTGCATCGGGTGAGCGTATTTGTAGACCATAAGAAGAAAGTGTCCACTGTGCTCCGCCGCCAAAGTGCGCAAGTGCTACGCAGATACCGGCAATGACAATGTTAGGGCTAACCGCAGCTCCCAAATAAAACACAGAGAACAAAAGTCCTGCAATGCCGCAGGTGAAGAGAAGTTTTTGGAGGTTGCCCTTCACGAACCGTGCGCCAATGATGGGGCCGAGACCAGAGCCAATGCCACGAACACCAATGAGCATTCCCCGCCCTGCGTCGCCCGATTTAAAAACGTCTGAGGCAAGTACTGCAAGTTGACTCACAATGCCCGCACCTATAGCAAAGGTTGCTTTTGATGCAACAAGGGCCAAAATTACTTTGTCTTGTCGGGCCAAATGTAGAGCTTCTTTCATGTCGTCAAATGGACGCATGCGAGGTCGCTTCACATCACCTGGCTGATGCGTGCGGTGTTCTTGCATCTTTGTGTGAATGGCGGCAAAGAGTGCTGCAGCAACGAGAAAAGAAATTCCATTCACAATGAATGCGGCAGTGCGGCCAAATGCTTGCGAAAACAATCCACCAAGACCGGCACCTACAGCAAGCATGATGCCCCAAGTGGCACCAAAAAGTGAGTTTGCCTTGGTGAGCTCTTCAGGGCTGCGCACAAGGTTGGGAAGTGCGGCTCCGCTGGCAGGTCCAATAAAAGCTGCGAGAGCGGAGACGGACGCCTGAAAAAGAAACACCATCCAGATACGCGAATCTCCAGCGGTGAGAAGCCCGAACGCGGCAATGGCTTGGCAGCAGGAAACAACAACAAGAACTTTTTTGCGGTCGTATCGATCGGCAGTTGGGCCCGCAACGGGTGAAGCTAAGAACGAGGGTAGCGAGAATGTCACCATCACAAGCGACACGAGAAATTTCGAGCCCGTCGCGTCTTCAACGAGGCCAGCGAGTGCTACAAAAGAGAACCAGTCACCCAGGTATGAAATGACTTGGGCAATAAAGAGCAGGCGTATATCGCGGTTCTCGCGCAGCAGTTTCCACATGGAGCGTTGTGCTTAAGCGAAGTATTTCTGCGTAGAGCGTAAAAACTTTTCCGCCTCCGCAACAATGTCGCGCACAATTTGACCAGCAGGAATGAGAGAGTTAATTGCACCAACACCTTGGCCACATGGCATGAATTCGCGATTCACATCGACAACGGTGTCGCTCGGGTAGCCGAGATGATTTGCGCCTTCGCCCATGGAGTAAATGGCTTGTTGTGGGAAGGGCTTCAATTCCTCAGGATGCTCTTCGAAGTGGTTTGTCCAGTCGTTGCGCACCACGCGGCATGTTTTGCCCGTGAAACCTCGGGAAATAACGGTGCCATCTTCGTGAATGGCAAGAAGAGTTTCTTTGTAGCCCTGAACAGCGCGAGCTTCAGGAGTCGCAATAAAGCGCGTGCCAATCCATACGCCGTCGGCACCAAGTGCAAGTGAAGCAGCGAGACCACGGCCGTCGAAAAGGCCGCCAGCGGCAACAACCGGAACTGCTCCACCAAGCGCATCAACTACTTGAGGTATTAATGCAAGTGTTGCCACTGTGCCGGTATGTCCACCACCTTCGGTGCCTTGGGCAACAACGAAGTCGCAACCACTTGCAACGGCCGACACCGCATGGCGCACCTTGCCGCACATCGAACCCACGAGCACATTGTTTTTGTGAAGGTAGTCAATGGCATCGCGTGGCACGCCAAGGCCGGCAACAAAAATGCGGGCGCCACCTTCCACCACGGCACGCACGCCATCTTCTACCTGATGGGGAAGCGCTGTAAGGAGGTCGACGCCGAATGGTTTTTGAGTTGCGCCTCGCGCAAGCTTCATTTCTTCAACAAGCTCTGGAGTTTTCATGGTGGAGGCGCCAAAGGTGCCAATGCCGCCTGCTTCAGAAACTGCAGCTACCAGTTCGTAGTACGAGACGCCACCCATGCCGGCAAGCATGATGGGGTGTTCAATGTCGAGAAGTTCGGTGAGGCGAGTACGCATGTCTCTACCGTAGTGCACGCAAAATGAAGACGCTTATTCGGTGAACTATGGTGCGAATATGCGCTTATCTCAAATTTGGACGTATCCCGTGAAGTCGATGGTGGGAGAGATGGTTTCGTCGTGTGAAGTCAATGAACTCGGCGTTATTGGCGATCGCATCTGGGCAACGCGCGATCTGGAACGCGGGGGCATTCGTGGAGCCAAAAAAATTGGTGGGCTCATGCAATTCTCCGCTGAGCGTGTTGACCCTGTGCGGCGCATAGTAAAAATCACCGCTCCAAATGGAGAAAGTTTTTTAACGAACGAAGCAGGCAGCAACGAAAAATTATCTACCTTGCTGGGTCATCGTGTCGTGTTGGAAGAGCTGCCCGATGCAAGCAATGTGGAGCACTTTCGCCGTGGCCCTTCAGACTCAGACGATGTGATGGCAGAGATGCGCGCGGTTTTTGGTCGCACTGACGATGAGCCCTTGCCCGACTTCAGCATCTTCCCACCTGAAGTGATGGAGTTTGAATCGCCGCCCGGAACTCATCATGATTGTTACCCACTTATGGTGATGACTACCTCTGCACTTGCGGCCATGAAAGCTGCGGTACCAAATGCTGTTGTCGACGTTAAGCGCTTTCGGCCAAGCCTTGTAGTTGACAGCGGCGATGCAGATGGGCACCCAGAGTTCTCGTGGAAAAATAAACGTATTGCCATTGGGTCAGCAGTCATCGAAATTCTCGATGCGTGCCCTCGTTGCGTCATGGTGACGCGAGCAATTAACAAAGACATTCCTGAAGATCGCGCTGTATTGCGCCACATTGTGCGTGACTTAAACCAAAGCGTTGGCGTGTATGCACGAGTGCTCACGCCCGGTACTTGCTCCGTAGGAGACGAAATACGCTTTCTTTAGTAAGCGCCGCGTTGTTTGAGAAACTTTCGGTGCCAGCGCCGCGGGGTGAGCACAACTGCGCGTGCTTCATCTTCAAACATCCAGCGTGCAAAATTACTGCGCGTCCAGTTATTCAGGCCCACAATGCGCACTGCACCGCGGGCAATGAGTGGTCGTGAAAGCATTTTGCCGAGGAGCGAGCTCATGTGATGGTCGGCAGATAAGTGTTGGCGCGCATGTTTGGCGTATAGCGCTGCCGACTCCGATGCGCTGCGTGAAGCCGGGTCGAGAATAGCTTGTGCTGCAAGGACGCCAGTGAGAAGTGCTTGGCCAATGCCTTCACCTGTCAGTGTGTCGGTAGCGCGAGCAGCATCGCCAACAAACATCACATTGCGATGATGCAAAACTGCTGAAGTGATATTTGCAGGTATTGGCCATGCGGTGTGTCGGTCAACAAGCGTGAAGCCTTCGCCAAGTGCCTCAACAATGTGTGGGCGGGTTAACAAATCTTCCCAAGTGTGTTTCATGGTTTGAATACGTCGCTTGCCGTCGCGCAACACACCAAAGCCAATGTTCACTTTTCCATCGGCAAGAGGAAACGACCATGCGTATCCGGGTAAGAGGTCGGGCTCGAACCATACGTGTAAACCATTTTGCGCAGGGCCAGTGATGTTGGTGGCATATTGACGAAAGGCATGCCATTCACCGAGGTAACCCTCTTCTAATAGCCCAAGCGATTTACGTACCGGCGACCACATGCCATCGGCTGCAATGACGTGCTGCGCGGTCACACTTGTGCCGTCGGTAAAACTGATGACAGCAAAGTTATTTTCGGCAGTGATATTTAAGAACTCGCAATTTTCACGTATTACTGCTCCGGCCTGACGAGCATGTTCTACAAGTGCTGCATCGAGGTCGAGGCGGGTAGCTACTGCGGCATATTGACCCTGGCCACTGGGAAGTGGAACTTCCACCACACGACCAGAGGGGGAGCGCAACCTCGCACTATGAATAGTTTTCCACGAAGCCACGGTGCTTGGGGAAAAACCAATTTTCTCGAGTTCGCGTAAGGCAAGTGTGGTGAGGCCATCGCCGCAGCACTTATCGCGTGGGAAAGTGGCTTTGTCGACAACACATACCGACTTGCCGGCTTTGGCAAGAAGTGTGGCGGCGGCGGTTCCACTGGGCCCTGCTCCAACAATGACGGTATGGAAATCGGGCTGCGTGGGTGAACTCACGGTTCAAGGCTAAAGCCAAGAGGGTGGAGTCGTATGATTGTTCTAGACATCGGAGGGGAAATATGTCGCAGTTATGTGCAGGAAGAATTGTTGTTGTGACCGGAGCGGGGCGAGGCATTGGCCGCGAACATGCGTTGAGTTTGGCGCACCATGGAGCTTTCGTTGTAGTGAATGATCTCGGTGGCAATGTTGACGGATCTGGTGGTGACTTGTCGCCAGCGCAACAAGTGGTGAAGGAAATTGAAGCCTTCGGTGGGAAAGCAGTTGCTAATGGTGACGACATTTCCACATGGGCCGGTGCGGAAGCACTGATTAACACCGCAGTCAATGTTTTCGGCGACCTGCACGCGGTAGTGAACAACGCCGGTATTTTGCGCGACCGCATGCTGGCGAATATGACCGAAGATGAGTGGGATGCAGTCATCAAGGTGCACCTGAAGGGAACCTTTGGGCCGTCGCATTTCGCAGCTGCATATTGGCGCGATCAACACAAAGCGGGAAAACCAGTTGATGGTCGCATCATCAACACCACGTCGGTATCGGGCATTTACGGAAACCCGGGTCAAACAAATTATGGCGCAGCAAAAGCAGGTATTGCATCGTTCACCGTTATTGCGGCACTCGAACTGGCGCGATACGGAGTAACAGCGAATGCAGTTGCGCCTGTTGCATTAACGCGAATGACTGAAGGCCTTGGACCACCGCCAAAAACAGAAGCCGACCGCGACATGCGCAGCCCTAAATGGATTGCGCCTATCGTTACTTGGCTTGCTTCTACTGAGTCGAAACATGTCACTGGTCGCGTGTTTGAAGCAAGTGGTCAAATTCTTGCTATTGCCGAAGGCTGGCATCGCGGGCCACGTCATGCGGCGGTTGCCGACCCTACGCAACTGGGTGCAATTGTTGATGAGTTGCTTGCCAGCGCCCGCCTGAATGCTGGCATGGACGGCGAAGATAGAGTGCATCATGCCAATTAATCCAGATGCAGTAGGAACCGAGAGCGAACCGTTCGAGGCTTCGTGGAACAGTAAAGATGCCTTGCTTTATGCCGTTGGCATTGGCGCAGGTGTCGACGACTTATCGTTCACAACAGAAAACACCGATGGTGTTGCGCAACAAGTGTTCCCTACATTTCCTGTAGTAGTTGGTTGGGGCATGGGCTCTACTCGTACCAACATTGGTACGTTCAACCCTGCCATGTTGGTGCACGGTCAACAGTCGGTCACATTGCACAAGCCAGTTCCGGTGTCAGGAAAAGTTCGTGGTGTGAGCCGCATTATTGGTATTTACGACAAAGGTTCTGGTGCAGTGGTATCAACACAAACCGACCTCGTCGATGCATCCGATGGCAGCGCAATGTTCACACTCCTCGGTTCATCATTCATTCGCGGTGAAGGCGGATGGGGTGGCGACCGTGGGCCAGGTGGCGACAAGAATGTGCCACCAAGCCGCGCAGCTGACCACGTGGTGAAGTACACCACCTCGCTGCACCAAGCGCTCACGTATCGCTTGTCGGGCGACCGCAACCCATTGCACTCCGACCCGACCTTTGCGGCACGTGGCGGTTTTGAACGCCCCATTTTGCATGGGTTGTGCACCTACGGGTTCACGGGGCGTGGGCTCTTGCAAGGGCTCTGCAACAACGATGCCAGCGCGTTTCAGCACATCGAGGGGCGCTTTACTTCGCCAGTTATTCCCGGTGAAGAACTCACCATTTCCATGTGGGAAACGGCCAAAGGGGAAGCAGTTTTCACCACCGCGGTGGGCTCGCGCCTTGTTATTGACCAAGGTCTCTGCCGTTTTCGGGGCTAAACAGCCAATTTAACTAAAAGTTGATAGGAATAGTCGGGAATCGGTAGGCTAACGGCGTGCCTCTACCTGCCACCCTCGTTTCGCTGTCTGCATCGGCTCAGGAATTAGCCGATGTGTCGCTCGAACTTGAAGGAATGTTGCCCGCCGACATTGTGCGTTGGGCCGTTGCATCGTTTGGTGCGGCCGATGAGGTGCCGCCATACAAGTCGTTTTTAGTGACCTCAAGTTTTCAAGATGCAACGTTGTCGCATGTGGCCCAAAGTGCTGCGCCTGGCATTGAAGTGGTCTTGCTCGATACCGGTTACCTCTTTGCTGAAACGCATTGGTATGCCGAGAACCTTGGCAAAACTTTTGGCATCAATGTGCATATTGACAAGCGCAATGAAAATCATCTTGCGCCCAATGGCTGGCAGGTCGACACCGATGCATGTTGCGCTGCACGCAAAGTGGTGCCGCTTGAAGATGCTTTGGAGAACAAAAAAGTGTGGATCACTGGCTTGCGTCGTGAAGATTCTGAAGCGCGAAAAACCACACCTATTGTGTCGCGCGACATCATGCGTGGTGTTATTAAAGTAAACCCACTTGCCGGTATGAGCGATAGCGATATTGCTTTGTACAACGAGTTGTATGAACTGCCCGTGCATCCTTTGCGCGAACACGGCTATACCTCAATTGGATGCTGGCCATGTACTCGCCCAACAAAACCTGGTGAAGACCCACGTGCTGGGCGCTTGTCGGGTAGTGGCAAAACCGAGTGTGGATTGCATATCTCTTAAAAGAGCGTGAGCTCGTCTGGCTTATTGCCACGTAAGAGTTCGTAGTCAATTTCTACACAAGTAAAACCGCGCGTTGTTGCCAAGGTTTTTGCTTGAGGCTTAATGACCTGAGCAACATAAATGCCTCGAATAGCACCCAACGACGTGTCGTTGTGGAGGTATTCCAAGTAGCGGGCAAGTTGCTCAACGCCATCAATTTCACCACGGCGTTTCACCTCAATGGCAACCGTGTTTCCCTCTTTGTCTCTGCATAAAAGGTCTACTGGTCCAATAGCAGTGGGGTATTCGCGGCGAATAAGTGTGAGGCCTTCTTCAATAGTTTCTGGCATTGCCGCAAGCAGCTCTTGCAAGTGTGCTTCCACGCCGTCTTTGGAGAGCCCAGGGTCGTCACCGAGGTGGTGATGAGTATCGAGAAAAATTTCATGCAAGGTAATGGTGATGGTTTCACCTTTGGGGTTAGCAACAATCCACTCGCCCTCATTTTCTTCCAAGGTATTGGGGGAGTTCATCCAGTTGAGGGGTTTATAGGCTCCGCCGTCGGCATGAATTGCAACGCACCCATCGGCTTTCACCATAATGAGGCGCGTTGCCTCGTCGAGGCGCGATTCCAGGCGGCCAACGTAATGAACACTGCAGCGAGCGATAAGTAAACGCACCTCTCTAGTGTGGCAGGGCAAAGGGCATGGCACGCAATGCGCAGGGCGATACATTGAGAGTGTCTTTCGCTTAGAAAATCACTTATGAACTCACAAGCCAACCGTAAGCAACTCTTGCTCTTAGCCGTCATTGTGGTGTCGGGTGTGTTCTACGTTGGGGTAGATGCTGTGCGTAATGAAACCATTACTGCTCCCACAACGTCGGTGGTAACAACCAGTACCACTATCGCGGCGGTTGACCTCATTGGTGAAGAACCAGCAAGCAGTGAACCGTGCGTTATTCCAATGAAAGCATTGCGTCCGGGAACCTCGGGCAAAAACGTGGTGTGTTTGCAACAGGCGCTGGTGAAAAATAACTATCTCAAAACGGTAACTGGCAACTACGATGTGGCAACCCAAGTAGCAGTCACTGCGTTGCAAACAAAAAAAGATCTTTTCGTTGATGGCATAGCTGGACGTGAAACAGCATTGATTCTTGGCATTTGGCCCGATGAAAATTTGCTGGTGGTGCGTACACCAGTGCCCGCCAAAGGAGCAAAAGATTCGTTGGGGTTCTTGCTATCTTCTGTAGCTTCAACTGGAGCATCTGCTCCTGCACTACCAGCGAACTCTGGCTCTGGGCGACGTTTGGTTTTCGAGCGAGCAGGTCAACGAGTGTGGGCTGTCAGCAAAAATGACGAGGTTATTCGTTCATGGTTGGTGTCGGGAAGTAAGTACAGCAATGAAACCGTTGGTACACATCAGGTGTACAGCCGCTCGGAAATTACAACGGCATGGAATGGCAAAGCCTTCTTGAAGAAAATGGTGCGGTGGTTGAAAACGGAGATTGGGGCAATCGGCTTTCATCAAATACCATTGCGTCGCAGCGACAACACGGTGTATCAAACAGAAGAAGAATTAGGAACGCGACTTTCCGGTGGCTGTCAGCGTCAAGCAAAACTCGATGCTGAATTCTTGTGGTCGTTTGCCAAAATTGGTACACCTGTTGTGGTGCTGTAAATCAACTACTTGCGCACGTGGTCGCGCATGCGCTTGTTAATGAGTTCTCTGCGTTGTTGTAACTCGCGGTAGGTAAGACGGTTCACGCTCGAATCAAGGCCAAAACCTGCCTTTACGCTGTCGAGATTCAGTTCAATATTTTGTGCGTTGATTCCGAGATCGCGGCCAATTTGTTCGCCATGTCGCTCGGCAAAAAGCATTGAAATATTTGCAACTTCGGCAAGGATGTCGAGGTCGGGGGCAAGCCGCGAAATGGCGCCGTCGAGAAAGACCATGTTCTTCACGTACAACATCAGCTCTTTTGGCATGCTGGCCCCATAACCCAAAAGTGCCTGCACGATGCGTTGCACTTCTTTCACCAAATCTTCGCCAGACAGTGAAGTGGGGTCAATGGCTTGTTGGTCGAGGCGCAGATCGGTAATGACTTGGGCAACATCAATATCGAGGGGAAGTGCGCCGAGGTCACGCAGCGCTTCTACTTGGCTTTTCACGTCACTAGTGGTGGCCCCCAGCAGCATGCGCAAAAAGGCAACACGTCGGGCGGGGGAAAGCCGACCAACAATGCCGAAGTCGAGTAATGCGGTTCTGCCATCGGAAAGCACGAAGAGATTGCCACCATGAAGGTCGCCATGGAAGATGCCCTCAATCATTGCGCCTTCCATGAATGCGATCATGCCCGTGCGAATAATCGCCTCGGTGTCGAGGCCGGCTGCCTTCATGCCATCAACGTCGTCAAAGTTAAAGCCGTATAGCCGCTCCATTACCAAGATGCGCCGCGACACGAGCGAGGGGTGTGGTCGCGGAACGATGTACCCGGTTTGGTTGAGGCGGTGCAACATGCGCGACACATCGACCATATTCGCTGCCTCCATGCGAAAGTCGAGTTCTTCAACAATGGTTTCGGCAAATAGCTCGACGAGTGCAGGAGGGTTGGCGAGCGCAGCAATTTTGATGCGGCCGATGAGAAATGGTGCAAGCCAGGCCATCACGCGTAGATCTTTGCGAACGAGTTTGCCAATGTTGGGACGTTGAACTTTTACTACAACCGACTCACCGGTTGTGAGAGTTGCTGCATGAACTTGTGCAATAGATGCTGCGGCAAGTGGGGTGGTGTCAATATGTAGGAACACGTCGTTGAGGCGGCACCCCATATCTTGTTCAATGGTCAGACGCACAGTTTCAAATGGCTCTGCAGGTACTTGGTCGCGACAACGTTTGAACTCTTCAACGAGCTCTCCAGGGAAAAGACCTTCACCACTCGAAATGATTTGCCCCAGTTTGATGTAGGTCGGCCCGAGTGTCTCAACCGCTTTGCGTAGACGAAGTGATATTGCCGCGTTGCTTTCTTTGGCGCTCGCAAATCTCTTGAATTTCTTTCGTACCAGCCAGGGCACTACTGCCGTGCCAAGAACACAAACAACATAGAAAAGCCGACCCAGTGGCGGAACGCGTCGTGGGGTCGTGAGATCGGGAACTTCGCGGCGCACGTTAAGGCGAATTTGGGTTGCGTCGTTTGCCCATGCAAGGTTGTCTTCACTCAATATCCACGGTGCTTCATCACTGAAAGCACCCCAAGAACAATCATTAGGTGGTGTCACGCACCTAGTTTGCCCCGTGTGCCGCGAGTGCGCCTATTCAAGTGAGAATTAAAGGGGCAAGAGTGACATGATGCATGAGATCACATCGGCGAAGAGGGGAAAAGATGAGACCAGGGCCACTGACCGGAGTCAAAGTTGTCGAACTCGGAATTTGGGTTGCTGGGCCGGCATGCGGCGGGGTTCTTGCCGACTGGGGCGCCGACGTGGTGAAGGTTGAACCACCCGCTGGCGACCCGCAACGCAATGTTTTTGGAGCAATTGGCGTGAAAGAGCAAACGGCTGTTCCACCTTTTGAAATTGATAACCGTGGCAAGAAATCGGTCGTCATTAACCTGCGCTCTGAAGAAGGAATGGCGCAGATGATGACGTTGTTGGAAACAGCCGACGTTTTCATTACTAACTTGCGTTTTGCTGCACTGCAACGTTTAGGCATCGACCCACCAACTTTGCGACAAAAATTTCCAAAGTTGGTGTACGGCATTATTTCTGGTTTTGGTTTAGAAGGTCCCGATGCTCATCGCCCGGGCTATGACCTAGGTGGTTATTGGGCGCGTTCAGGTGCCGCACATAGTTTGGTTCCACCTGGCGACACGCTGGCAACGTTACGTAGCGGACACGGCGACCACGTCACGGGTATGTCGCTTGTTGCAGGGGTTACTGCGGCGCTCTTCGACGTGCAACGCACGGGCCAAGGGCGCATGGTGTCAACAAGTTTGTTGCGCAATGGCATGTACAACATTGCATGGGACATTGGTGTTCAATTGCGATTTGGCAAACGGGAAAGCACGCGTTCACGCAGCAATAGCCGTGCACCGCTCATTAATAGCTATGTGGCTGGCGATGGAAAAGGTTTTTGGTTGCTTGGTCTTGAAGCACATCGGCATTGGCCAGCATTATTGGCCACCATCAACTCCGATGAGTTACTGGTTGACAAATTCAAAACAACCCAACTGCGTTTGCAGAACAACGTAGAACTCATTGCGTTGCTCGATGCATTTTTTGCTACGAAACCACTGAATGAATGGACCGCATTGTTTGATGAACACGATGTGTGGTGGGCGCCTGTGAACTCCATAGTCGACGTTATTCTTGACCCACAGGCACGTGCTGCTGGTGGGTTTGTTTCCATGTCTCCACGTGATGGCGAAGAACCATTTGAAGCAGTCAATAGCCCGGTTGACTTTGAAGACTATGAATTTCGCCCTGGCCCAGTTCCATATTTAGGTGAACATACAGAAGCACTATTGAAGGGGTGACTTAGTCGTCACTCCACAAGGCCTTCATGACTGGCTCAACGAATTCTGGTCGGCAAATAATGAGGTCGGG
>JABMMV010000130.1 GCA_013205145.1 bacterium
CTCACCGGCATTTGCGGAAGCGACCTTGCTACTGTGGAAGGTCACGCATCTACCTATTTTGAACATTGGGTGAGTTTTCCCTTTGTGCCTGGGCACGAAATTGTTGGCACTCTCGACAGTGGTGAGCGCGTGGTCATTGAACCCGTCCTTGGTCATGCCGCACGCGGTGCCGAACTCCCCTTCCCCGATGCGGCACCAGGTGATGGCGACGACTACGCCCATTTGGCGATGCCGCCATTAGAGCCTGGAATTCAAATTGGATTTTGTAACTCCACTGGCGGTGGATGGGCTACTGAGCTCATTGCGCATGCTTCGCAGATTCATACCATTGCAAGTGACATGCCCGATGAACGCGCTGTTCTTGTAGAACCAGTTGCTGGCGGCATTCATGCCGCACTCTTAGCAATATCTCATGCGGCAAAAACCGAAGCTCCGATATTTGCAGTTTTGGGCGCGGGCACAATGGGCCTATGCGCAATTGCTGCTTTGCGCAAGTACTCCCCACAAGCAACCATCATTGTCGGTGCTCGCTACCCCGCTCAAACGCAACTCGCAAAAATGTTTGGTGCAACTTCCGTTGTGAAACCCGATGAACTCATGCGTGCGGTACGACACGCAGCGGGTTGCCATGTAGTTGGCGATTATCTTTCCTCGGGTGCTCACGTCACCATCGACGCTGTAGGCAATAGCGACAGCATTGCGTTGTCACTACGCATGACACGCCCGCGTGGACGCATTGTTCTTATGGGAATGCCCAGTGAAGTCACTGTCGATCTCACCGGGTTGTGGCACCGCGAAACCCAGGTCATGGGTGCATACACCTACGGCACCGAAACTTTGCCTAACGGAATAAAAAAGCGCACGTTCCTTCTTGCTATTGAGTTGGCAAATGAAATACGCGCAGAGCAAATGCTCTCGGCCACATACCCCTTATCTGAATATCAACAAGCACTGCGCCATGCCTCTGAGGCAGGTGCACGAGGAGCCATCAAAGTGGCCTTCGATATGCGACAGGAGAAATTGCGCTAATGCCACGTCCAGGATTCGTACTCGATGTAGATCGCTCAACACCACCAATCCTCTTTTGGCGTGGTGAGAACTATTCACTTGAAAAACTGCCAGCCGACCGTTCACGAGTTATTTATGCTCCCGAACCTGAAGCTGCCATCGAAGATATTGACTCTGCAATTCGTCATGCATTGTTGAACCCCATTGAAATGGACCCACTGCCAACGCTCTTATTCCCTGGCATGAAACTCACCATTGCATTCGACGACATCTCTTTGCCTCTTCCAAAAATGACGCGTCCCGATATTCGCCAACGCGTTATTGAATCGGTACTCGACCTTGCAGCAGAAGCTGGCGTCGACGACGTCCACATCATCGCGGCGCTTGCCCTCCATCGCCGTATGACCGAAGACGAACTGCGACACATGCTGGGCGACCGCGTTTACGACGCCTTTGCGCCACGTGGAATGTTGTACCAACACGATGCTGAAGACCCAGACAACATGGCACTTCTTGGCGAAACTCCTCAGGGAGAAGAAGTAGAAATTAACAAGCGTGCTGCAGAAAGCGACTTGTTGGTTTATGTCAACATCAACCTTGTTGCCATGGATGGTGGCTGGAAGAGCACCGCAACAGGGCTCTCGTCGTACCGCTCACTACGCCACCATCACAATACGCACACCATGGAGAACAGCCGTTCGTTCATGGATCAGCACAAGAGCGAGTTGCACAAGAGCAACTGGCGCATGGGCGAGATTATGAAGAAGCATGGTCCAAAAATTTTCCAAATTGAGACCACGGTCAATAACGACACCTTTCCTTCAGCATTTAACTTTCTTGGCAAGCGTGAGTGGGAATGGAATGCTCGCGACCGCGCCAAGTTTGTTGCATCTTCAGCAGCTCTTAGCCGCACGCCAGCTCGCATGCGCCGCAATATTTTTCAGTCCATTGAAGCGCCACACCAGATGACAAGCATTCAGGCAGGTGAAGTAGAGGCAGTTCACAAAGTGACCACTGCCAATGTGTACCGCCAACAGCTTGTAGAGGTGCAGGGCCAAACCGACATTCTCACCATGGGAATTCCTTTTATTTGCCCGTACAACGTCAACTCCATCATGAACCCCATCTTGGTGATGTGTACTGGTCTTGGCTATTTCTTCAACCTGTACCGCAATAAGCCACTCGTGCGCGAAGGTGGCGTCATCATCATGACCCACCCCACCACCAACGAATTCCACCCTGTGCACCATCCGAGCTACATCGACTTCTTTGAACAAGTGCTCACCGAAACAACTGTGCCAAGCGAACTAGAAGCACGCTTTGAAAAGAAGTTTGCCGAAGATGAGTGGTACAAGCATCTGTATCGAACAGGAAATGCATACCACGGCGTTCACCCGTTCTACATGTGGTATTGGGGCAGCCATGCTCTTCAACACTGTGGCAAGGTCATCATTGTGGGTGGCGATGCGCCGACCATTCGCCGACTTGGCTTTACACCTGCATCAACTTTCAATGACGCTCTTGAAATTGCTAGCGATGTTGTGGGTCGTTCACCGACCATCACTCACTTCCATACCCCACCCATCATGATTGCCGACGTGAAATAAGAGTGTTGCGCAATGGCAAATAATTACCCCCAATTCAAAAGCCGCTCGGAAGCGGCACGACGCGTGTTGCAAAAAGGCGCGCGTGGTATTGCCAGCATCGAGAAAATTGCATTTAAAGGCGTGGCATTTTGGCGCCGCGCCGGATTTCCTTTCCGCGCCCCTTCAGTTCCACGCGGAGTGAGCGTTCCACCCAAAGAGCCACATCTTGGCGCTTACTTCGACACCTCATTTGCCCGCAAGCCAGGAGCTCGTGCAGTGCGTCGTATTTTGGTTGCCGGCCCCGTCACCGCAATGGTGAAGTTCCTGGCGCGTCCCAAGGTTGAAGGAGTCGATCGCTTAAGCGACTTGGCAAAACGAACCGATGTAGGCGGAGTAATTTTTGCGCCTAATCATCACTCACATATTGATACCCCACTCATGACCACCGCGGTTCCTACGCCTTGGAACGACCGTTTAGTGGTTGCTGCAGCAGCCGACTATTTCTTCGACAAACGCACTAAAGGCACCATTGCCGCACTCGCACTTAATGCATTTCCCATTGACCGCGAAACCACGAGTCGCAAATCATCCGATGAGCTACGTGCGCTTCTTGCTCGCGATTGGAGCTTGGTCATTTACCCCGAGGGCGGTCGGTCTCCCGATGGTTGGGGCCAAGACTTCAAAGCTGGCGCTGCTTACTTAAGCATCAAAACTGGTTCACCAGTAGTGCCTGTATTTATTGACGGAACCGGTTCCATTTTTGGAAAAGGAATGAAGCGCCCGCGTCGTGGCCATGTGCGAGTTATTTTTGGCGCACCACTTTTCCCCGAAGAAAACGACAACACACGCAGGTTCAACGAACGCATTGAAAAGGCCGTCACTCTTCTTGGCGATGAATCACTCACCGATTTCTGGACATCACGCCAACGGGCAGCAGCGGGTCGTTCCACTGCACTCACCGGGCCTGAGTACTCTGGCTGGAGGCGCCAATGGAGCCTCTATGAACACCGCAACCTAGGTGCAGCAGGCCAACGACGCCGACAAAAACGGCGCTGGCCAAACCTCGGCTAACAAATTCCCTTTACGCTCTGTCACATGGATTGGCTGACGTGGCAACAGGGTGCTGCAATTGCGGCATCGAGCGCAACAGCATCGTTTGGT
This sequence comes from bacterium, assembly GCA_013205145.1. Lineage (GTDB taxonomy): Bacteria > Actinomycetota > Acidimicrobiia > Acidimicrobiales > Ilumatobacteraceae > F1-20-MAGs119. The sequence continues at coordinate 3,756 of JABMMV010000130.1, forward strand.
GTTCAGCGCTTGGCAATTTCATCTGCTCAAGACTCGCCGGTTGCTACAAAAGTTCAATTACATTTCATTGCCGCAACAAAAGAGATTGCCTTTGTCTCGGGTTTGTATACGTTGTGGCGCCTGGCCCGTGTACTTCCCCTCGACCAATCGATTGGCGCAATTGACCGTGGTCGCACTCTCCAAAATTTCCAACGAGAGATCTTTCTTCCCTCAGAACTTTCCTTGCAAAAATTTGTACTAGAACACGAGTGGTTGGCTCAACTGTCAAACGCGTACTACGCCATCGCTCATGTTCCTGTACTGCTTCTCTTTCTGGTGTGGCTTTTTGCTTTTCGCAGAAGTGCGTACCCTCAATGGAGAAACGGTCTTGCACTACTCACTGCGATGTGTTTAATGTTGCGATTCATCCGTGTAGCCCCACCGCGCTTTTTTCCTGAGCTCGGCTACATCGACCTCTCCACGCGATACGGAATGTCTATTTACGGACCCGTTGGCAAAGGAGTTTCCGACCAGTTTGCTGCCATGCCATCAATTCATGTTGGCTGGGCAGCTGTGGTGTCGTTAGGGGTTGTGGCGGCAAGCACAAGTAAGTGGCGCTGGCTCGCTCTCTTTCATGTTTTGGCAACCATGTTTGTTGTGTCAGCAACCGGAAATCATTGGTGGCTCGATGGGCTCGTCGCTATTGTGCTTCTTGGCATTGCCCTGTGGGCCGATGAAAGATTTATCCGGCCCAGGCGGGAATAATGATGCTTTGCCCTGCAAACAGCTTGACGTCTGCTTGCGAGTACCAACCATTGGCCGCCATGATGGCCGCCATTTTCACGCAAAACACTGAACCGATTTTGGACAATGAATCGCCGGGTGCAACCTCATATGTTCCTGCCGGACGAGACCCGCAACCTTTAGAACTTGGGCCTTGCGGAGGCAACGTGGTGTTGGCAATTGCCTGAGCAGAGGTACTTTTTGCAGTGGGCGGAATTTTCATGCTCTGCGTGGGAAGCGGAAATTGAGAAATAGAAACCCAGCCGTTGTACATGAGCAACTCTTCTACGCTGACGCCATAGGAACTGGCTACCTTGATAGGCGAATCACCAGGAATCACGACGTATTCCTGCTCGTATCCCACCGAACCAACTGGCAACGTTGTGCTGACGCCCGGGGCAGTAGTAATGACCGGAGGAATTGTGGCGAAGTCTGTTGCTCCCACGGGCACAACAGTTGTTGCACTACCAGCAACATCTTGACTACACGCACTGACCGCAAGAACCATGAGTGGTGTCAAAAAAACACCAAGAACTACTGGCACCCAGCGTTGCTGCAATTGCACAGTTTCTAGTTCACGTTCTTGCACAGCCTCAATCTTACGCAAGAGGCCGTGCAGTAGGTGCTATGGGGTAGGGCAAATGTGTTTCTCCCATGAGGAACGCATCAACTCCGGCCGCACATGCACGACCTTCTGCTATTGCCCACACAATAAGACTTTGTCCACGACCCATATCGCCGGCCACAAACACTCCATCGGCAGATGTTTTGTAATGGTCATCACGCGCAACGTTTCCGCGATCATCGTAGTTCAAACCCATTTGATCAAGCCAAGAACCTTTTTCCGGACCCACAAAACCAAGTGCGAGAAGCACAAGGTCGGCTGCTATTTCTTGATCGGAACCAGGAACTTTTTCAAACTTCCCGTTCTTCATCTCTACTTCATGAATGAGAAGCGCACGAACGTTGCCCTGACCATCGTCGAGGAAACGTTCAGTGTTCACGCTGAATACGCGCTCACCGCCTTCTTCATGTGCGCTCGAAACGCGATACACAAGGCTCCACTGTGGCCAAGGGTTGTTACCAGCACGCTCTTCTGGCGGGCGCGGCATAATTTCTAGCTGCGTCACCGACTGTGCACCATGACGATGCGATGTACCCAAACAGTCGGCACCCGTATCGCCACCACCAATAATGATGACGTTTTTACCTGCAGCAGAAATAGGTGACTCTGCAAAGTCGCCCTCTTGCACCTTGTTGGCCAATGGCAAAAATTCCATTGCCTGATAGATGCCATTGAGTTCACGACCAGGTACCGGCAAATCACGCCATGCAGTTGCCCCACATGCAAGAACCACAGCGTCGTGAGTTGCGCGAAGTACTTCTACGTCGATGACCCCACCCACGTCTGCATTCACGCGAAACTCGGTTCCTTCTTCACGCATTTGCTCTAACCGACGGTCAATGTGATGCTTTTCCATCTTGAATTCAGGAATGCCATAGCGCAAGAGTCCGCCAATGCGATCATCTCTTTCCAATACCACCACGTCGTGGCCAGCACGCGTGAGTTGTTGTGCAGCAGCCAAACCAGCAGGCCCGCTTCCAATAACAGCTACACGCTTTCCTGTTTTTACCGATGGTTTTTGTGGAACAACCCAACCTTCATTCCATGCATGGTCGATAATCTCTACTTCTACTTGCTTAATAGCAACTGGTTGCGCATTAATGCCAAGAACACATGCCGACTCGCACGGTGCCGGGCACAGCCGACCCGTGAATTCGGGGAAGTTGTTGGTGGCATGCAAGCGGTCAATGGCATCGCGCCAATGATTGCGATACACCAAGTCATTCCAGTCAGGAATGAGGTTTCCTAGTGGGCACCCGTTGTTGCAAAAAGGAATACCGCAGTCCATGCAACGGCCAGCTTGATGCTTCAGAGCTTCCTTATCGAAAGGCTCGTACACCTCTTTCCAGTCGCGCAAGCGAACCGGAACCGAGCGACGTTGTGGACCTTGACGATCCCACTTTAAAAATCCTGTTGCCTCACCCATGGGCTACCTCCATGATTCGTTTGTTGGTTTCTTCCTCATTCAGACCTTCAGACTTTGCCTGAGCAATTGCCCCAAGAACATTGCGGTAATCACGTGGCATTACCTTGCGAATTTTTGACGTTTCCACATTCCATGAATTCAAGAGGCGTTGCCCCACTTCTGAACCTGTGTACTCCACATGTTTTTCTATTGTTGACTTCAACCATTCCAGGTCGGCGTCGTCAAGTGGTTCAATTTCCACAAGTTCGTAGTTCACTCGCGACGCAAATTCTCCGTCGCGGTCGTAAACGTAGGCAATTCCACCCGACATACCTGCAGCGAAGTTGCGGCCAGTGGCACCAAGTACCACCACGCGTCCACCAGTCATATATTCACAACCGTGATCGCCAACACCTTCAACAACGGCTATGGCACCAGAGTTACGCACACAGAATCGCTCGCCCACCATGCCGCGCAAGTAAATTTCTCCACTTGTTGCGCCATAGCCAATGACGTTTCCAGCAATGACGTTGTCTTCAGCAACAAATGTTGCTGCATCACTTGGGCGAACAATGAGTCGACCGCCCGACAAGCCTTTACCTAGGTAGTCATTCGAATCGCCAACGAGTCGCATTTCAATACCGCGTGGCACAAATGCACCAAAAGATTGACCTGCAGAACCAGTGAATTCAATAGCAATAGTGGCATCGACAAGACCAGCACCACCCCACTTCTTCGTGAGAGCACTACCCAACATGGTGCCAACGGTTCGGTTGACGTTGCGGATGGGGAAAGACAACTGCACAGGAGTTCCTTTTTCCAAAGCATCTTTGCTCGCAGCGATGAGCTGCATATCGAGCGCTTCTTCTAAACCGTGCTCTTGCATCACGCTGTGATGCCTTGTTTGGTTGTAAGGGTTCTCCGGTACGGCGAGAAGTGGCGAAATATCGAGCCCTTCTACTTTCCAGTGATCTATCGCTTCAACTGCATCGATGAATTCAACATGGCCAACCGCTTCTTGAATACTGCGGAATCCCATCGCTGCCAGATACTCACGAACTTCTTCAGCAATGAATTCAAAGAAGTTGGTAACGAATTCTGGCTTGCCACTAAAGCGCGCGCGCAATTCAGGGTTCTGTGTTGCAATACCTACTGGGCATGTATCGAGATGACATACACGCATCATGATGCAACCACTCACCACAAGCGGCGCTGTTGCAAAGCCGAACTCTTCAGCACCAAGCAATGCAGCAATTACTACGTCGCGGCCGGTTTTCATTTGTCCGTCTGCTTGCACAACAATGCGGTCGCGCAGACCATTGAGCATCAAGGTTTGTTGTGCTTCAGCAAGACCAAGTTCCCATGGAGCACCAGCATGCTTGAGCGAAGTGAGTGGAGATGCGCCAGTGCCACCGTCGTGACCAGAAATAAGCACCACGTCGGCTTTTGCCTTGCTCACGCCTGCAGCAACTGTTCCTACGCCTACTTCTGCAACCAACTTCACGTGCACACGTGCTTCAGGGTTTGAATTCTTGAGGTCGTGAATGAGTTGCTTGAGATCTTCAATGGAATAAATATCGTGGTGTGGAGGCGGGCTAATGAGGCCTACGCCAGGGGTGCTAAACCTTGTTTTTGCAATCCACGGATACACCTTGTAACCAGGAAGTTGCCCACCTTCGCCAGGCTTGGCACCTTGTGCCATTTTAATTTGAATATCGTCGGCATTCACGAGGTATTCACTCGTGACACCAAAACGACCTGAAGCAACTTGCTTAATGGCCGAGCGCTTTGAGTCGCCGTTTGCCATTGGCGTAAAGCGCTCCGAGTCTTCGCCACCTTCACCGGTGTTGCTCTTGCCGCCAATGCGGTTCATAGCAATGGCCAAAGTTTCATGAGCCTCAGCAGAAATTGAGCCGTAGCTCATTGCGCCTGTAGAGAAACGAGCAACAATGTCGCTGACCGATTCCACTTCGCTCATGGGTACCGCGGGTCGTACTCCAGTTTTCAAATGAAAGAGCCCACGCAAAGTTGCAAGGTTGCGAGACTGGTCGTCTACCGCTGCTGTGTACTCTTTGAACAGGTCGTAGCGACCTGAACGCGTGCTGTGCTGCAGGCGATACACCGTCTCGGGGTTGAAGAGGTGAAACTCACCTTCGCGACGCCACTGATACTCGCCGCCTAATTCCAACATGCGATGTGAGCGTTCTTCAGGACGCGAAGGATGCGCTGCACCATGACGTGCAGCAGCTTCCATGGCTATTTCGTTGAGCCCAATACCACCAAGACGCGAAACGGTTCCGGTAAAGAATTCTTCAACTAGTTCGCTTGACAAGCCAATGGCTTCGAAAATTTGTGCTCCGGTGTACGACGCAACCGTCGACACACCCATCTTCGACATCACCTTCAAAACACCTTTGCCCGATGCCTTGATGTAGTTCTTGCGTGCTTTGCCCGCATCGATGCCACCAAGACCGTGTAGCCCAATGCCTTCGCCACTCAGAATCATGTCGTCAATAGATTCAAAAGCGAGATATGGGTTAATTGCGGCGGCACCAAAGCCAATGAGCAATGCCATGTGGTGCACTTCTCGCGCATCGCCTGATTCCACAATGAGCCCAACAAGTGTGCGCTTTTTCTGGCGAATGAGATGATGATGAACAGCGCTTGTCATGAGCAGCGAAGGAATAGGCGCATGAATTTCATCTGAGTTGCGGTCAGACAAAATGATGATGCGCGCTCCATCGTCAATTGCATCTTCTACTTCACTGCGTACACGAGTGAGAGCTTCACGCAACGCTTCTCCACCACCACTGACACGAAAGAGACCGGAAATAACAGCCGACTTCAGGTGCGACAAGTTGCCATCGTCATTGATGTGAATAATGCGTGCCAGGTCGTCGTTGTCGATGATGGGGAAAGGCATGGCGAGTTGTCGACATGCTTCTGGACCAGCAGAAAGAAGGTTCGCTTCTGGCCCCACTGTACGGCTCACAGCAGTCACCACTTCTTCACGAATGGCGTCGAGCGGTGGGTTGGTTACTTGCGCAAACAACTGCTGGAAGTAATCGAACAACAAACGTGGTCGCTTCGACAACACGGCAATAGGAGTATCGGTGCCCATTGAGCCAAGTGGTTCAAGACCACCTTTCGCCATTGGCGCCACAATAATTTTCAACTCTTCGTGTGTGTAACCAAACATCTGTTGACGGCGCAACACACTGTCGTGCCCGTAAACAATATGTTCACGTTCAGGAAGGTCTTCAAGTTTCACCATTCCTTGCGCAACCCACTCTTCGTAAGGAGCCATTGCAGCAAGTTCTGACTTCACTTCGTCATCGTCAATAATGCGACCCTGTGCAGTGTCGATGAGGAACATGCGTCCGGGTTGTAAGCGACCTTTTTTCACCACGCGCTCTGGAGCAATGTCGAGCACGCCCGACTCACTTGCCATGACCACGAGGTCGTCGTCTGTTACCCAGTAGCGGCTTGGACGCAAACCATTGCGGTCGAGAACTGCACCAATCACAGTTCCATCGGTAAAGGCAACGCTGGCTGTGCCATCCCATGGCTCCATGAGCGAGCCGTGGTAC
>JABMMV010000131.1 GCA_013205145.1 bacterium
GCAGAGCGCTTGCATGGCATGCAAGAGGTCAGGGGTTCAATTCCCCTCAGCTCCACTTTGCGTTAGTGTTCGGAAGTGGAATTTAAACGCGGACTAAACCGATCTTTCAAAGGCGCTGGGGCCCTCCTTGTCACGTTTTTGCTGGTGACAGTGCTGGCAGTGAACTATGCCTCGGCATTGTCTGTTGCCAAGACAACATGGAAAAAGACCTGGCTCGTTGCTTCCACATCGGTCACCTTAAAATCTTTGGTGAGCACCCCATCAACCGGAACAAAAACTTGGTCGGTTTCTGGTTCTTGTTCGCTGAATAAAGCAAAGTCGGCTATTGCCGTGAAGTCAAAAGGTTCATGTACGGTCACTTTGCGAGTTGCTCAAAAGGGTAAATACAAAGCAGCCAAGGTGGTGAAGAAGTTTGTCATTCGCCCGAAGGGTTATGTTGGTTCCGATACTTCACCAGTGACAACGCTTGCTCCGGGTGGGGGAACCGGTACGGGCGTGAGCACATGTGAGAGCAGTGGGTCGAGCGTAATAGCTACGTCGGTCTCGAGCGAGCCAGTGAAAGCCGCGGCAGCCGTTGCCGTAAGTGATGCAACCGTTTATCACCTGCCTTCACCATTTACTCAAACAATGACGAAGTCGCTTCCAGGGAAAACGCTTACATCATTAGCGGTGCTGTGCGACCGTGCAAAGTTTCTTATTTCCACAAGTAGTAATGCGGCGCTCTCTAATGACTACTTTGCAATTAATGCCAATTTTTCGGCTGCAACATCTTCGCTAACAGCGCAAACTTATGGAAGTTACCTCCGGGGAATTTTCTCAGCGGTAGCTGACACGACTGATGCAACGCAATTCAGTATTGAGTCACAATTACATTCTGTGTACACGCTCGATTATGTTCCGTCACAAGGAAATAAGTTGAACTTTGCCATTAACCACGCCAAAACAACTGGTGCACCTGGTTACGTCACTTTTACCTACAACAAGACGACGAAAATACTGCAGGCAAAGAAGCGTTACGTTCTGAACACAACCACTTATACACATTCGCTTGACTCAAGTTTTGCTGCTGCAAATTATTATGTGAATGTCGCTAACGGCGTGTATTCACTTGTTGCTCCCGCAGCAAGTGCGACCCCGCTCCATTTCTTCAACTCACCTATCGACTTTGATATTCCGAGTGAATTTAACCCGAGCGCAGTGAAGTTGGTTTCTAACCCAAGAGTGTCAATTGCTTCTTATATTTCTAGTGAAGATCCCATTGTCGAAATGGAAGGAGTACTGCTCCCAAACGGTACGCGCGACACGAGCAGGACAAAACTTCGAGATATTACGAAAACGATCTACCGCAATCAGATTGCGACAGCAGGGGTTAATGCAGCTACAAAAGCCGCAGCCGATGCAGTACTGCTGGCCATTAAATCTGACGTGGAAGCAGAAGGGGGTCGTTTGCGTTACGACATTGCGATGTATCGCAACTTTCGTGACCAAGCCTTAGCGGGAATATTGGAAAGCGCCAGCATTGCTAATGGCGTGGTGGGGCAGCACACGGTTCCTTTTGTTTACTTCACCAACGAAGCAGATGATTCCGGCAAGCATCACCCATTCATGGTGATGGCTAGTTACAACACGTCCGATAAACCCAACGGACTCAACGATATTCGTCGACCACCAGGTGCAATGCCAACGGCGACGTGTAGCAAATATGATTGCGGTGACGTCACTCGTGATGCTGTTGCGAACTTGGTCATGTCAAAAATTCCAATGCGTGACTATGGCCTTGTTTCAAATGTTGAAGAAAATAGTTTCGGATCTCGCCCATCTTTGAAGTCTGATGCGCGCTACACGGGAGCTAGCAACACCTACAACTGGGCAAGTAGGGCGGCGAACGGAATTGCAGCCGATGGCATGTTGATTTACCCAGCCTTCAATAACAACTTGGCGCAGTCACAAGTAGTTGGCGAGATATGTGTCATTGGCGCGCACGTTGGCCAAGGAATGGGTTTGCACTATCACGCCGATGGGCATGCGGCTAATAAAAACGGGATGCACCTCTACAACTCCGATGACTACGTTGGAAAAGCGCACCCACCAATTATTGGTTTTGGTTATGACGGCGTGGCCTTGTCTGGTGTCTATGACGTTTCGTACCCCAATATGGTTGGGTACAACGTTGCCCTCGATGAATACGGTGGTCACGACCACGACGGGTTGGGTTATCACTACCACGCACATGGCGCTGTTGGTACAACAACTACCGGTGCGACTTACGACCTGCATTTGTTGCTCAATGGGGCTTGGAAAGGGAAGATTAACGACATTCCCAACTTCTGGCCTACCAACCCAACTGTTGGTGAGCCTGAAATCAATGTTGGTCAAAACCACAGGTATGTTGGGCGCGGCGTGAGCTGAGACATTCAATGTGTGGCTCTCAATCTTGTTTATACCTCGATGACATAAGGTGTGGCTATGGCGAAAGCGCAGCCCTCAGTTACCCGTAGTTTCGATTCTCACGATGGCAACGTTGTACTCACCCCAGGCGGGCAGCGTGTTCATAAAGATCACCTTGCCCAAAGTGAAGTGGTGCAGGCCGGCTTTAATGAAGTTCGCGAAGGCGTGTGGTGCCTCATTGGCAATGGGCTGTCGAACCAGACCTTCATTTTTGCGCCCGAAGGCGTAATTGCCATTGATACTGGCGAGTCGGAAGAGGAAATGTGCGAGGCGTTGCGTCGTTTGCGGGAAGTAACCGATGCACCTATTGCAGCAGTCATTTATAGCCACTTCCATTATGTGGAGGGCACCACTGCGATATTTAAAGAAGCAAACCATATTTCTCCTTTGCCCATTTATGGCCATGAGAAAATTGCTTACAACAAATCACGGGCGAGTGGTGAAATTGCCCCGGCCTACGCACGTGGCATTGTGGAGCAGTTTGGGGTCGCTATGCCTGCCGATGGGCCAGATGGGTTAGTGAACGTGGGCCTCGGTTTTTGGTACAGAAACCCTGCATTTAAGACCATTACGCCAGGTTATTTGCCTGTGACTCACCCAGTTGGGGAGAGCGCATCGCTCACTATTGCTGGGTTGAAAGTAGAAATGAAACATTCACCGAGTGATTGCGATGACTCGGTGAATATGTATTTTCCAGAACTGGAAACTTGCGTTCATAACACTGTTTGGCCAACGGTGTTCAACGTGTTCGCTATTCGAGGCGAGGAATATCGAGACCCGCAGGTGCTCATTCCGGGCATTGACCACATCATTTCATGGGCTCCCAGTTACATGGTGGCAACTCATGGGCCAGCGCTTGCTGGAAAAGAAATTATTTGTGAAAAAGCAACTCGCTATCGCGATTCATTGCAGTACATGTGGGACCAATCGGTGCGCGCTATTAACAAGGGCTGGACGATGGATGAGATGTCTTCGCGAATTTCTTTGCCTGCGTTGTATGACGAGGACTACCTCACCTCGGAACGTTACGGAGTGGTTGAGCATCACCTGCGTCAGATATTTATTGGACTTCGAGGCTGGTTCGATGGTGAAGAATCGCATCTTTTTCCCGTGGATCCGCTGGAAAGATACGCAAAACTCATCGCAGGTTTCGGTGGGCGTGAGGCAGTTGCACAACAAGCAGATGCAGCGCTGAAGGCCAATGACGTTCGTTGGGCTACAGAGCTTGCAACATGGCTGGCGCGTTCAGAAGCAGCAACAGATGCAGACCGCAAACTTCTTGCCAGTTGTCTTCGTGTCATCGCCGAACGAACTCCTGCAGCAAACATTAGAAATTGGGCGATCACCCGCGCACGGCATCTTGATGGTTCCATGCCGATGGATCGTTTCATGCGTCATACATTTAGCAGCGGGGTATTGCGCACCACGCCGAGTGCAGAATTGATTGCAACTTTGCGGGTTCTCATTGAGCCGTCTGCGATTGAGGGCATGAATCACCACATTGCGTTTCATATTGATGTTGTTGTTTGTGGTTTGCATGTGCGCAACGGGGTAGCAGTGCCCACTGCAGGGTCGAACTCCGACAGCACAGTGGTGATGTCAGAGAAAACATTGCATGCGATGTTGAAAGGTTCAGCGTTGTGGAGTGACCTCGTTGGAGATGGTTCTTTGTCAATAACTGGTGACGTAGGCGCGATAGATAAGTTCCGAAAAGCACTTGAAAATAAGGGTTTTTCATCGTGAACTCATCGTTGCCTCATGCAACACCGCCATACGCGGGTGAAATGGGCGCCACTATTCCCGAGTCGAAACCCACTGCAATTCCTACAACGCAAGCTCCAGCCGGTGCGCCAAACATTGTTTTGGTTTTGCTCGACGACGTGGGATTCGGCACCTGTGGAACATTTGGAGGGCCGGTACCAACACCAGCATTAGACCGAGTAGCGAAGAATGGTTTGCGATACAACCAATTTCATACAACTGCCTTGTGTTCGCCAACACGGGCGGCAATGTTGACGGGGCGTAACCATCACACTGTTCATATGGGAGGTATTCCTGAGGCGGCGAATGTTTTCCCTGGTTACGACAGCGTGATTCCTAAAGAGGCTGCGTCGGTTGCGGAAATTTTGCGTCTCTCTGGTTACTCCACATCGTGTTTTGGTAAATGGCATCTGACCCCAATGTGGGAACAAACTCTTGCGGGTCCTTTCGACAGATGGCCAACGGGAATGGGATTCGAGCGCTTTTACGGAATCATCAATGCAGAGGCTTCGCAGTGGGAGCCACCACTGTTCGACCAAACCACTCCGGTGATGCCTTATGAAGGCCGCGATGACTACCACATGACCGAAGACATCGTTGACGAAGCAATTTCCTGGATGCAAATTCAGAAGAGTTCGCAACCTCAGAAGCCGTTTTTCACTTACGTGGCAACGGGTGCAATGCATTGCCCTCATCATGTGGGCAAAGAATGGATTGACAAATTCAAAGGCCACTTTGATGGTGGTTGGGACGCATTGCGCGAAGACATTTACGCACGACAATTGGAGTCGGGTGTCATTCCGCCCGAAACTTTGCTGACAGAGCGACCAGAGGAAATTCCTTCGTGGGCCGATTACCCCGACCGATATAAGCCCGTTGCAAGCAGGCTGATGGAAACCTTTGCAGGATTCTTGGCCCATACCGATGCGCAAATTGGCAGGTTGCTCGATGCGGTGGAAGACCTTGGCATAGCCGACAACACATTGTTTATTTACATCACCGGCGACAACGGCGCCTCTGCAGAAGGAACCATTCACGGCGCATGGAGTGCTCCTTCATTTCAAAATGGAATTCCAGAAGACCCCGAGTGGTTGCTCGAGCACATGGATGACTTTGGAACTGCACGATGTGAAAATCATTACAACGTTGGCTGGGCATGGGCGCTTGACTCTCCGTTTCAATGGATGAAGCAGGTGGCCTCGCATTTTGGCGGTACACGCAATGCAATGGCGCTTTCTTGGCCTTCTCAAATTGAAGATATGGGTGCATTGCGGACGCAGTTTCACCATGTGGTCGATGTGATGCCAACAATTTTGGCGGCGGCAGGTATTAAAACTCCATCGTTTGTTAATGGCATCGAGCAATTGCCTGTTGACGGTGTCTCAATGTTGTACACCTTCAATGCGGGCAGTGAAGAGAGCACACGAACAACACAATATTTTGAGATGTTCGGCAACAGAGCGCTGTATCACGA
>JABMMV010000132.1 GCA_013205145.1 bacterium
ATCAACCCCAGTGGGTCGGGGCGTTATGCGCTTCCCATGGTGCCGGTACTCGTGCTGATCTTGTGTGCCGGTATCCAACGCCCATCTGCACAAAAAATATTTGCACTAGGCACTTTGGCATTTTCCGCAATGAGCCTGTGGATGATTATCCAAACTCCTTTGGTGTAGCTACTTCGCGTAGTCGCGCAAGCGTTGTGCTCGCCAAAACGGACGCTCAGTATCGGGGTGCCACCTTCGTGGCGCAGGCGCACGATACGGGTCGTCATTAAACACGGCAGCCCATTTGTCGCGAAACGCCCGTGGTACACGGAACCGAAACTCTTCGACGGCATCTTCAGTTTCGCTGTATTCATAAAACGCTGCACGCGGGTTCACCACATTGCGCAGGCCTTTTTCACGCAAACGCAAGCTGAAATCGACCATGTCCCATGGGGCAGCAAGGGTTTCATCGAACCCACCCACTTCGTTGAACAACTCACGGCGCACCACGGCGCACGTTGCATCAACTGCCGACACTTCGTGCAGGGTTTCTAATAGTGCACGTTGCCCACGTAAATACTTAGGCAAGTTGATGTGTGATTTTTCCAAATACATCGGCTTCAAGATAAAACCCTCATGCAACAAACGTTCCACCGCCGAATACGCCATTGCCGTAACCACACCAACACCTGGTTCTTGTGCGACACGCAACAACTCTTCACACCATTCAGGTGTATCTACTTCCAAGGCCTCAGATGCAAAAAACAAATACTCACCAGTTGCTTTGCAAGCTAACTCGTTCAACACCACTGCGCGCGAACGAAAATCAACCAGAGACTCCACATACTCAATGTGTGCATACGTAGAAGCACTGCGCAAACTTTCCACGCTCTCAGCAAAGTGCTCACGCTCTAACCCGTATACATTTCCTACCGCACCAGCATGTGGCATCAGCACACTCACCGTTGGGGCACCACGCAGCTCGCGCATCACGTGGTAGTTGCCGTGGTAAATCTCTAAACGTTGCACCTCGGCGCGAATGCCTACACGTTCGCAGTGGCTTTGAATAGCACGCTGCCCAGCGTCGTATGCATATGGCTTTGCGTCTGCGTTGTTTGCTACAGAACTTTTTGCCATGCGCCAGTGATACAGCAACTTACGAACGTGGCCTACCTTGCGTGCTTTTTCCGTCACCCGCAAAATGAGGTCGTAGTCTTGCGAGCCGTCGTAACCCTTACGAAAACCGCCCACTTCTTCCATGAGCGAACGGCGAATGACCGATAAGTGGCACACATACATTTGGCTGCGAAAACGTTCTGGCGACCAATCGGGTTTAAAGAACCGCTCAATAATTTTTCCATCAGCCGTCATCAATGTTTCATCGGTATATACGTAGTCAATAAGTGGGTCGCTCTCAAACTTCGCCACCACTTCAGCAAGAGCATCGGGCTCTAACACGTCGTCGTTGTCGAGCAACGCCACAAACTCACCCGTGGCCATGGCCAATCCGTCGTTTGAGGCCGCAACAATGCCACCATTTTCTGCGCGGTACGCCACACGAATGCGGTCGTCGATGGCCGCCGCACGCTCCATTACTTTGCGGGCATTCGCATCGGGTGACTTGTCGTCGACCAACAAGAGCTCCCAGTTGCTATAGGTCTGTGCCAAGACCGAGGCAATGCATTCCTCAAGGTCGCGCTGCTTTGGGTTGTACACCGGTGTGACCACCGAAATGAGAGGGCCCACGCCTTACATGCCCCGCCGGCGCAACTTCGCCATTGCCCACTGCGCTATGTGTATTGGAAAGAGCACCACGCGCCCCACCCGCCAGGTGTAACTGCGATACACCCGGTCGAGCCGACGCTTCATGATGATGTGCTCACGCTCTAGAAACTTCACCTTCAAGCGCAGGTCGGCAGCCTCGGCTGCTTGTTGACGCGCATACGCCCGCACTTTTTTCACGTCTTCTGGCGAAAGGGGCATACCCCAAGTGTAGAAGGAGCGATATGGCCCAACGGGGCTAAAGTATGAGGTCTCTACTCGCGCGAGTGGCGAAATGGCAGACGCGCTGG
>JABMMV010000133.1 GCA_013205145.1 bacterium
CCGCAAGTGCGCGAGTGGGTAGAGAAAAACTTGCTGGGGTGAATTGCTAAAAATTATTTATTAGGTTGTGGCAAAACGCGCAGGTAAGGCTTCACGGTTGTCCAGCCTTGCGGGAAAAGTACTTTTGCTTCTTCGTCTGACACCACTGCACCAATGATGACGTCGCCGCCGTCTTTCCAGTTAGCAGGAGTTGCCACTTTGAACTGTGCCGTTAATTGCAATGAATCAATAACACGCAATACTTCATCAAAGTTGCGACCAGTTGAAGCTGGGTAAGTAATGGTGAGCTTCACTTTTTTGTCGGGTCCAATAACAAACACTGAACGCACGGTCATGGTGTCACTTGCATTGGGGTGAATCATGTCGTACAGGTCGCTTACCTTGCGCTCTGGGTCGCCAATCATGGGGAAGTTCACAGGTGTTCCCTGTGTTTCGCCAATGTCGCCTTCCCACTTCAGGTGCGACTCAACATTGTCAACAGACAAGCCGATGACTTTCACGTTGCGCTTGTCGAACTCTGGCTTGATTTTTGCTACGTAGCCAAGCTCAGTGGTGCACACTGGCGTGAAGTCTTTCGGGTGACTAAAAAGTACGCCCCACGAAGTGCCAAGCCATTCATGAAAATTGATGGTGCCTTGTGTGGTTTCTGCGGTGAAGTCGGGGGCGATATCGCCAAGTCGAAGTGCCATGGTGTTCTCCTTTAAAGGTGACTAGTTCACAGCTCACGATAACGGCATTTTCCATAATCCCGACCAACTAGGTCGGGATTATGGAAAAGCACCTATTTAATGACTGAAATTCACGTGGGGGAGAATCTTGCCGAGCCACTTGGGAAGCCACCAGGTCTTTTCACCCAGCAACCCGAAGAGGGCTGGAACCAGCATCATACGAATGACTGTTGCGTCGAGGAGGATGGCAACGGCCAAGGTGATGCCCAATTCAGTGGGGGGAATGGGCCCGGTCACGCCAAAGGCAATGAACACAACAATCATGATGAGAGCTGCATTGGTGATGGGGCGACCCGTACGTGCAATGCCTTCGCGAATTGCTAATTGTGTATCGCCCGACTTTTCGTATTGCTCTTTAATGCCTGCGAGTAAAAAGAGTTGATAGTCCATGGACAAACCAAAGAGCAACGCGAAGAAGAAGAGTGGTGCCCATGCGTTGATGAACCCTTGATGCTCAATACCAATGAGGCCTGCACCAAAACCATGTTGAAACACCAGCGTGGCAAAACCGAAACTTGCTCCGACGCTGATGAGATTCAGAACAACAGAAGCCAATGCAATGGTCAAGCTACGGAAAACAACGAGTAGCAATACGAAGGCAACAATCATGATGAGTCCAACTGCGAGAGGCGCTGTTCCAATGAGCGCACCAGTGAGGTCGCGATTTTGTGAGCCAGGACCGCCCACTAATGCAGTTGGTGAGATCGAGGACACGTCATTGCGTAGTTGGCCAACAAGATCACTTGTAGCTGTATCGGAACTTCCCGTCTTAGGGAAAATACGCAATGCAACACGCCCAGAAGTTGCAGGTTCGCTCACGATTCCGGCTTGTGCCACATTGGCATCTTTTGCTGCAGCATCAACGATGCTCTGTGCATCTGCCGCAGGAGCAGTGACAAAAATTGGAGCAACGGCACCGGGGCCAAATGCCTCAACCACTGTGTCGAAGCCATCGCGGCTTTGTGCGCCGCGGTCAACCACCGTTGCGCTTGGCATGCCGAGCTTCATGCCAAGCGCTGGAGCCCCCAATGCAAGCAGTATGAATAGACCAGCAATGAGAGTACGCCCTGGTTTCCACAGCGCACGTGAGGTCCAGCGAGCCCAACGTGTTTTAGCTGCGCGGTCGGGGTCTTCTTTTGCACGATTCACCAACACCTTGTCGCCAAGTGCGGCAAGTACGGCAGGTAAGAGCGTGAGTGATGCAAGCGATACAGCAACAACCGACAAGATCATGCCGAGGGCCATTGAACGAAACACCATGACCGGAACGAGAAAGAGTGCAGCAAGCGACAAAATCACAGTAAGTGCCGAAAGGAACACTGCCTTTCCTGCCGTTTGCAGCGCGCCCGCCATGGCTTGTGCAGTGTCTTTGCCTTCTTCACATTCTTCTCGGTATCGAGAAATAATAAACAAGCTGTAGTCGATTCCGACAGCAAGACCAATCATCATCGAGAAGTTCATTGACCACACCGACAGCGGTGTGACATGCGATAAGAGATTCAAGAGTGCCCAACCAGTGAATATTCCGGCAATGGCAAGCAAAAGTGGAATGCCAGCAGCGATTGCAGAACCGAACGCGACAAACAACAAGAGCAGTGTTGGCAGACCAGAAAGAAGCTCTGCTTTATGGAGAGCCTTTTCGTTTACCTTATTGAAATCGTGCCACACAGCCCATTCGCCAGTGGTGTTGGCAGATGTGCCGTTTGCAAATGTGTAATTGTCGACCCACTTCATGACTTCACCAGCAGACTCGGGGCGGTCGGCGTCAGCCTCTGCACTGAGTGCAACAGGAATGAGCGCGGTGTGCCCATCGCGAGCAATGAGGCCGGCTTCTGCAGGCATAGAGAGCGGGTCTATTGCGCCATCGGCACCGGGTGCCTGTGCAAGTGCAGCAACAAAGGAGGAAAGTGCAGCGGGAGAAGTGGCAAAGGGCTCTTTTTGTTGGAAAACCACAATTGCCGATTCGGCTCCGGCTTCTGGGAAGTCGCGACGTAACTCGTCGCGCACAAGTTGAGCATCGGAACCTTGTGCTTCCCAGCCTGCTCCAGAGAGAGCTTTGGTGAGTGTTATGGCCAACGGAGCTGCGGCGAATGTAACAACAAGCCATACGAGCATCACCGAACGGCGGTGAGTAACGGTGAAGTGGGCGATACGTGCAAGCGCACCTCGCTTTTGCGGAGTAGCTGTCTGAGTCATGATGGCTCTCTAAGCCAATTTCACAAACATTTTTTGCACGTCTTCAATGGAGTAACCCTCTTTTTTTGACTGCTCTGGGTTCGATACACACCAAGTGAGGCCAGCTGCCACCAAGTTAAAACCCACTTGTTCTAGAGCTTTATTAGCTGCAGAAATTTGAGTAACGACTTCTCGGCAATCGCGTTCTTCACTCAGCATTTGTTGTATTCCGCGAATTTGACCTTCGATGCGGCGGAGGCGTTTTTGAAGGTCGTCGGTGGTTTCTGTAGGTATTTGCATGTCGCCACTATATACCCCCAGGGGTATATATGCAAGATGAATGATCTAGGTAGAGGCGAGATAGTCACGCAGCGATGCAGGTCGCAAACCAAGCCTCTTGATTTCAGCGAGCACAACTTTCAGGCTCGATTCCAAGCTGTTGAGGTAATGCAACAAAATAATGTCGCCACGCCGAATGGAGCCCCCACCGGATCTCACAATCTTTCCCTGGTCGGCGGCAACGTTCCACATCACAATTTTTTGAATGCCGCACTTCTTCGCCGCAATCACAGTATTGCTGTTGTGGGAACCCCCGGGTGGGCGAAAGAAAAGGGGAAGCTTCTTGTAATTGCCGCGAACATGCTCGTTTGCTCGACAAATCTCTTTCGTTTGCTCTTTCAGTGAAAGCGAATTCATCAAGCGATGTGTCTCAGAATGATTTTCAAAAGATGTACCTGGGCGCTGAATGCGGTGAAGAGCTTTCCAATGTGTTTTCAAGGCTTCCGACAGAACAAAGTTTGTAACGGGAATATTTTTTGAGAGAAGAAGTTGCACAAGGTCATCTGTAATTACCGAACCGTCGTCGATGGTGATGAACACCACCGGGTCTTTTGTCCGCACATGATCAACAAGAAAGGAACTATTTGACGATTTTGCATCGGCTGAAGGAATGTTGATGATTGAGGTAAGGGCAACAAGACAGGCACTGAGTGCAAGAACTACTGAGAAGCGACGACGAACCACTTCGGAAATATACAGCCGAGTTCATAGAAAGCCTTATGCAATAGAGAAAGTCATAGCGCCCTTCACAAAGTTGACATATGGGACTACTTTCACAAGTAATTCCAGTGCCATAGGGGTGTGCATACGAATCTCCAGGAACTACAAACGGTCAATCCAGTTTGTCACCGTGCGGTTGTAGTTGCCGCTTTACAACGGCACAGCGCATTAGGGCTTCTCATGTTGTATGTCGACTGCGAGCACGACGTGAGAAATGTAGTTCTGCGCCGCCTGGGGGCCCAAGTGGCAAGTGACGATGTAGTGCAAGAAACGTTCTTGCGAGCAAGTACGAATATTGAACAACTTCATGATGTTCACAAACTTGAGGCGTGGGTGCGCGCAATTGCCAAAAACGAGTCGTACAAGTATCTGCGTCAGCATCAGCGGTTCTTTGTGGGCGGCGAACCCCTTCGTGTCTACTCAACCGAGGTAGATAGCAGAAAGAGCGAGTTATGTTTCGCAATGACGACGTCACGTAAAGGACTCAGTAATCGTGACCAGCAGTTTCTGCATTTGCATCTCGACCAGGAACTCAATCGGGAAGAACTATCTGAACGTCTCGATATTTCAATGAGCAATGTCTACAAACTCGGGCAGCGTATAGAAGTGCGATTAGCGCAGTCGTGTGCAGCGTTAGCGCTAACAACCTCGCATCAATTCGCGTGTGAAGTTCTCTTTCAACTCATCAAAGAGTCGAAGGGGGAGTATTCTCCGCTCATACGCAAGCGAATAACCCATCATGCGAATGAGTGCACAACTTGTGGTGGGGCAATAAAAAAGACCCCAGCCTCTCGACTGGGGTCTTTTTAAAGTATTTCTAGTGGGCTTCGCCACCCAGGTAGCTGGCTTCCAACAACGACTGGTTGTCGCGGAGCTCCTGAGCAGAACCTTCCATGGTGAGTTCACCATGGGCAAGTACGTAGCCACGGTCGGCAACTGCCAATGCCAAGCCAACGTGCTGTTCCACCATGAGTACGCCCGCGCCTGTGTCGTCGGCAATGCGACGCACGATGGGCAACATGCGCTCCACGATGACGGGAGCAAGAC
>JABMMV010000134.1 GCA_013205145.1 bacterium
AAGAAATCTTGCGCTGAAATACGTCGCTCACCATTTTGACCAGCAATGACCATGGTTGCACCTGTCGCCAGCACAGCTGCAGGAAGATCTGCTGCCGGGTCGCCGTGCACCAACGAACCACCAATGGTTCCACGATTACGCACTTGAGGGTCGCCCACTTCGCCAGCAACATGTGCGACGAGAGGAAGATGCTTCTTCACCAGTTCGGACTCTTCAATATCGCGGTGACGCGTTAGGGCACCAATGACGATGTTGTTGCCTTCTTCTTTAATGTATGACAACTCTTTGATGTGCGTTACGTCGATAAGCGTTGCTGGCGTCACTAAACGCAACTTCATCAGAGGAATGAGCGAGTGCCCACCGGCAAGAAGTTTTGCTTCATCACCGTGTTCTGCAAGTAAACGAATTGCATCGGCTACCGATGTAGCTTCAACGTAGTCAAATTGTGCAGGTATCACTTGACGCCTCCAGATGTGAAGTTTGGATTTTCTGCTGCCCAGCGAACCGCATTAACAATCATTTCGTAGCCGGTGCAACGACAGAGGTTGCCCTCAAGTGCATGACGAATTTCTTCTTCTGTTGGGTTCGGGTTTTCTGTCAACAAAGCCGTAGAAGCCATAATCATTCCTGGTGTGCAATAGCCGCACTGCAGGCCGTGCTCTTGACGGAACCCTTCTTGCATAGGGCTAAATGACCCATCAGCCTGTGCCGCACCTTCGATGGTGGTGACATGGCAATCGTGAATTTGTGCGGCAAAAATGGTACACGACTTCGCTGCTTCTCCATCGAGGAGAACCGTGCATGCACCACAGTTTGAGGTGTCGCACCCAATATGAGTACCGGTTAGACCTAATTCTTCACGCAGGTAATGAACAAGAAGCGTGCGGGCTTCTACTTCGCGAGAAGTATCTTTACCGTTCACGGTGATTGCGGTACGAATAGTCATTACTTTGCCCCTTCTAAAATGTTCCATACTTTGATTGGTGTTACTGGCATATCGATGTGTTTCACGCCCAGGTGACTGAGCGCATCGACAACTGCATTTACAACTGCCGGTGGTGCACCAACTGAACCCGACTCACCTACGCCCTTGGCTCCCAGAGTGTTGCTGGGGTTAGGCGTATTGATGCGACCCGTGATGTACCCGGGCAGATCTGATGCTGCCGGCACGAGATAGTCCATAAATGTAGATGTGCGTGGAACGCCACTGGGGTCGTACAACATGTGCTCGTAGAGCGCCTGGGCAATGCCTTGGGCTACCCCGCCGTGCACTTGGCCTTCTACCAAGAGTGGGTTGATGACTGTTCCGCAATCGTCAACGAGATACATGTTGACAATGTTGACCCCGCCCGTCTCGCGATCAATTTCTACGACACAGCAATATGCGCCGGAGGGGAAACTGAAGTTAGGAACTTGCTGGAAAACTGTGGAGTCGAGTGCACCAGGTTCCATTCCACCGGGAAGTTCCAATGGTTGAAAACTCTTCCATGCAACCTCGCTCCATGGAACGCTTCGTGCTGGTGTTCCCTTTACAAAGAATTTTTCATCTTCGATGATGATGTCTTCAGCGCTTGCTTCCAACAAATGCGCAGCAATACGTTTTGCATTTTCATACACACGACCACTTGCAGTTTTCACACCTTCGCCACCAACAGCAACCGCACGCGAGCCCATGGTTCCGATACCTTGCGGAACAACCGCCGTATCGCCGTGCTTCACGCTGATGCGATCGAAATCGATACCGAGCTCATCGGCTGCAATTTGTGCATAGGTGGTAACAGTGCCTTGCCCGTGAGGCGATGCACCGGTGAAAATAATGGCGCTGCCGTCGGGCTGAATACGCACTTGTGCCGATTCCCACGACGCCAAGTGCCCGAAAGCTTCAAGCGACCCAGGTGGCCCGAACCCGGCAATTTCTAACCACGATGAAAAACCGATACCAAGAAGTTTTGCAGCAGGATCTTGACGACGCTTCTCTTGTTCTTTTTTTAATTCGTCATAATTTACATGCTTCAACAATTCATCGAGCGCCCCGGCAAAGTTGCCGCTGTCGTACATAGCAAGTGGGCTATGCGTTGCGTAAGGAAATGCATCAACCGGAATAAAGTTTCTGCGACGTACTTCCACTGGGTCAACACCAGTTTCATCGGCAATGAGATCGATGAGACGCTCGATGGTGAAAGACGCTTCTGGACGCCCAGCACCACGGTAAGCAGCAACTGGAGTGGTGTTGGTAACAACATTTCGCCACGAAATGGCAACAGCAGGAATGCGATAGCACCCAGCAGCCATTGCGGTGGTGAGAACAGGAAGACCCATGCCGGTGCCATTTGGGTATGCACCTTGATCTTGAGTAACCGTTAACTTCAAAGCCAAAATGCGACCATCGTTGTCGAATGCAACAGTTGCATCGTGCTCTTGAGCACGCCCATGCAACATTGCTACCAAACATTCGCTACGTGTTTGCGTGTACTTCACTGGCTTACCAATTTCTTTTGACAACAGTGCCGTTAAGAAAAATTCAGGTACGAAGTTAATTTTTGCGCCGAATCCACCGCCTACGTCGGGGGCAACAACGCGAGTGGAGTCTTGCGGAATGCCAAAGTACTGAGCAATGGTGTTGCGCAGATGGTGAGGAGCTTGGAAAGCCGCCCAGAGTGTGAGGCCGCTGCGTCCCCAATCGGCAAGACACACATTGGGTTCAATAGGTGAAGGTGCGCAGCGATTGTTCACAATGTGCATTGATGCAGTACGCGGTGCTGCTGCGAATGCCTCATCGAGTGGATTCTCAAAATCTTGGAAATGCACGGTGTTCCCGCCAAGGACTTCATGAAGCACAACAGCACCTGGTGCCATCGCTGCACTCAAACTTGCTACAGCAGGCAGTGGTTCATAATCGACAATAATGAGTTCAGCTGCGTCGGCAGCAATATACCGATCGGTTGCAACCACTACTGCAACACCTTCACCAACAAAACGAACAACATCTTTTGCAAGTAATGGTTGGTCGAGACCTGGCAGCCCACCTGGGCAGTTTGCGAGTTGCGCAATATTTGCAGAGGTCCACACGGCAAGTACGCCAGGTAAGGCCAACGCTTCAGCCGTATCTATGGACCGAATTTTTGCATGCGCTTCGGTTGAGCGAACAAACACCATTGACGTACAACCTGCTGGCTGTAGGTCATCGACATATTGTCCATTTCCGGTAATGAGATTTGGGTCTTCTTTACGAAGTACACGTGCTCCAACTAACGACATTCAATTCCCCCTGTTGTAACAGACGATGGAATGGTAGTTGCTTAATGCACCTCTCGTACAACGGTGTCGGAAAGTTGCCCTACCCACGCAATACTGCGGCGCAGGAGCCGGCCATGTTGCAGATTATTGAGCGATCGGTGGTCGTGCCCCAGTGAACTGAAAACGGCGCGCGACGAGCCCTGTTCATGCGTCCACATGGAGGCCTGAATACCCTCTGGGCCATCGGACTCTAAAAGCACCTGTGCGCGAGGACCCACACCAAGCTCGCAATATCGCTCGTCTTCCACCACAATTTCGCCAAGGTCATGCACGATGGGATGCAGTTGTGGCTCGCGCAACGCGCTTGCCCAACGTGCTGCGAATACTTCAACGGCAGGGTGCCACGATGCACCCCAGTTCCAACTTCCTCCGATGTAGTGCGGCCATTCGGGCCAGTCGGTGAAGCAAATGATGCCAGTGTGCAGCACCAGCAACCCGCCACCCCGCTTCACATGTGCTCCAATTGCATCACGCAGCTCTACTGGGGTCGTTCTAGCCCACTGTGCACGCTGTTGTGGGGTGTAGCGCTCGTCGGTCATGGTGAACCAGCAGGCATACACAGTGACCACATCAAATTGACCTTCTTGCAATGCCTGAATTGCATTGTCGATGCCATCAACAACCGTGGAATGTACAGAAGCGCCATCGACAGGTTGCGCCGCTAAAACCTCACTCAAAACTACAGCGCTATCTGAAAACTCATGTGCCCAGCCACCGGTGATGATGAGGTTCTTCACAAAATGAACTGACTACTCACGCTTTAGCGCGATACGTAGCACGCACTCCTGAAGAATCTTTATTCAATCGTTTGGAGAGGTGCAGACCCTCAAGCACAAACTCCACACCGCTCGCCAAAACTGCCGGGTTTGCATTGGTGCCAACAAATACTTCCACCACCGACTTCAATGCAGGAATATCGGAAAGTAGCTGCACGAGTTGCGACGAAGTGATGTCTTCGCCTGCGTGGGCCAGCGTGCCCGACTCGAACGCAGCGAGAATTTCATTGACTTTGTCAATGTGCACAGTGGCAGGAGTAGCAAGACGTTTGTAGACCTGCAAAACAGCTGCTTTCACAATTTGCTCAAGAATTGCGCCTTCGCGGCCCTCTTCAAGCGATTCAATTTCTACTTTTCCAGATGTTGATGCAGCAAGTGCTTCCAGATCGCTCACACGTGGGGCAACATTGGTTTCACCAGCTCGCAATGCACGACGAACAGCATTGGCGCACATAATTTCAAAGTTGCTTACCGATAAACGAACACTGACGCCACTGCGTTGGCTGATGTGATTGCTATGACGCGCAAGATGGCTGAATGTTGCAATAACTTCTTTCATGAAGTCGGGAACCACGACCTCAACATCGCCAATACTTGCGGGCCGAGATTCTTGTTCAATAATGGCTACTTCCGTTGCCACTTCTAACGGGTAGTGCGTACGTATTTGACTTCCAAAACGATCTTTCAACGGAGTGATGATGCGCCCACGGTTTGTGTAGTCATCGGGGTTTGCCGATGCCACCAACATCACGTCGAGAGGAAGTCGAATTTTGTATCCACGAATTTGCACATCTCGCTCTTCCAACACGTTCAATAAACCCACTTGAATGCGTTCAGCAAGGTCTGGCAATTCATTGATGGCAAAAATTCCACGATTCGTACGTGGCACCAACCCGTAATGCAAAGTAAGTTCATCGCTCAGGTAACGACCCTCTGCAACTTTGATGGGGTCAACTTCACCAATGAGGTCGGCAATTGACGTGTCGGGCGTAGCAAGTTTTTCGCCGAAACGCTCAGACTGATGCACCCAAGCAATAGGAGTTGACTCACCTAACTGCTCAACAAGATCTCGCGCATGACGCGAAACAGGAGCATACGGGTCGTCGTTAATTTCACTGCCCTCAATGATGGGCATCCACTCGTCAAGCAACCCAGTGAGCGAACGAATGATGCGCGACTTTGCTTGACCGCGCTCACCAAGAAACACCACGTCGTGTCCGGCAAGAAGTGCGTTCTCTAACTGCGGCATGACGGTATTTTCGAATCCCATGACGCCAGCAAAAAGTGGTTCACCTGCTGCGATTTTTACAATGGCGTTACGCCGTAATTCCTCTTTGACTGGACGCGAGATCCAGCCCGATGTACGGAGCCCACCTAGCGTGGTGGGTAAATGAGAAGGCGCGACATGGAGGGTCATAGCCTCACGTTAGCCCACTAGATTCGACTAATGAATTTCCTGTTCTTAAGTTTTGCCTTGCGATAATCGGCATTTGCCAAGGCAATGACATCGATGGAAATCTCTTTTGGACACGCAGCTTCACATTCACCGTGATTCGTGCACGAGCCGAAATACTCATCCATTTTTTCGATCATTGATTCAGCGCGCTTATAGCGCTCTGCTTGTCCTTGGGGAAGCAAGTTCAGGTGCGCAATTTTTGCCGAGGTAAACAGGTTGGCGGCACCGTTCGGGCACGCTGCCACACACGCACCACAGCCAATGCACGCGGCAGAGTCCATTGCGGAATCGGCTACTGGCTTTGGAATAGGTATGAGGTTTGCGTCTGGAGCACCACCGGTGACGGAGGTGATAAAGCCACCCGACTCAATAATGCGGTCGAATGCGGAGCGATCGACCATGAGATCTTTAATGATGGGGAACGCTGCAGCACGC
>JABMMV010000135.1 GCA_013205145.1 bacterium
GAGAAAATATTGCAACTTGCCCAACGCACTTCTGCGCCCAACTCAACAAGGGTTTCAATGAGAACTGCAGTCTGAATGGTCATGTGTAATGAACCAGAGATGCGGCAACCCTTCAATGGCTTTGTTGGCCCGAACTCTTTGCGCAGTGCGCGAAGGCCTGGCATTTCGTGTTCGGCAAGATGAATTTCCTTGCGGCCAAATGGTGCAAGCGCAAGATCTGCAACACGGAAATCGCCGCGTTTTGCAAAGGTGTTATCTGTAGACATGAAGGAGCCTTTCGGGAACTGTCGATAAAAAGGGAAAGTACCTGGGCTGGGGCCTGCTGGCTCCGGTCTTTCAGCCCGACTAGAAGATACTAGTGCGCAATGAAGGTGGGCTGAATGTCTTCTGCGGTGATTTTTGCCATGATGCGAGCGTGTTCGCCAGCATCGACAGTGCGTGACTCAGAAATGAGCATGACAGGGATGCCCGCTTTGACGTCGTAGATGCGCTGTAAACGGTTGTTGTAGAGAAGCGACTCGGATTCCACATAGAACAGTGGGCCTTTGTCTTCCGGGCAGGCCAGAATTTCTAACAATTTTGCGTTTAACGACATGCTTCTACACTAGCCAACATTTGCTGGGGTTACTGCTACGCGTTCTGAGTAATGAGTGAAAGCACTTCTGATACACGCTGATCGCATTCGTCACGGTTTCCAGCCTCAAGGTTAAGCCGCAATAATGGTTCAGTATTCGATGGTCGCAAGTTGAACCACCATGAACCACAATCAACAGTGAGCCCGTCGAGGCGATCACTAGAAAACGAAGCGAATGCTGCGCCGACTTTTTCAATAACTGCAAGAGGGTCGCTTACTTGCGTATTGATTTCACCACTTGCGCTATAACGCTCGAAGGGAATACGTACTTGAGAAAGTGGCTCACCGCTGCGGCTCATCTCGTTGAAAACATGCATTGCAGCAATGAGCCCGCTATCGGCACGGAAGTTGTTGAGAAAGTAGTAGTGGGCGGAATGCTCTCCACCAAACACTGCACCTGTTTCTGCCATCAATTGCTTGATATAGCTATGCCCCACCTGCGAGCGAATGGGGACTCCCCCGTATTGCGTAATGACCTCCGGAACTGCCTTTGAGCAGATGAGGTTGTGAATAATTTTTGCACCAGGATTCTTGCGCAGCACGGCTGCTGCCAACAGAGCCGTTGTTGTGCTTCCCGATAGACCACTACCTTTTTCGTCGACAACAAACACTCGGTCGGCATCGCCGTCGAACGCCAACCCAATATCGAACCCGCCAGACACAACACGTGCTTGCAGATCTTTTTGGTTGGCGGGCTGAATAGGGTCTGCCGGGTGATTCGGGAACGTGCCATCTAGTTCACCAAACATCACTTCAAGTTGAATCTGCGGAAGTCGTTCACACACCGCAGGAACAACTAGGCCGCCCATTCCATTTGCTGTATCGGCAACGACTTTCAAAGGAATGAGTTGGTCTTGGTCGACAAAACTCACAACGTGTTCGGCAAATGCATCGAGCAAGTTGCGATGAGACAGCTGACCCCTGCTAGCCACCGACGCCGATGGCTGTACCAATTCGCGCACTGCGACTTCACGAATTTGGTTGAGGCCAGTGTCGACCCCTACTGGCCTTGCCCCAGACAAGCAAAACTTAATGCCGTTGTACTGCGCCGGATTATGTGATGCAGTAAACATTGCCCCAGGCGCATCGAGTGAGCCAGCAGCAAAGTACAACAAGTCGGTACTAGCCAATCCGATGTCAATGACATTGACACCCTGCGACATTGCGCCTTCAGCAAATGCTGCAACAAGTTCTACTCCAGAAGGTCGCATATCGCGGGCAACTAAAATAGTGGGGGCTTTGGCGAATTGAGCGAAGCCAACGCCTGCTGCACGCGCGATGTCGACATTGAACTGATCGGGAACAGTTCCACGAACGTCATACGCTTTAAAAATATTGGTGAGATCTGAATGTTTCATCTCTTGATTACATTAGCGGTGGCATTGAAGTGCCGTAACGATACGGGCCACGTCGCCACCAAAAAATAACAATTCCGATGCCAACTAATGTGAACAAATACGCAAGTTTGTCGATGCCGGTAGATGAATACTTCAGTTCCACATTTTTCTCGGTAGGAATAACCACCATCATGTTTGGCGCCGCCCTATATGGCCCTTTTGCACCAGAAACGGTCCAGTTCGGGAAATAGCTCACTCGCACCAACACGGGCACTCCTATTTTGTCGACCGTAAACGACACCGAGTCTTGAGTGTGTGAGTAATTTGAAACATTCACCTGCGGTAAGGCCACTGGAGTAATTTTTTCTAACGGCTGAACAATGTCAACACTGCGCGAAGAACTACCTGGCTC
>JABMMV010000136.1 GCA_013205145.1 bacterium
CCATTGTGAAAGAACTTCAGCGCCACCCAGTGCGTCGCACAGTAAGCCACATCGACTTCCAGCAAATCAACATGTCGGAAGAAATTGTGGTCAGCGTTCCTATTCGTCTCGAAGGTACTGCGAAAGCAGTTATCGCTGAAGGCGCAATGGTTGACCCTGCAGTCGACAGCATTGAAATTCGCACCACACCTGCTGCCATGCCGAACGAAATTGTCATCGACATCACCAACATGACCATTCACGACGTCATCCGCCTCGACCAAGTTGCGTTGCCGAAGGGTGCCGTTGCTGTTGGTGATCCTGAAATGGCAATTGTTACTGTTCTTACTTCACGCGTCGAGGCTGCTCGTCCTGCCGCTGTCGATGGTGCAGCACCTGCAGGCGATGCACCAGCTGCGTCGTAATCACACAGTTCATTTATGTTGTGGCTCGTAGTTGGGCTCGGTAACCCCGGCAAAAAGTACGAACAAACACGCCACAACGTGGGGCAAGTCACTATCGATGAGTTGAGTCGCAGGTGGCGCTTTTCATTGCGTGAAGGCAAAGACAAAGCAAGCGTGGGTGAAACCTCTCTGCGTGATGCTGCCGGCACCGACCACAAAGTGGTGTGTGCAATACCCACCACTTTCATGAATGAGTCGGGTCAAGCAGTACGACTGCTCATGAAGCGCCACAACTTGCAATTCGATTCCGACATTGCCCAGCTCATTATTGTTCACGACGAACTCGACCTTGAGCCTGGTGTGGTGCGTGCAAAAGTAGGTGGCGGTCTTGCGGGCCATAACGGGCTGCGATCCATTACGTCACATCTTTCAACGCAAGACTATGCGCGCGTGCGCATTGGTGTGGGCAAACCCGCCTCTGCCGAAGAAGGTGCCGACCATGTGTTGCGTAAAGTAGCCCCTGCGGAGCGGGCAATACTCGACACTGCTGTTGTTCTTGCAGCCGATGTTGTGGAGTCTTTTATTTTGCGTGGAAGCGCCGTCACAATGAATACGTATAACACGGCTACTTCGTGAATCCGCATCGCATTCCTGCACTTGTTGCAAACGACCCCACAGTGGCCGGTGCATTCACCGGGAAAAATGGAACACTCGGCTGCCCCGAAGTTGCCCGAGCCGTTGTACTTGGCGCAATGGCGTCTTTGCATCCGCAAGCAACATTTGTTGTTGCTACTTCAACAGGATCAGCAGCTGCACAACTTGTTGACGACCTGCAGGTATACCTCCCCGCAAACGACGTAGTGCTTTACCCCGCATGGGAAACACTTCCCTTTGAGCGCATCAGCCCCAACGTAGAAACAATGGGAAAGCGCATGGAGGCGTTGTGGCGTTTACGCACTCCTGAGCATCGCCCGCGCATTGTTGTTGCTGGCGCACGTGCCCTCCTACAAAAAATTGCGCCGCTGCCCAATATCACCACCAACTATCCGTGGCCGCTGCACATCAAAGTTGGAATGACCATCGATCCCGATGCGCTGATGTCAGACCTCGTCACAATTGGCTACCGCCGTGAAGACCTCGTTGAATTACGTGGTCATGTTGCACGACGCGGTGCAATTGTCGACGTCTTTCCTTCTACCGCCGACACCCCCGTTCGTATTGAGTTGTGGGGCGACGAAGTCGAGCGTCTCGTCACGTTCAATGTGAACGACCAACGCAGCGAAGGGGACTTAACAGAAATTTGGATTCACCCAGCACGTGAGCTTCTGGTAGACGACACCATACGAGCAACCGCTACTCAACTCATTGCCAGTGAACCATGGGGTCGCGAACACTGGGAGCGCTTCAGCGAAGCACAAGTTTTCGATGGCATGGAAAGTTGGCTGCCATGGTTTTCTCGTGGCGACACTTTGCTTTCTGAATTAAGCGCCATCAATAAAAACAACGATGTTCGTTTGGTACTTGTAGAACCTCGTCGCATTCGCGATCGCGGGCTCGACATATTGGCCGAGGAAGCAGACCTTGCAAAAGCCTTGGCAAGCACATGGGGCCGGCTGAATGAACCAGGAAATGAAATTAATTTTCCGCGCCTTCACGCCGACCCCGATACAGTACTTGCTGGGGCAGAACAACTCCCTACATTTCACCTACTTGCAGCAAGCGATGCTGAAGTGCACGATGCGATACCCGGGTTCAATGCTTCTGGGTGGGGTCCGCTCTCTGGCGATGCCAGCATTATTGTTTCGCGACTTGCCGAACTCGTACGCGAAAAGAACCGCGTTTTTGTTCTTGCCGATACCGACATGTCGCGTGAACGCCTCACCGAGAGCTTGAAGCAAGGTGGTGCAGACGTTATTTTGCTCGATTCCGTGAGCACGCTGAAACACCCGGAACTGCCACCTGCAATTTATATTGCAACAGCAAGAATGCACTTTGGGGCATACATGCCAAGTGCACATGTTGCTCTCATTACCGAATCGGATCTCACCGGAAGGCGTCGCACACCACGCAGAGCACGACCTCGCACGGCGGGTTCAACGTTCCAAGATCTTAAATCTGGTGATTACGTTGTTCATTACCACCATGGCGTGGGCAAATTTGAAGGTCTTGTCAGTCGTGCAATTGGTGGGGCACAACGCGATTACTTGCTGCTTGCATACAAGGGTGGCGACAAGCTCTACGTACCCACCGATCAAATTGATTCCATTCGACAATATGTGGGTGGTGAAACACCTGCGATGCACCGCTTGGGTGGCTCCGATTTCGCGCGCGCAAAATCGCGGGTTCAATCTGCAGTTCAAGAAATTGCACAAGAACTTGTTGTCTTGTATCAGCGTCGCGTGACCGCTGAAGGCCACGCGTTCTCACCAGACACCCCTTGGCAACACGAAATGGAAGGCTCCTTTCCCTACGCAGAAACTCCCGACCAGCGCACAGCTATCGCCGAAATTAAAAGCGACATGGAACGCGCCACGCCAATGGACCGCCTGGTGTGCGGCGACGTGGGTTTTGGCAAAACAGAGGTTGCTATTCGCGCTGCCTTTAA
Organism: bacterium; assembly: GCA_013205145.1. Lineage (GTDB taxonomy): Bacteria > Actinomycetota > Acidimicrobiia > Acidimicrobiales > Ilumatobacteraceae > F1-20-MAGs119. Next base: position 2,989 of record JABMMV010000136.1, read on the forward strand.
GGCAATACAAGACGGCAAGCAGGTAGCAGTACTTGCCCCCACCACATTGCTCGCATCACAGCACGGCAATACATTTTCAGAGCGTTTCGCGGGTTTCCCCATTCAGGTAGAAGTGTTGTCGCGTTTTCAAACTGCGAGTGAGGCAAAGAAAATTATTGCATCACTCGCATCGGGCGAAACAGATTGCGTCATTGGCACACACCGCCTTCTACAAGACAACATCAAGTTTAAAGATCTCGGCTTGCTTGTTGTTGACGAAGAACAACGCTTTGGCGTGCAGCATAAAGAGACCATGAAAAAGATGCGTCATAACGTTGACGTACTTACATTAAGCGCCACTCCCATTCCCCGCACACTTGAAATGAGTTTGGTGGGTATTCGCGACCTTTCTCTTTTGCAAACTCCTCCCGCAGACCGCCAGCCCATTCTCACTTATGTTGGCGAACTCGATAAGCGACTTGCCGTGGAAGCCATTCGACGTGAGCTGTTACGCGAAGGCCAAGTATTTTGGGTGCATAACCGCGTTCAAACCATCGACGAACGTGCTGCGGAATTGCGAGAACTCGTACCTGAAGCACGTATTGCGGTTGCTCACGGCCAAATGGATGAAAGCTCACTTGAACAAATTGTTATCGATTTTTGGCATGGCAACTTCGATGTACTTGTGTGCACCACCATTATTGAAAGCGGCATCGATATGCCCACCGTGAATACTCTGGTTGTTGAACGAGCCGACCTATTGGGTCTTGGGCAGTTGCACCAACTACGTGGGCGCGTGGGAAGAAGCGGGCAACGTGCATATGCGTACCTTTTCCACCCGCGTGACAAAGTGCTGAGTGAAGATGCCTACGAACGGTTGCGCGCCATTGGTGAAGCAACTGAACTAGGAAGCGGTTTTAAAATTGCCATGCGCGACCTCGAAATTCGTGGCGCAGGAAACATTTTGGGCGAAGCACAAAGTGGCCATATTGCTGCGGTGGGTTACGACCTCTATTGCCAAATGGTCACTGAAGTGGTTGCCGAAATGAAAGGCGAACCCATTGAAGCTCCTAATGAGCTGAAACTCGACATTCAAGTGTCGGCATTCCTTCCCAATGACTACGTACCAACAGAAGACCTCCGGCTTGAGGCCTACCGCCGCCTCAGCGAAGTAAAAACTTTTGCAGAAGTAGAAGACGTCCGGCGCGAATGGCTCGACCGTTTCGGCCCCCTTCCTCACCAAGCCGATATTCTTCTCGCAGTAGGCACACTGCGTGCCGCGTGCCATACCTACGGCATCAAAGAACTCACGGTCATGATGAATACCGCGCGCATCTCGCCGGTGGAATTGAAAAACAGCCAGCAAATGGCTGTGCAGCGTCTCTCGCGAACGGGAAAATTTAAGGGGATGTCGTACCGAGAAGATGCAAAACAACTCGTGGTACCGCTACAAGGCCCTCCGCAGAATCGCAAAGGTACTAACAACGATCAAGTGGTGTACGACCTACAAGAACTTCTGGCGGAACTCTTCGCAGATCAGTGACTCCTCGCCTCTGCACAGTAAAGTTTTCTCGTGACTCGTATTTCAACCCTCCGTACATCGCTCATTGCTGGCGGCCTGCTCATTGGCCTCACGGCATGCTCCACCGTCCCGAAGGCCTCGACCGCGGCAACTGTGAATGGTGTATCTGTGAGCCAAGAAACTTTTGAAGGCTTTATTAGTGAGTTCTCAAAAATTGGACAGCTCAATATGCCAGACGGCATTGCTGCCGGCGACGATGTGCGCAGCATCTTGACTGCAATCATTAAAGAGAACGACTACAAAGTTTTCTTGCAAAGTATCGGAAAATCGGTGAGTGCCGCAGAACGCAAAAAGGTTTCTGATGGCATTGCCGATGAGAAATTTAAGACGCTCACCCCAGCGCTTCAGAATCTCATCGTCAACTTGAATGCTGAAACGGCAGCAGTGCAGGCAATGAGTGCCCCGTCAGATGCCAACATCAAGAAGATGTACGAAGAAAACCCATCGCTCACCGGAGTCATATGTGCCAGTCACATTTTGACCAAGGAAAAAAGTACAGCCATAAAGGTTCTCTCGGAACTCAATAATGGTGGTGACTTCGCAAAACTCGCAGCAAAATATTCCACTGAGTCTGCGGCAAAGAAAAC
>JABMMV010000137.1 GCA_013205145.1 bacterium
ACCTTGAAAGGGTGGTGTCCTAGGCCACTAGCCGATGGGGGCTTGTTCGACTCCACGCGAGAGCGTTGCAAAACTATCAGGAAATTAGCGAATTTCCCCCCGATTCATCTGAGCAGTTATTGAGCCCTCTAATAACCACCCCAAATAGGCATATAAATGATGCTGGGCCAGACGTGGATCATCGTCTTCCAGGTCGTTTTGGCCATTGAGCTCATCGTCTTCACTGACATCGAGCATGGTGCCGAGCAAGAGGCGAATGGCATTCAGCGACTGCATGAACTGAGACATATCGCCAGAAGTGAGAATGGGCGCCTGGTTGGAGGCGGTATCGATGACTTCCACAGCCCGCGAAATGGCAGCGAGGCGAGAAGCCACCAATTCACTGCGCATGAGGCGTTGGTACTCCTCGTTGCTGTCTGGATCTTGGTGATACGCCACGGGGAAGAGTCGCTGCAAGGTGGGCTCGTTGGAATCGCCGGTGGTGAGAACATCTCGCAACTCACCGAACATATGCACAAGCATCGCTTGCACATCGGGGGCGAGGTTCATGACATACGTGCCATCTCGTTGTGCAACAAATGGCCCAGAGTTGCGACGGCGCATCATGTGTCGCGTTGCATGGTTGCCCACAAACCATGCTCGTGTAGGCGAAATACGTCGAGTTCAGCGCGTTCGCGGGCGCCACTTGAAACAACAGCTCGACCTTTGTGGTGAACATCGAGCATTAATTCAGTTGCCTTTTCGTTGCTGTAACCAAAAAGTTTTTGAAGAACGAAGGCGACATAAGACATGAGATTGATGGGGTCGTTCCACACCAGAACAATCCATGGCTTGTCGGTGTCGAGTTGCTCATCGACAGCAACATCTGCTGCGGGTGATTCGGTCGTTGATGCCATTACGACATTCTGCCTCTACGATGAGCATTTCCATGGCTGTTGGTGCTCGCCCCCTCGTTCCTTCGCGTCTTGCACGCCGGGCTTTGTCGCATAATGGCTCGGGTCGCCGCCCCACCACCGTTATTGGTGGGTATATCGCCCTCACAAAACCACGCATTGTCGAGCTTTTGCTCGTGACCACGGTTCCCACCATGGTTCTTGCCCAAAAGGGCTGGCCAGCCACCTGGCTCGTCGTGCTCACCTTGGTGGGTGGCTCGTTGGCTGCTGGTGGGGCGAACGCTCTCAACATGGTCATTGACCGCGATATTGACAAGCTCATGGTGCGCACCCAAGGGCGGCCCTTGGTGACCGGGCTCATTGCCCCCCGCAACGCCGTTATTTTTGCCTGGATATTGGAAATTGTGGCTTTTGCCATTCTGTGGGTCAGCGCGAATCTCTTGTCGGCCCTTCTTACATTCTCGGCCACCATGTTTTACGTGGTCATTTATTCCGTGTGGCTGAAGCGCACGAGCCGCCAAAATATCGTTATTGGGGGTGCCGCCGGGGCAGTTCCCGTGCTGGTGGGCTGGTCGGCAGTCACAAACGAGGTCTCTTGGGCCGCTTTTTTGCTCTTTTTGCTCATTTTCCTGTGGACTCCCCCCCATTTTTGGGCTTTGGCCATTCGGCACTCCGATGACTACAAGGCCGCCCAGGTGCCCATGTTGCCGACCGTTGTTCCCATGAAACAGACCCTGCGCGCCATGTTGCGCTACACCGTGGCATTGGTGGTGGCGAGCCTGGTTTTAATTCCTGTGGGCGATTTAGGGGTCATTTATGGGGTGTCGGCGGCTGTTTTAGGGGCACTTTTCCTCCTCGGCATCGGTTATTTGTGGCGGACCCCCACTGAAGCGGTTTCGATGCGCGTATTTTCCTACTCCATCTCCTACATTTCACTTCTTTTTGGAGCCATCACGGTCGACGTGCTCGTGAAATATGGGGTCTCCTAGGGCTCGTCGCCTACAGTTGAGGCGCGGCGGGTTTTCCCCGTTGTGAAATCACAAACCCACAAAGACTCTTCATTTACCTCCTGACTCTCGCAGGTAGGTAATCTCGTAACGTCATTTCCGTGAAAGAAAGCCCTCCATGACCACGATCGAAACGCATGCATCTGGAACGCAGGTGCGCGCCACTTCTAGCGACAGTGCCCTTGGCGCTTTTTTAGTGGGCGTCGGTGCATGGGCTACCACGACCGACCACAAACGTATTGGTCGACTTTTCATTGGTTGCGCATTGCTCATTGCAATTGCGGCAGCAGCACTTGGTGCAGTCATTGGCGTAGAACGCATCTCTGCAACGGGTTACTCCCTTTTAGATCAAGACTCCGTCACACAAATTTTCTCTCTCTATCGAGTTGGTCTTTCCTTTGGCGTGATGTTGCCGCTGCTTCTCGGCATCGCCATTGCGGTGGTGCCACTACAAGTGGGCGCAAGAACAATTGCATTCGCACGTGCAGCAATGTTTGGTTTTTGGATGTGGCTTGCTGGTATTGGTCTTGCTCTAGGTTCCACCATTGCTAACGGTGGCCCTGGTGGTGGCAATGCAAAAATGGTCGACCTATTTCTTCTCGGTATGGGAATTGCCGTAATTGGTGCACTTGCAGCTGCCGTTTCTGTAGTGACCACAGTGCTCACCAGCCGTGCTCCTGGCATGACACTTCTTCGCGTGCCAATGTCGTCGTGGTCTGCACTCACGGGCGGAGTTGCATTGGTACTTACCTTGCCAGTGTTGTTCGGAACTCTTGTGTATCTCTACGTTGATCACCGTTACGCCCGCATTGCTTTCGGTGGCAACAAAGGTATTTCCGACTGGATGGGTTGGTCTCTCACACAACCACAAACCTACGTATACGTTGCAATGGGCGCTGGAGTTCTTGCTGAAATTGCAGCGGTCGTCAGTGGCAAGCGTCAAGTGTTGCGCCCAGTTTTGCTTGCCGGTATCGCCATCGTTTCTATTGCTTCTTTAGGTGGTGCAACGCAAGTGCAACACGCAGTTACTTGGACCAACACCAGTGCAAGCGACAAAGTAAAAGAACTCATTCCTTTCCTCATCTTTAACGGGTTGCCACTTCTTGGTGTGCTTGTGGTGTTAGGAGTGTCATTGCTCGGTATTGCGAAAAGCAAGCCACGTTTGGTTCCTGCAATGGCGCCAGCACTTCTTGGTCTGGGCATGGTGCTCACCGGAATGGTGGGGCATCTTGTTTCATTGTTTGGCCCAGCACAACTTGCCGGAACAGTTTTTGAAGAAGGCGAATTCATTTATGTGAGTTACGGCGCGTTGCTCATTGGGCTCGCAGCAGTTTCCTACTGGGGCCCAAAACTTTGGGGTCGCGTTTTGCCGTCGTCTGCAGTGCTCGGAATGAGTGGGCTTACATTTTTAGGAACAGTGCTTGCTGCCTTGCCCATGTACATCGCCGGCTTTGCTAATCAGCCAGCTGGCGTTGCTAACGATTTCTCTTACAGCGGACCACAGCAACTATGGAACATCGCCTCGGCTGCTGGTCATGCATTAGTTGCTGTGTCAGTACTGCTTTTTGTTCTCACTGCGCTGCGCGCCTTCACTGCTGGTGAAGTAGCGGGCGACGATCCATGGGATGCACAAAGCCTCGAGTGGTCGGTGTCGTCACCGGCACCACTCAACAACTTTGTATCAACGCCATCGGTGGCAAGCGCTGAACCACTTCTCGATATCAAGCCTGCAGGAGGACAGAAATGACCTACGCACTTCCCGCCGGGCCACGCCCAGCACCTCGTCGCCAGCTTTTCATCAGCACAGGCATTGCCGTTGTTGCAGGAACAATGCTCATGGGCGGCATGTTGTCGGTGTGGTTGCGTTTTCGTGCAGCAGCACCAACGCGACCCACAGCTGATGGTTTGAGGCAAATTAAAGATTGGCTCCCTGCCGATCTCAAAATGCCAGAAGTTGTTACCAACGTTGGAATTTTGTCATTTCTCGTGCTCACCGTCATGGTGCAGTGGGCTGCGTATGCCGCTCGTCGTGGCGACTCCAAGCATGTTGTTTCAGCACTTGGTCTCACTCTTCTTTTTGGTATTGCCATTCTCAACGCACAAGCTGCAATTTTCGTGCAGTTCAACGTGGGCGTTGCCTCGGGCGCGTATCAATCAATGTTCTACGCAATTGTCGGCACGCTCACTGTGCTCATTGTGTCTGGTCTTGTGTTCACGGTTGCATCTCTCTTTAAAAGCATTGGTGGTCGTGCAGCGAACACCGATCTTTTAAATGCACATGCGTTGTATTGGTATTTCCTCGCTGCGGCGTACACCGCAGTGTGGTTCGTAGTCTTCGTGCAGAAGTAGGTTGACCATGTTTACACCCGGTTCAAAATTATTTCTCGGACTCACAGGGTTTGTGCTTGCTGTCAGCGTCATTTACGTTGCGTTGGTCGATAACTCCATAGGCGGCGCAGTTGCGTTGTTGTCTGTTGCCACGGGAACTGCTCTTCTTGCTGGTTTGACGCTTTTCAACCGTGATGGTGAAGTTGCAGTTGGTGATGTAGCGGCACCTGCTGGGGCTGAACCTCTCACCTCAAGTATGTGGCCACTCGTTGCCACCGTCGGCTTTGTTGGGGTAGTTGCGGGTCTCCTTACTCACCCCATCGTTTTCTTCCTCGGTCTCATTGCACTTTTGGCCTCTGGAACAGAATGGCTCATTCAGTCGTGGAGCGAAGGTGCATCAAGCGATAAGACCTACAACGCGTCCATTCGTGGCCGCATGTTGCATCCTCTTGAATTTCCTGTGCTTGCTCTTGTTGGATTAGGCGTCATTATTGTTGCCTTCTCGCGGGTCATGCTTGCTGTCTCTCGAGATGCAGGTGCAATTATTTTCATCGTTGCCGGCGCAGCAGTTCTGTTCGTTGGTTCCATTTTTGCTCTGAAGCCAAGTTTGAAAAAAACATTGGTGGTAGGAATTTGTGTAGCGAGCGCGGTTGGCGTAGCAGCAAGTGGAATTGCAGCAGCAAGTAACGGACTTCGTGCAGATCTTGTTGAAGCGAAAGAAGAACAGCACTTCAGCCACAAAGAATGTGGTGAAGAAGTGAGTGAACACTTCGATCACCTAGCTGAAGGAACAATCTCTCTTCGATCAAACGCTGTAGCAACTATTGAATTGCGCGATGGCAAGCTCACGGCTCGTGAGTTGGGTGTAGCAAAAGTCACACAAACCATCACTTTCCCGCGCTCAAATAGTGCCACCATTATTTTCCGCAACAAAGACGAAAAAGAAGCACGGCTCACTGCGTTCCTCGGAACCAAAGCGGTGCAAGATGGAGTTGTGGAAGAGGTTCTTGACTGCACACAAATGATTGGTAAAGACCATGAGCAAGCGCTCACGTTCAAAATTGCCAAGTCATCAAGGGCGTCTGACAAGCCGTACACCCTTACTGTTCCTGGCCTTGAAGGTCAATCAATAGAAATAATGGTGCCTTAATCATGAGCACAAAAATTCGTCGCATTGTTGCCGGCGTCTCCGGACTTGCCGCAACAGCATTTCTTGCTGGCTGCGCAAAAGACGCACCGCAAGACACCTGGCAGCCCAAAGGCTCGAATGCAAAAATCATTGACGACCTGCAGCAGCCCGTCTTTGCAATTGCAGGAGTCATCGGCGTCATTGTTACTTGTGCTGTCGTGTATTGCATTATCAAGTTCCGCGACCGCGGCCAAGCAATGCCAGAACAAACTCACGGTAAGCCAGCGCTCGAAATTGGCATGACCATTTTGCCAGCACTCATTTTGGCCGGCGTCGGCGTATTCACGTTCCGTACTGTGTTCGACCTTTCAAAGACCAGCGATACCCAAATGGTGGTCAACGTCACTGGTCAGCAGTGGTGGTGGGAATATGACTATCCCGCGCAACCAGAACTTGGCATCACCCAGCCCATCATTACTTCGGGTCAAAGGATCATTCCTGTTGGCACAAAGGTGTTGCTGCGCGAAACAAGCCGCGATGTTATTCACTCGTATTGGATTCCTGCGCTGAACGGTAAGCGTGACGCGGTGCCGGGCCGTGTGCATACTTTGCGTCTCGATGCCGATGAGCCAGGTATTTATGCTGGTCAGTGCACAGAATTCTGTGGTCTCTCGCATGCGAATATGCGCATGGAAACAGTCGCGCTCAGTAAAGAAGACTTCGCTGCTTGGGTGGCAAATCAACTCACCAATGCGAAGTCTCCTGCAGAAAAAACTTTGGCAAAAGAAGGCGAAGGAGTCTTCTTAAACCAGTGCGTGCGTTGTCACCAAGTGAACGGCTTAAAGAAGGTCGATGGCACGCCAGCAATTGCTGCGCCAGATGAAAACGTGTGGGCAGGTGCAGCACCTAACCTCACACACCTCATGTCGCGCAACACCTTTGCAGGCGCAGCCTTCGATCTTCTTTCAAAGAAATGTCGCGCAGATGTTTGGGGCGCAAGTAGCGAAACAGTTGGCAAGAAATATCTTGCTGGTGTCGGCGAAGAATGCCTGAATCAAACAGATCTACGACGTTGGTTACGCAATGCACCGGCAATGAAGCCGATGTATGCAGACCCAGCAAAACTCACATCCACCAACGGTAAATACCGCGGTATGCCGAATCTCGGACTCACAGAGGACGACATCGACAAACTTGTGGCTTACCTCTCCACTCTGAAGTGATCGGAGCACGCTCACATGGCAATTATTGAACGACCAGTTATAACCGAAGGTGTGGAACTCGCACCGCTAGCGACACCTTCGCGGGCTCAAGGAGCCTTCAAGCGTCCGGTTTCTGCCACAGGGTGGAAGTCGTGGCTTTTTACTGTCGACCATAAAAAGCTCGGCATTATGTACGGCGTCATGGCGATGTTCTTTTTCATCTTGGGCGGGCTTGAAGCAGTTCTCATACGCCTTCAACTTGCCGCACCGAATGGCAAGGTGTTGAGCGCCAGTGTGTACAACCAAATGTTCACCATGCATGCCACCACCATGGTGTTCCTTTTCGTCATGCCCATGGCCGCAGCCTTTGCAAACTATTTCATTCCGCTCCAAATTGGTGCTCGTGACGTTGCTTTCCCACGTATGAACGCTTTTGGTTTCTGGTGCATTTTGGGTGCCGGTATTTTCATTAACTTGTCGTGGTTCTTTGGCGGCGCTGCCGATGGTGGCTGGTTCATGTATGCGCCAAACTCCGGTCCCATTTTCTCACCATCACATGGTGTTGACTTTTGGGCACTCGGTCTACAAATTGCAGGTATTGCCTCGTTAACTGGTGCAATCAACCTCATCGTGACGGTGTTGAACATGCGTGCTCCCGGTATGAGCCTTATGAAAATGCCAGTGTTCACTTGGCTCACGTTGGTAGTGCAGTTCCTCTTGTTGTTCGCAGTGCCAGTTATTACGGTGGCGCTTTTCCTCTTAAGTTTCCAACGCAACTTTGGCGCCACATTCTTCGACGTGTCGGCAGGCGCAGACCCACTTCTGTGGCAACACTTGTTCTGGATCTTCGGACACCCCGAGGTGTACATCCTTGTTCTGCCTAGCTTCGGCATCATCTCTGAAGTGCTTCCTGTGTTCTCAAAGAAGCCGCTCTTTGGTTATCCATTCGTGGTGTTCTCGGGTGCAGCAATCGGGTTCGTGGGCTGGGGCGTGTGGGCTCACCACATGTTTGCTTCTGGTCTTGGGCCAGTATCGGTTGCGGTGTTCTCTATTTCCACCATGGCCATTGCTATTCCAACTGGTGTAAAAATTGTGAACTGGACACTTACTTTGTGGGGCGGCAAATTGCGCTTCACCGCTGCAATGCATTTCGCCATTGGGCTTATTGTGCTTTTCACCATCGGTGGTTTGTCAGGCGTTACGCACTCAGTGGCACCATCTGACACGCAGCAGACCGACACGTATTACATCGTTGCCCACTTCCACTATGTACTTTTTGGTGGAGCAGTATTCGGGCTCTTCTCTGGTTTCTACTACTGGTGGCCAAAGATGTTCGGCAAGACCCTCAATGAAAAATTGGGCAAGGCCAACTTCTGGCTCATGGTTATTGGTATGAACATGACCTTTGGGCCAATGCACATTTTGGGTCTGCAAGGTCAACCACGTCGTATGTACCAGTGGACCGAAGCTCGAGCCGGTGAAGGCTTCTTCAACCTTGCATTCTGGAACCGCATTGCGTCAATTGGCTCGCTTATTTTAACGCTTGGCATTTTCCTCTTCATTGTGAACGTCATCAAAACATCACGCAGCAAAGAACGCGCTCCGCTCGACCCATGGGATGCACGTACCTTGGAGTGGATGACAAGCAGCCCACCGAAGGAACATAACTTCGATGTCATTCCAACCGTTCATCACCTCGATGAGTTCTTCCACCGCAAGTATGAGCAAGACCCGGTAACGCATGAGTACAAGCAAATCGCTACAGCAGAAGAAATTATGGCCGATCAAGAAGCTCATGCCGACAAGCACATTCACATGCCGTCACCGTCGTATTGGCCAATTGTTCTTGCATCAACTTTGCCTGTCATCATGATTGGTGTCATTTATTCAATACCAGTAGCCATTGTTGGCGGAATTTTCTTGGTGTTGGCAATGTTTGGTTGGGCCCTCGAGCCATCAACTGCCCCAGAAACCGATTTCGACCCTCCCGCATCCGGAGAAAGCACGAAGGAGTTGGCTCCACTTGTCTGACGTAGCAGTTCACGAAGCCGATCACGGCACACACGGACACACCACTTCAACGGGCTTGTCGAACAACAAAGTAGCAATGTGGCTCTTCTTGGGCTCGGAGTGCTTGTTATTTGGTGGCCTCATCAGCACCTACATGTTGTATCGCGGTCGTGTATCTGTCGGACCTCGCCCAGGAAACGTATTCGATATTCCGTTCACGTCGGTGAGCAGTTTCATTCTGCTCATGAGTTCGCTCACCATGGTGCTCGCAGTTTCTGCGGCACAAAATCGTGATGACCGCGGAACAACCTTGTGGCTCTCAGTCACTGCACTCCTTGGTGCAACTTTCGTTGGTGGTCAGGTATACGAATTCACAGCGATGTATAACGAAGGCTTAGGTTTCACCACCAGCCTCTTTGGCTCAAGCTTTTATACGCTCACCGGCTTCCACGGCGTTCACGTGACCGTGGGAATCATCATGCTCATGTCACTTGTGGGCATCATTAAACGCAGCACGATTCCTGGCGACAAAGCAGAGGTCGTTGAACTGATTGGTTTGTATTGGCACTTTGTCGATGTGATTTGGATCGTCATTTTCACACTCGTGTATCTCATTCCGGCATAACTCGCACCCTCGAACGAAGGTTCCACTATGACAGCTGCAACAGAAACTCACACAGAACTCAATCACTCGCACGATGATCATGCGCAACACGGCATGAGCAACGCTGGCTATATTCGCATCGCAATCATTTTGGCTGCTATGACCGGTCTTGAAGTTTCTACGTACTACGTCGACTTCGGGTCACTCTTTTTGCCAGTGTTGCTCATCTTGATGGTCGTGAAGTTTTTTGTTGTGGTCTCGTACTTCATGCACCTCAAGTTTGATAACAAACTGTTTAGTTTCTGTTTTTATGCGGGGCTCTTCCTAGCGGTCATGGTGTACGTCATCGCACTTGCTACTTTCAAGTTCTTTGCGGCATAACAGGTAGAGCCGAGGCGTCATGATTGCCGAAGCCGCCAATCCACTACTCAGCCCGTGGCGCTTCCAAGCGCACCCAGAAATTTGGCTGCTGATCGTTTTTCTCATCGTTGCTTATACGTATGCGGTACGTGTAATTGGGCCGCAAGCGGGAGTGCCTAAAGACCAAATACTGTCTCGTAAAAATTTGATGGCATTCATTGGTGGAATTGGGCTCGTGTGGTTTTCCACCGATTGGCCCATGCACGACATCAGCGAAGAATATTTATATTCAGTGCATATGTTTCAACACATGGTGCTGGGGTATTTCATTCCACCGCTAATACTTATTGCCATACCGCAGTGGCTTTTTCGTGCAGTGATTGGTGAAGGTAGGGCATATCGCTTCGTCAAGTGGCTAAGTAAACCAATCATTGCGGGCTTGCTTTTCAACGTGGTGGTCATGGTCACTCATATTCCAGGCTTAGTAAACCGCAGTGCGGAAAGCAGCCCGCTGCACTACGCCATGCATATTTTGGTTGTGACCACGGCACTTTGTATGTGGTCGCCCATTTGCAGCCCTGCAAAAGAATTCCACATTGGCTATGCCGGGAAAACCATTTATCTTTTCCTCATGTCGGTTGTGCCCACGGTTCCGGCTGCTTGGCTCACCTTTGCCGAAGACTCGGTCTACAAGCACTACGACATTCCTATTCGGGTATGGGGTTTATCGGTAGAGACCGATCAGCAACTAGCTGGGGCCGTCATGAAAACCGGCGGCTCTATCTTTCTCTGGGCCATTGTGATTTTCATCTTTTTCAAGCGACTGGCAAAGGGCTTCTACAAAGACCAGTCTTATATCCCGGAAGCCGACCCGCCGCTTACTTTTAGCGAGGTCGAGGAAGCTTTCGCTCAAAGCCCAGCGCCAAAAGAATAAAGCCGCAACCCGGTACCTGCCACGATGTGGGCTGCAGCCCATTCCATGCATCTCATGCACAAAATGTGCACAATCTGCACAATCTGCACTAAAAGTGCATAGAATGCATAACTATGACCTTGTCACTTCCCCTGCATTTGAAAAATCTCCTCAAATACGTTGTGAGCACAGCGATGATTGCGTTAGTGGTGGTAGCGATTCCTGCATCCTTAGAGAACCCACAACCAGCGAACGCCGCTGCAATGAATGGGTTCACCCAAGTGTCGGCAGGAACCTCTTTCACGTGTGCGTTAAAAAGTGATGGCACCGTGTGGTGCTGGGGGCTGAATACAAGTGGCCAGTTAGGGGACGGCACAACAACACTACGAAGCCGACCTGTGCAAGTAACCGGACTATCAGGAATAACCAGTGTCGAAAGTTCCTCGGACTACTCATGTGCGTTGAAATCAGATGGCACCGTGTGGTGCTGGGGCAACAATGGTTTCGGACAACTTGGTAATGGCACAACGACTACCGCGAATACTCCCGTTCAAGTTTCTTCCCTTACCGGGGTGACACAAATTGCGACGGGCTATGGGCATGTATGTGCGGTGAAGTCTGATGGAGCAGTGATGTGCTGGGGTTGGAACGTGATGATGAATCTGGGTACGGGAACTACTACAAGTTCCTCTACGCCGGTCACTCCGACATTACTTACTTCAGCAACCCAAGTGACAGCTGGTGCCTATGGTGGATGTGCGTTACTCACCGATGCGACGGTTCGTTGCTGGGGGGCAGGAGGCTCTGGACAGTTAGGAAATGGTGGCACCACATACCAGACCAGCACCAAGACACAACCAAGTTTACTTACTGGAGTTTCCCAACTGTCAAATGCAAAAGGGCAGCACACCTGCGCGATTATGCCTGACAAAACAATCAAATGTTGGGGATATAACGACCATGGGCAAGTGGGAAATAATGCCAGTGCAAATCAATTGACACCAACATTGATTACAACAATTGCTGATGTTGTCAATGTCTCTTCAAGTAATCACACGACTTGCGCAGTCAAGACCGACGGCGCAGCATGGTGTTGGGGGTGGGGTGGCTGGAATCAACTCGGTAATGGAAGCACTACAGATAACTTTGTGCCAACTGAGGTGCCAAATGTTTCTGGAGCTTCTCAAATCTCGGCGGGGTACACCCATACATGCGTAGTACTCAGTGATACGACCATCAAATGCTGGGGAAAAAACGACAAAAGTGAATTAGGTGACGGTACCAGCACGAACCGAGCCACTGCAGTATCAGTGCAGGCTCCTCCAACAACGCTCAACACACCAACGTCAGTTGTGGCGTCAGCTACCACTTTGACGGAAAAATCTATTGACGTTTCTTGGGATGCCAGTACCGGTGCATCTTCTTACACAGTAAAGATTTATGACGCAGCAGGTTCAAGTGTGCTTGGCACGAAAGCCAGTGTGACGGGAACATCGACCACCATTACAGCGTCGACCTACAGCGCAATTGCCAACAACACGGCATACAAAATAACCGTTACTGCTATTGGCGACGCAGGTGTGAATTACAATAACTCTGCAGAAAGTGCACAGGCATCGGTAACAACAAACCCTCCTAACTTGGTAATTTCTACTCCATCTAGTGGTTTGTCGGGAACAGCGAATGTTGCTTACTCACTGACCGTTGCTGGTTCTGGTGGTATTGCTCCTCTTACTTACGCTCTCACGGGAACTTTGGTTGCGGGGCTCAATTTCAATACGTCGACTGGGGTCATTTCAGGAACTCCCAATGTTTCAGGTTCTCAGATTTTTAGTGTCACCATGACCGACTCGCGGCCTGTGAGCGTTTCTACATCAAACTTCACCATCACGATTGCCAGCGTGACTACGACGGTGAGCATTGCTCTTGCAGATGCCACTCCTACTTATGGGGTGACGAATCGTATTACAGCGACTACTTCGCAGGCCGGAACAGTGAACTTCAAAGCTGGCGGAACAACAATCAGTGGTTGCGGTGCGGTAACAGCAACTTCGACTGCGGTATGTGATTGGGTGCCGAGCAGTGTTGGTTCTGTCGCGCTCACTGCAGTATTGAGTCCTACTGCATCAGGTACCTATTCAGGGTCTACTTCAAGTGCATTGAATAAAACTGTTGCTCTAGCCACACAGTCTGGCCTCACGCTCACTTCCACTTCAGGCACATCTGGAACCGATCTCACGTTGGCGGCAACGGGTGGTTCTGGTGGTGGCGCATTGTCTTATGTGGTTACCGCTGCTGGTACTGCTGGGTGTTCTATTTCAAGTAGCAACTTGCTGAGCGCAACCGCACCAGGAACCTGCACGGTGACCGCTACACGTGCTGCGAGCACGAACTATTTAGTGCAATCGTCAACAGCCACAACAGTTACGTTCGCTCGTCAAACACAAGCAGCACTCAATGTTTCCACGGTCACTGGGGACATTTTTACTGGCATCATTGTGTCGAGCAGTGGTGGTTCAGGGTCCGGTGCAGTTACCTATGGTGTAACAACTGGTACGGCTAACTGTGCTCTCACCTCAGGCGTGGTGACTGCACGCACTGTGGGTACATGCCTGCTCACTGTTTCTAAGGCCGCCGATACTTACTATTTGTCGACATCAGAATCATTCACGTTGTCATTTGGTAAAGCCATTCCCATTTCGGGCCAACTGTCGACTCCTACAACAGGAACTGCTGGCACTGAAATCACGTTGAGTTTCACTGGTGGGTCAGGAACTGGTGTGGTCACATATGTTGTGGCGTCACCCGGCACCGCAAAATGTGTCATTACTAATGGAAAACTCATTGCCACTACTTCGGGTTCATGCACAGTCACCACCACAAAACAAGGTGACGATACGTACCCCGATCAGGTGGTGACTTCTGAATTTACTTTCACTGCTGGGCAAAACGCTGTTCCCACGGTTTCTGGTGAAACAACAACCACCATCATCACGCCAGCCACAACTACAACCACAGTGGTAGCGGGCAAAAATGGGAAGAAAACTTCAGTATCAACAACAACCACGACACCTACGACCACAACAACTTCCACGACAGTGCCAGCTAGCAGTGCAGAGCTTCAACCCGCACCTGAACTCGTGAACACAGCTTCCGCTCAAGGCGCGGCAACCATTGGTGGTAAAACCGCTAAAGCCACCACGACACGTGTGAATAATCAACTCATTTTCACTGCAGCTGAGTTCACTGTCACTTTCGCTGGAGTGAATGCCGATGGCAGTGTCATTCCATTACGCACCGATGGTGTGCTGGAGCTTGCTCGTGAAGACATGTTCCGTCTCGACGCGAAAGGTTTTGCACCGGGCTCGGAAGTCACAGTGTGGATGTTCTCGCAGCCACAACGCCTCACGAAACTCACGGTTGGTGCTGACGGCCTCGTTCGTACCTCCTTACGGGTGCCGAAATCGTTGAAAGATGGTTTGCATCACGTCGTGCTGGTAGGTATTGACCAAGCCAAAAAAGAAGCCAAGTTCGAGTTTGGTCTTGACGTGGGTGTTCCTGCCGATCAGTGGTGGGTGTCGCGCGTATTACTCGTCATACCTATTTCAATCGCTGTCTTTATTGGTTTGTGGTTGCCAACGTCGGTGCGTCGTCGTCGTAAACAGTCGATCTAAGTAGACTCTTCACGTGTCTCGTCGACTTTTATCGCGCCGTCGCCATTCAGGCGAAGATGGTGCAGGCTGGATCTATGCCGACTTGTTTTTGGCATTGACTCTTGTTGGTTTGGGTTCGGCAATTGTTACGTCGTCGTCGCCATCTCCTGCGGCACAAGCTGCAACTTCAACCACAGTGGCGAGTACAAAAACCTTTCAACTCAGTTGTACCGAATTTGTAATAAGGCCTGAAAGTAATTTGTCGCCCGAAGTGGGCGGCAAGCAAATAGAAGCTGCAGTGGGCGAAGAAATAACTCGCAGAGGCTGGGCTCCCGATACTGCTAAGCCCGGTTTTGTCATTGTGATGGGCGGATTCTCGGGTAATGAAGGCCCTGGTGATGGAAGCAACAGAGCGAAGAGCTTGCAGCCTGCTTTGCGCAAGAGCACACCACTGTTGCGTGCAGTAGAAATGCGGGCAATTGGTAGCAAGGCTGCAGCAGTGAACGGCGCGCAACAAGCAATTGGCGGCGCTGGCTCATATTTGCTCTTGGTTTATTTGTTATATAGCGGTCCGCAACTTGAAGAAGACTGTACAAAGTAGGGGTTATGCCAATTATTGAAGAAACACAAGCAGATGCGGTGATCGCTGTAGATAAGTGGATCAAAGTATCAAAGCAAACTAAATCGTTGGGCACAAGTGCATCGCGCTTTGTTGACGATCTACGCAATGGCCGTAATTCTGGCGAATGGGCCAGCGTCAACATTGAGCAAATTCTTCCGTACCGATCCGAGACCCCACGTTTGTTGCAAGTCATTCGTGCAGGTGCAATGTTCTTGCCCATTTTGCTCACATGGTTGGCGCTCTCACAGGTCATTGGCCCGTTTGCTTTGTACCTGCAGAATCAGCAGGCGAGCGCCAACTTCTTGTGGTTCTGGCAACAAAACCCAGGGAAGTCATTTAGTGGGCTATGGAAACTTAGCCACGTTGCACTGACCGATGCTGCAGTATTGGCATTCCTTACCGTATTGGTCATGCGCATTACGTGGTGGGAAACATCACGTGCCGAGCGAAGTGAACTTGTTTATATCGACATGGTGTCAGCTTTGGAGTTTCACTTCTTAGCAGTACGTAATTCCAAGGCTTAGTTCCACTTAAAAGTTTTTGCTGCCAATAATGGGGCAGCAATTGCCCACACTAAAAGCACAATCCACGACGACGTGGTGTGCTCACCGGCCGACATGAGTGAATTGCGAAGTACATCGCTTAACGCTGCGGTGGGTAAACAACGGCTGATGGCGCTGAGTGCGCCGGGTAATTTGTCGAGTGGAAAAACGATGCCGCCAATGAGAAGCAAGACGAGGTACAAACCATTTGTTGCTGCAAGGTTCACTTCGCCACGTAAATTTCCCGCAAGAAAGAGACCAATTCCTGCAAAGGCAAAAGTACCAAGAACGACGGCACATAGGGCAAGCAGCCAGTTGGCTTGTTGAGGCGACCAACCAAGAAGGAAACCCAGCGAAATGAGCAGAATCATTTGCACTGCCTCTACGGCGGCAATGGAAAGCGTTTTTGCTGCAATGAGTCGTGTAGTGCCAAGAGGTGTTGCTGCTAAACGTTTGAGAACGAGATAGTTACGTTCGAACCCGGTTGCGATGCCAAGGCTCACCATTGATGTGCTCATTACTGCAAGAGCGAGAATTCCTGGAACCAAGAAGTTGACAGGATCTTTTTCATTAGTGGGGAGCACATCGACTGCGCTGAAAAACCCCAACAAAAGTAGGGGTATTCCTAAGGTAACAAGCAGTTGCTCGCCGTTGCGACGCACCACATTCATTTCTGCTTGTAGTTGAGTAGTGAGTGCGGTCATTGTGTACCACCAGTGAGGTTGCGGAAAATGTCTTCAAGGCGTTGTGCGCCAATAGACAAATTGTTGAGCGGTAAGTTGTTGTTGTTCAGCCATGTAGAAACTCGTTGTACAAGTTCGGAAGAAAACGCTGAGTCGGTATTTTCAAAACGCACAACAAAGTGATCTTGAATAACGGTGACTTCCAGACCAATATGTGCTGAAAGCTCTTGTACGTTCAAAGTGGGTACTGAGGAAAAGCGAAGTTCGTGCTGTGCTGAACGCATGGTGGCAAGTGGAGCGTTGGCCACAATTTTTCCTTGATGAAAGAGAACTACACGTTGCGCCAATCGCTCGGCTTCATCGAGTTCGTGTGTTGCTAGAACCACCGCTGTGCCATTTGCGGCCAAGTCGTTAATGATGTGTCGAATAGCGTCGCGGCCATTGATGTCAACACCCGAAGTGGGCTCATCGAGAAAGGCAACGCGAGGGCGAGCAGCGAGGGCGAGTGCCAACAGCATGCGTTGCTTTTCTCCACCAGAGAGGCTGCGCCACGTAGATGTGGCTTTCGATTCCAAGTCGACGGCAACAAGGAGCGTTGTGGGGTCAATCCCGCGGTTGTAGAGGGCGCAGTATTGGGTAATGGTTTCAAACACGCGTGCACTGGGGTAGACGCCCCCTTCTTGCAGCATCACACCCACTTCGCTGTGTAGTGAGGTGCGCTGCGTGAAAGGGTTTTTCTCTAGTACGTGTACTGACCCGTTGGTGGGAGCGCGATAGCCCTCGCAGGTTTCAATGGTGGAGGTTTTGCCCGCCCCATTGGGGCCAAGAATTGCGGTCACCTCGCCAAACTCGGCCCGGAACGAGACCCTGTCGACGGCCACAAAGTCTCCATAGCGAATTGTGAGGTTTTCAACGACGACAGCACTCATATCTACAGCGTAGGCAATGCAGTCACCGCTAACCTTGCCCTTCTGTGATTGATGTTCGCCTTTTGCGTAATGACCCCGTGGCAGTGCGGGCGGCCCTTGCCCGCCGTGGCAAGCCCGACCTGCTGGAACAACTTGAGCACGCCATAGAACTCGATGCCCGCCTGCGCGACATCACGCTTGAGCGCGATGCGCTGCGCCAGCAAGTAAATGGCCTCTCGAAAGAGGTGGGTGCACTACGTAAGGCTGGCGATACAGCTGCTGCTGAAGACGTGATGGCAAAAAGCCGCGCTCTGGGCGATAACGAAACCGGGTTAGCTGCTGAAACAGAGCTAGTAGAAGTGGCACTACGTGACGTGTTGTTGCGCATTCCGAACCTTCCTCACCCCGATGCCCCAAACGGTGCAAGTGACCACGACAACCCCTTGGTGTCGGGGCCGTACCATTTGCCCACTGAGTTCGCCGAGTATCAGCGAGTGCCTCACTGGGAAATTGGTGATGCACTTGGCATTCTCGACAACGAGCGTGCTGTAAAAATTTCTGGTGCAATGTTCACTATGCAACGTGGTCTTGGTGCCACATTGTCGCGTGCACTTTGTCAGTATGCACTCGACTCCAATGCCGATGAGTTTGAAGAAGTACGCCCACCAACTTTGGTTACTTCTGCAACGCTGACGGCAACGGGGCAGTTGCCAAAGTTTGCCGACGACGCGTTTTTTATTGAACGCGACGACCTGTGGTGTATTCCTACAGCAGAAGTTCCACTTACTTCGTTGTATGCCGGTGAAGTATTAAACGAAACACAGCTGCCTGCCAAGATGATGGCGTATTCACCATGCTACCGACGCGAAGCAGGTTCTGCGGGTCGCGATACGCGTGGCATGTTACGCAGCCATGAATTCGACAAAGTAGAAATACTTGCTATAGCCACACCTGAACAGTCGCCAGAACTTTTGCAGGAAATGGTGAAACGCGCAGAAAAACTCATTTCTGGTTTGGGTTTGCCGTATCGCATTATTGAAATTTGCACAGGCGATATGGGCCAAAGCCATCACCGCAGTTTCGATATTGAGGTGTATGCACCAGGTTGTGATGCGTGGCTAGAAGTGAGCTCGGTCAGTTGGTTTGCCGATTACCAAGCACGTCGTGCCGATATTCGCTTTAAGCGCGGTGGACAAAAAGGTACAGAAATTGCACACACCTTGAACGGTTCAGCACTTGCTGTGCCACGTGTATGGGCAGCAATTATGGAAAACAATCGCCAAGCCGACGGCTCGGTACGTATTCCCGATGTACTTCTTCCATACATGCGTGGCGCAACCCATATTGTTGCGAGAAGCGAGTAGTTATGTCGGTACGTGATCGCCGTGTTCAATATGAAACTGCTGGGTTAGATTTTGCAGACCTTGCTGCTACTCCTATTCAGCAGTGGCATCGGTGGTACGACGATGCTGTGGAAGCCGGAGTTGCCGAGCCAAATGCAATGACTGTGTCGAGTATTGATGCTGAAGGCCAACCCGATGCACGTATTGTTCTTGCACGTGAGGTAAACGACGAAGGCATTGTTTTTTACACCAACTATGAAAGCGCCAAGGGAATTCAACTCGCGGGTGCACCATTCGCAAGCGCGGTCTTTGCATGGCTCGATCTGCATCGGCAAGTACGTGTGCGCGGAAAAATAGAAGTGGTGTCAAGTGAAGAGAGCGATGCATATTTCGCTTCCCGCCCACGCGAGTCACAAATTGGTGCATGGGCGTCTGCTCAGTCGCAAGTCATTACAGGTCGCGAAGAATTAGAACTAGCGGTGGCCGAAGTAACTCAACGATTTTCAGGTGGCGATGTGCCGCGGCCACCGCATTGGGGCGGGTTGCGCATTGTTCCCTCCACAGTGGAGTTCTGGCAGGGTCGCCCGAGCCGACTACACGACCGCTTTCGCTATGCCTGGGCTGGCACGCAGTGGTCAATTTCCCGCCTCGCCCCCTAGATCTAGTGTTCTCGGCGCCGTATGTCCCGCAAAGCGGGACATACGGCGCCGAGAACCCTTTTTTACTCACTGGTCAAAGGTGAGAGCGGCGAGGGCCAAAGCATCAACGAGGGCTTGCGAATGCGGGTTTAACTCGGGGCCTTCCCAGTCCCAAAAAAGTGGGCTCGTTCCGCGAATACGTGGAGGAAGTTCCAGTTGCACTCCACCTCGGGGTGGAAGGTTCACTGGGTTCAGCGGATGTTGCCCGCGCAACTCTTTAGGAATCTCTTCGAGGTCGGTACGAATTTCATAAGCCGGAAGATGGCTGCGCAGATGCCCGCCAACATGTGTTGCAAGTTCTCGATTAGTGCCACCAAGCAACAGTGTTGCCCATAGGCCCATGCGTCCGTAACCATGCACGGTAATCAC
>JABMMV010000138.1 GCA_013205145.1 bacterium
ATGCGCCGGGTACATGAACTGTTCTTTCGCAATATTGCGAAGTTTGCAACAGTTGAACGCTTTGAAAATGAAGTTGACCTGTAACGGTTCTTCGTTGCTCAACGCGCAGCTATTTAAAGAACGGTGACAGTTCCGTTATTGCCGTCAACAGTAACCATTGCGCCGTCGGCGATACGAATGGTTGCATCGGCAACCGACACAACGCAAGGAATGCCAAGTTCGCGCGACACGATCATTGCGTGACTACCAAGTGCACCAACATTCACCACAACAGCTGAGGCCGTAATGAATAGCGGTGCCCATGATGGGTCGGTTTGTGGTGCAATAAGCACGTCACCTGGGTCGAAATCATCAAGCGCACCTGGGTCGAGAATGACTCGTGCCCGGCCAGTGGCAACGCCACCAGAACCGGCGACACCAACAAGCACTTCACCTTTTTCTGCACGGGTGGCAGTGGAGTTAATGCGCTTTGCCCATGTACTAATAGGTGGGCATACGCCATCTACTGCAAACGGTGGCTCTAAATCGAACAACGCACGATGCCCAATGGCACGTTCTGCAAAAACGTCGGTGAACTTTTCTGGTTGCACACTGAACTCATTGAGTTCAGAAGCGAGCACCATGAACACATGCTCAACTTCTTTGAGTTGACCCTTGGCAACGAGACGCCTACCGACTTCACGCATTGCTTCGCGAATTTCGCCCACAATTTTGATGCAGTTGGTCTTGTAACGCTCACGCCCACCAAGGAACACGGTTGACGACTGCATGCCGGCTTCAAACATGCCAAGAGTTTCTGGGTCACCGGCCAATTTCGCACGAATATCGGCTGCGATGCGGTCACGTTCAGCAACTGCTTCACCATGACGCAGCACTGGGTCTTGAGCAGCTTCACCAAAACGCATGCGGTCGATAGCGGCAAGTGCAATGTCGGGCTTTGATTCCCATGACGGTGCAATGGCATCCCATTCAGCAGGCCCACGTGAGCCGTAGTTGAAGAGGAAGTCGTCGAATGCAACAACGAACTTCTTCACTTCAGCAGAATCACTTGCACGCAAGCGATCGTTGAGGCCTTGAACACCTGCTTCGAACAATGCAGTGACATCTTTTGATTCGCGAGCCAAACGCGACAACTTCCACATGACGCGTGGTGGCACCGACGAGTCGGCTTCAATGCCTGCAAGAAGGCGAATGGTGAGTGAAGGGTCACCAAGTGCTTCACACACTGCACCCAAAACACCTGGGCCAACCGACGACACTGTGGAGGCAATCATGCCGGTGTCGAATGCTTGACGGACATAAGGGAACATGGAACGCACGCGGTCGAGCAGTGCCTTATGGTCGAGCGTTGCAAAGTCTGGACGCGTTGCACGCAAATTGTCGGCCATTACCTTGTCGCGGTCGAGTTCAGGGAACGATGGCGTACTTAAGGTCCACGCAGCGGTCTCTCCTAATTTCGCAGCATGCTTTTCCGACTCGTGCCATGGCTCTGCTTTGTACAGCGGAACAATTTGGCGGTCATCGAAGAATGCTTTGTCGACAATTTCTGGCGATGCACCTGGCATACGCGCACCGAACAAGCGAATGTATGACAGCGGGTTGTAGACATACCCACCAAACACACCAAACATGGTGGGGTCAGCTGGGTTCTCTACTTCATCCCAATCGAGAACGCCCATTTCTGTGTAGGCGTCTACCAATGCGCGGCCAAGGCCCTCACGCAAATAGGTAGAAGCGAAAAACGGTGAAGCTGGGTCGGGGAATACGTCGGCCGCGTTGCCGCGGGTCCATGCTGGGAAACGTACGCCTGGGTCTGTGTCAATAATCCAACGGTCCATAGGTTCTGAGCATATTCTGACGATGCCAATTTCAAGCAATTGACGTTAGAAGTAACGCAGTTCTATGAGATGGAA
This sequence comes from bacterium, assembly GCA_013205145.1. Taxonomy (GTDB): domain Bacteria; phylum Actinomycetota; class Acidimicrobiia; order Acidimicrobiales; family Ilumatobacteraceae; genus F1-20-MAGs119. Next base: position 1,914 of record JABMMV010000138.1, read on the forward strand.
GTACCGAAAAGCTTCCCTACTGCCATGGTGAGAGCTATTGCAACAAGCCCACCAAGAACAACCCGCACAATGGGGCGAACAGGGTGTGCTCCACCTGCACGGGCACCGGCAGCTCCAAGACCAAGCAGCGCAACCACCACAATTGCAATGGTCACCACGATGCGATTACTGGTTGACGAAACAGCGATGGCTACGAGTGGCACAGCAGCACCTACAGCAAAAGCAGCCGCAGAGCCAACCATGGCTTCAACTGGCTGAGCACGCGAATGCTCGGAAATGCCAAGTTCTTCTGCGAGGTGAATTTTCAATGCATCGCCGGCAGTGAATTCTTCTGCAACTTGGCGTGCTAGTTCTGGGCTCAAACCTTTATGAACATAAATTGCAGTGAGTTCCTCGAGTTCATGCTCGGGAACATTGGCCAGTTCCCACTTCTCTTTGGCAATGTTTGCGTCTTCAGCATCGCGTTGTGAGCTCACCGAAACGTATTCGCCCAGCGCCATAGAGGCCGCACCGGCAACAAGACCAGCAAGACCCACGGTCAGAATTGCATCACGAGAGGCGCTCGCTGCTGCTACTCCTAAAACCAAACAGGCCGTAGAGATGATGCCGTCGTTTGCGCCAAGCACCACTGCCCGTAATAAGCCAACTCTCGTTACGCCGTGACCTTCTTTGTGAGTAGCCATATTTGCAAGGTTAGTGCAGGAACTTCTCTTCATGCCGAGTACAACCCCATGTTGTGCACGGTTTAGTGTGGCGGGTATGGAAGTACGGGGTTTGCACCATGTCAATGTCAATGTTCGCGATCTCACCGAGGCGCTCGACTTCTATGTACAAGGTCTCGGTTTTGAACAGTTTCACCGACCCGAAATGGCAGTGCGTGGCGGATGGCTGCGTATGGGCGCGCATGAACTGCACATCATGGAAGTTGCCAACATTGTTCCCGATAAGAAGCAACACTTTGCTCTGCTCGTCAACAGCGTTGATGATGCATGCAAAGAGCTAGACGAAAAGGGAATTTCCTTTCGCCGCATTACCAACGACAACGGCAGAAGCGATCAATTGTTTCTCCACGACCCCACCGGCAACCGCATTGAAATTCAGGAATAACTCATGAGCAACCGACTTGTTGTCGACTCTTTGCAACGCCGTATGAAGGCAATGCATTCGCTGTACCACGATGCAACAAGCACCATGACCGTTGAACAGGTCAACCATTTTGAGCGCGAAGGCGTAGTGCCCATTGCCTTTTGCCTCTTTCACATTGTGAACATGATTGATGCCTCTTTCATGTTGATGACCGGTGCCATGCCCATTTGGAATGATGAATGGGCGGCCCGCGTACAAATGAGCATTAATGACCACGGCAAACACCGCACGGTTGATGAAATGGTGCACCAGCGCATTGGCAACTACCCCGAGTTCATTGCTTACATGAATGAGGTATTCACCAGAACAGAGAAGTGGCTAGAAACACTTGACCCCGCCGAGCTCGATCGCGTTGTTATTCCTCGTCCCTTCCCGCCTCAAATAGCAAGCACCTACTCTGCGCGCGTGGCTGGCGAAGTGGGCATCACTTTGCTCGACGCCACCGAGTGCTGGATCTACCAACACGGCCTACGCCACATGGGTGAAATTGAACATGCCCGCGGGCTCGTGGGCCTGCAGGGAATGACATCTTGAAATGAGTTTTTGGCGTACCATTTCTTCATGAGCGAAGAAATGACCGTGCCTCAACAAACCATTCAGCGGGAATGCGACCTCTCTGAGCAGTGCATCCACTGCGGAGCAAGAATGCGCCAAGAACATGCGCATTACCGTTGCCCGCAATGCGGCAACCGCGATGCGTGCTGCGAAGGTATTTACTAAGTTAGCTAGCGAGTGCGGCGGCAATTGCCTGCGCACCAACAAGGAAATCTTGACGTGCCTGTGCGTTCAATACGCCATAGGCAGGAGCCACGAGTTTGTCGGTCAGTTCTTCAGCAGCCGCCATGCGAGCGCGAAGATCATCGTCAATAACTGGAGCATCGGCTTCGGTCCAGCCAAACATCTTGATGTCGTTCGGGCGCTTCACAAAGTGAGCAGTTTTTGAATCGATGCCCATTGCGCGCAATGCCAACAAGTGAGCGCTGCCACGGAATTCTCTGAGAACCGTTACCAGTTGCATTGCACGACCAGGAAGATCGCTCACTAAGGGTTCGGTTTTAATGGCCGCATACAAAGTAAGCCCATCAGGGTCGGTTGCATTGTTTACCGCATCGGCTGCTGCAACAAAAGCAGCGAGACCGGCGACATTGCTCAACTTGTTGCGACCATGTTCTGCGCAGCACTCCAAGTGCGCCTTGCCGGCAACACGTGGTGAAACTTTTGCTTTGGCACTTTCCCATGCGCCAGCAGAAACAGCTGGGTTGAAATAACCAAAAGCGGAAGCTAATGCGGCTCCATCGCAGTCGCCGAGTGGACCACCGCGACCCGCTGCATAGAACTCCATAGGATTAAGGCCAAGTTCTGCGCCTTTGGCTACCGTGTGGTCCGCGAAGTAAAACGCCCAACCCGAGTTGCCAATAACGGGGCATGCTTCACGAACAAAATCTTCTGTGGACATCTGTGCTGCGCTCATGGCCCAACATTAGTGCGTCAGAGAGTTATTTCTTATACCGCACATTCAGAGTCGCCAACAGCGGCAACGAATGGGCCCGTCTCGCCGTAGTCAATGTAAAAGTCTGGGTTTTCGCTCGGCGCTGGGAAGTAATCGAGGTCGCGTAGTCCATCGGCAACTTTGTCGACTCCGCCAACGCGGTCCATCCATGTGCGGAATGTTTCACCGGCAACACGCTCGCCAGCAAACCTACGCACCACTCGCGCTACTGCTTCAGGGGCTGCTTTTGCAGGTACACGTAATGCCTTTTCACCAAAGTGAATTTGCTCTTGACCCACGTAGCCACCAAGCAACATCTGGTACCCAGGTGCCGACTGCCCATGTGCGCGGCGCTCTGCACCGAAGAATCCAATGTCGGAAGCATGATGCTGACCGCAGCTGTTTGTGCAGCCAGAAATATTGATGCGAATTCCGCCAACTTCGGCAAGACCTTGTGCTTCAAGTTCATCGCCAATTGCCTTGGCCAAACCACGTGACTGAGTAACAGCAATATTGCAGGTGTCTGCACCTGGGCATGCCACGACGTCACGGGCAAGTTCTGCACCTGGGCGGGCCATGCCAATGGCATCGAGGCGATCGTAAAGTACGCGCAACTTCTCTTCAGTGAGGTTACGGAATACAACGTTTTGCCTATTCGAGAGTCGAATGTCTGCGCTCAGCTCACGCTGCATTGCTGCCAACGCTGTGAACTGGCTTGAAGTGATGTCGCCCAACTCGGCATAAGCAATTGCAGAAATAGTTCCGTTTGCGGTACCGCGAATAACACTTGTTTGCACCCACCGGTCAAAGGGGTCACGAGCTGTCATTTCAACGCGCACGCCTTGACCCATTGTTGTCACTTCGCCAACAGTTGCCTTACCTGCAGCTTTATCGCTAGCGGCAACAACTTCTGGTGGAATTCCACCTGGCCACGATGACGAAGCAGGAAGTGTGAGACGAACTTTTTGCACGCGACGGCGCACTTCGTCGATACCGAGAGTGTCGACGAGCCACTTCATGCGAGCACGCAACTTATTTTCACGGTTGCCGGCTTGGTCGAACACGCGCAGTGCTGCCTCAATTGTTGGCATGAGATCTTCACGTGAGGTGAAATCTTCCAGCGCCAATGCGGGGTGCGGGTTTGCACCTAACCCACCAGCAATGAAAATACGAAAGCCCTGCTCTACTGCACCGTCTTCGTTAGTGCGCGTAGTTGCAACCACACCCACGTCGTTGAACATTGCTTGCCCACAGTCGGTGGCGCAACCAGAGAAGTTGACCTTAAATTTGCGAGGCAAACGCTGACCTAATGGGTTGCGCACGAAGTGGCGGAAAACAGCTTCGGCCCAAGGTGTGACGTCGAGGTGCTCATGTGGGCATGCCCCAGCAAGATGGCACGCCATGACGTTGCGCACGGTGTCGCCACAGGCTTCACGCGATGTGAGATGCACTGCTGCGAGGTGACGCAAGAGTTCAGGCATGCGACTGAGCTCAACAAAGTGGAACTGAATATTTTGACGGGTCGTAATGTGGCCCCAGCCGCGTGAGAACTCGGTGGAAAGATACGCCATCAAGTCGAGTTGTTCTGGAGTAATGGTTCCGGCGGGCAACTTGATGCGCACCATTTGGTTTGTGCCACCTTGGCGCTGACCATAGACACCATTGTTCAAGCGCATGACGCGAAAAACGTCTTCGCTAATTTCACCGGCAAGATATTGCTCAATTGCTTTTTCAAAGCGATCGATATCGGCCATTTGTTCAGCATCAAGGTCTCGCGGTGCTGCAATGACTGGTGGAATTCCCACGAGGTGCCTCCAAATGGCCAAGTGACGGTGCCGAGCGAAACCCGACTAACTGAGTCAACATTATCGGGAATAGGCCCCAAGGGCAATACCTGCGACCGAAAAGAACGGGAAATGGCTAGAGGCCGGGGTCTTCTCCTATTTCGCGCAACGCATCACGTAAAGCGCTGCGTAACCGACGCACATGCTCTGCACTGAGGTGGGCAACAAGACCCGTACCAGGCGACCCCACCTCTTCTGTGGTCAGCACCACTCGGGGTTCGGCATCGTCATAGTCGTCGCAAATTGCCACCGCCCAGGCAATGCGCATTGCATCGTCGTCACCTGCAGGAACATCGGAGCTTGTCATGGGGTAATCGTCAATGGAACGTCGCATGTCACACAGCGTTTCACATTTTGAGCCACCTCTGTGCATCTCAGGTCGTGCACAATATGTGAGTGACTCTTGAGAACATTCTTGGCATAGTTGCCTCTACCTTGTCGATGCTGTTCATTTGGCCACAAGTAATTCTTGTATATCGCAGCAAGACCGTAGAGGGGCTTTCACCACTCGGTGCACTTCAGGGAATCTGCGGGTCAACCTTATGGAGCGTTTACGGCTTATCGCGCAGCGACGTAGCAGTGGGTGGCTCGAACTTTCTTATTGTCGTTGCTTTGGCTCTCCTTGCGCGAGCAATGGTGAAGCACGGAACATTGTCGGCGTCTCGCCTGTATTGCACCGTCTTTGGAATCACCGCATTCTCATTTATATGTGTTTCTGTGTCTCCTGGGGTAACTGGCTTCATTGCATTTATTGTTGGTGCATCATCGGTCTTGCCTCAAACAATTACCTCAGCAAAATCTGACGACCTCAGTGGTGTTTCACTTCCCACGTATGTTCTTCTCTTTTTCACCGCAGTTGCGTGGTCTGCATATGGGTTCATCATTGAAGATGCTCTCGTTGTGTTGCCAAATGTTGTCGTTATTCCTTGCGCCATCTTTATTGGGGCAAAAATTATTCGTACCCGCAAAACAAACACGCGAATATTGGTCGATGTTGCTTGAAACTGAGTATTCCCCGAGCTCGGTTGCCCACCACAGTGTGCCGTGGTACATCGAGCAATATGGTGTGAAAAGTTCTGTCGTAAGAAACACGCTTGGTGAAAACCTGCAAAAGGTTAGCTACGGAACCCATGAAGATGAATATTTGCTTCTGGCTAAACACTCTCCCAATGCTCCCCTGCTCATTTTCATTCACGGTGGGTACTGGAAAGCACTTTCTGCAGATGAATGCTGCATGTGGGCAAGCGATGCTCTTGCGCAAGGAATCAGCTTTGCCAGCATCAACTACACGTTGGCCCCACAAGCAACTCTTTCTCATATTGTTCAACAATGCCGGGCCGCGGTGCAGTGGCTTCAGCAGCGCTCCCATCTCACTCCACAAAGCACGGTGGTATCGGGTTCATCGGCAGGTGCTCACTTAGCAGCAATGTGTAGCACTGCAGACCCCAGCAACAATTTCATTACCGGTGCAGTTCTTTTGAGTGGCGTGTACGACCTGCGGCCGCTGCTGCACACCACGGTGAATGACCCCTTGCAACTCACTGAAGACGACGCTGCAAAGCTGAGCCCCCAACTACATGCGGTTTCACCTATTAAAAACGTAGTTGTTGCCTGGGGTGAGCACGAGACCAACTCGTTTAAAGACCAAAGTCGCAATTACGCACAACTCCTCACCGCAGGTGGCTGCAACGTTGTGCAATATGAAGCAGAAGAACGCGATCACTTCAATTTGATCTACGATCTTGTCACGCCAGCAACGCCTCTTGGCGCAGCAACGCTTCAATTACTTCACTCGTAAAGGAAACCATTCGGCCATGTCGCTGAGCTCATACTTTGCACAAGCAGAAACTCTCGACTCCGCCAACCCACTTGCGGTGGCACGTCTGCTGTTTGACCTGCCCAATGACCAGCGCTACTTTCTGGGCAATTCACTTGGCCCGCTAACACACGCCGCTCGCGAAGCAGTGAGCCAAGCTGTTGACTCTGAGTGGAAAACAGGTTTGGTGCGCACATGGCACGACGGCGACTGGTTCGACCTTGCCACAGAAACGGGAAACAGAATTGCCCACATTATTGGTGCGCCGAGCGACAGTGTGATTGCGGGTGACTCCACTTCTATTGCTCTTTTTAAAGTGCTTTCTGCGGCAGCGCAAAAAAATGCCACCACCACACGCAATGTGCTGTTGTGCGATATTAATAATTTCCCCACCGATCGTTATGTTGCCCGCAGCGTTGCAGACCTTTTTCATTTGAAGTATGAAGAGTGCGCTGTATCGGAAATGGCCACTCGCTTCAACGAGAACATTGCTGTTGTCACTGCCTCAATGATTGACTTTCGCTCTGCAGAAATTCACGATGTTGCTTCCATTACTGCCACAGCACATGCAGCCGGAGCCCTGACGGTGTGGGATCTTGCACATGCTGCCGGAATTATTCCCTGCGACGTAGAGCGCCATCACGTCGATTTTGCAGTTGGTTGTGGGTACAAATACATGAACGGCGGGCCAGGTGCTCCTGCATTTATGTATGTTGCCCCACATCTTGTTGAAGAAGTAGAGCAACCCATTCCTGGTTGGTTCGGGCACGACGCCCCATTTGCATTTGAATACACCTATAGACCTGCTCAAGGCATCTTGCGTTTTGCTAGTGGCACCACCAACATCTTGTCGATGAAGGCCTTACATGGTGCGCTGGAAGTTTTTGAACAATTCCCTATTTCCGCTATTCGCGCTGGCTCCATTGCGCTTGGTGACTTCTTCATTGCAGGGTTCGATGAGCATTTGTCTGCGAGCGGATTCTCGTTAGGTTCGCCTCGCAACAGCGCTGATCGCGGAGGGCACATTGCGCTGCTCCACGACAGAGCCGAGGCACTGACCGCGGAACTCATTGGCGATGGTTTCATTGTCGATTTTCGCCCACCCAACGTCATTCGTATTGCTTTGAGCCCTTTGTTTTTGCACTTTAACGACATTGCTGCGCTCATTGGCCGCCTTCACGGCGCCCTGTAACTTCCCCCTCGCAGGAACCCATGCGGCCTGAGTAGCGTTGTCGCATGGCAACTATTTTGGCGCACATCACAGTTCAAGCAGGCAAAGAAAAAGAGTTTGAAGAGGTGCTTGCACGTCTCTGGAACTCGACCCACGACAATGAAGATCATGTGCTGCGATACGAATACTGGCGCGGTGCGGAAACAAATCAGTACTACGGGCTCTTGTCATTTAATGACTACAACGGATTCCTGGAACACCAGACCTCAGACCATCACGAGACCGATGCCAAATTGCTCACGCATCTGTTCACCGATTTTCGCGTGGAATGGATTGACCCCATTGCCACAGCATCGCCATTGCCTGAAACAAATATGCAGCCACTCCCCGCCGATGCCGGTGACCTGTGGAAGGCATACCACGAGCGCATGCCAGCTGCAGTTGCAACATGGTGGCTAGCGCTGCGTGCCCTCAACAAGAAATCGTGACGAAAATGAGGTTCCTCACCTCTAATGACGGCACAATATTGACGTGACTGTTTCCGAGATTTTCGATGCCACCCAGTGGGATGACGTACCTCAATTTCACTTCACCGACATTACGTACCATCGTGCAAAAGCTCACGGAACAGTTCGCATTGCCTTCAATAGGCCAGAAGTGCGCAATGCCTTTCGCCCCCACACGGTAGACGAACTCTTTACGGCACTCGATCACGCTCGACAAAGCGGCGATGTGGGTTGTGTGCTTCTCACCGGAAATGGTCCTTCGCCAAAAGATGGCGGCTGGGCATTTTGCAGCGGTGGCGACCAGCGCATTCGTGGCAAAGATGGTTACCAATACGTTGAAGGCAACGACATTGCCGACCGCGACCCTGCGCGTATGGGGCGCCTGCATATTCTTGAAGTGCAACGACTCATTCGCTTCATGCCGAAAGTTGTTATTTGCGTTGTGCCTGGTTGGGCCGCTGGTGGCGGCCACAGTTTGCACGTTGTTGCCGACCTCACCATTGCATCGCAAGAACATGCCCGCTTCAAGCAAACCGATGCCGACGTAGCAAGTTTCGACGGCGGCTATGGCTCTGCATATCTTGCGCGCCAAACGGGTCAGAAATTTGCCCGTGAAATCTTTTTCCTTGGTCGCGAGTACTCTGCCGACGATGCTCACCGCATGGGCATGGTCAATGCTGTTGTTCCTCACAGCGAACTCGAGAACACTGCATTGCAATGGGCTAAAGAAGTCAACGAAAAGAGCCCCACTGCTCAACGCATGCTGAAGTTCTCTTTCAACCTCATTGACGATGGTCTTGTTGGACAACAAATATTTGCAGGAGAAGCAACGCGGTTGGCATACATGACCGACGAAGCTCAAGAAGGTCGCGATTCCTTCTTAGAAAAGCGTGATGCCGACTGGTCACGCTTTCCTTGGTACTACTAAATAATGACCATTCGTACACGTTTTGTAGAAGTCGTTACCGACCCTGCGCTTATACCGTTTCGCTTTCGTGAACGCCAACTCAACAACCGGCCTCAACGCCGCGGTGATAGCGAAGGGGCGCAGTTCATTGCCGAGGGCGACCTCGTTGTGCTGCGCGCTTTGGAAACAGGCTTTACTCCCAACACCATTTTGTGCGACCCCAACCAGGTACACCGCTTAGAGCCCTTTACGCATTTGCTTGGCGACACTGAGGTACTTGTTGCTGAAGAAAGCATTCGTCGAGAAGCAACAGGTTTAGCCCTTGCGCTCAGCATGGTTGGCCTCTTTGTGAAGCCGCCAGCTTCCGACATTGCAACGCTGCTCAGCAAGCATTCACGTATTGTGATGCTTTCTCAAATAGACAACCCCACCAATGTGGGTGCCATTATGCGCAGTGCACAGGCATTTGGATTCCACGGCGTGGTTCTCGATAGCGAAACTTCTGACCCTTTCACGCGACGCGCACTACGCGTTTCCATGGGAACGTCATTCGATGCCAACATTTGTCGTGTTGCCCAGTTAGCTCCAGTGCTCGAAGAATTTCACGCCAATGGCTTCACCAGTTGCGCGCTCACCCCGGCACGCGATGCACATAACATTGCCGACATTGACCCAATTGAAAAATTGATACTCATTCTTGGTTCTGAACGTGAAGGTCTGGAAGCAAGTGTCATGAACGCTGCAACACTGCGGGTACGCATTCCTATGGCAGAAGGAATTGACTCACTTAATGTTGCAGCAGCAGCCGCGGTTGCGTGTTACGGCTTAACTAGCCGCAGTGGTTGATCGTTGCGCAGGTGCTCGGCTGATTTCACGAAATAGTCAACGAATTTGGCCCGAGTTTCATCGCTGATATTTGCTTCACTGACCGCAGCCAACATGTGCAGCAGCCAGTGATCTCTTTCTAATTCTGAAATGCGATACGGCATGTGTCTTGCTCGCAACATGGGCTGCCCACGTTCTTCGTTGTAAGTAGGTGGCCCACCCCAATATTGGGCGAGAAATAATGCAAGCCGATGAGCCGCTCCGTCGAGGTCGTCGATGTCGGGGTACAACGGCAACAGCACTGCATCGGTACGAATTCCCTCATAGAAACGAGCAGCGATACCCTCGAAAAACGACATCCCCCCTACCTCGTCATAGACGGATACTTCTGCATCGCTCACGAGAATTCTGGGTCTTCCCAACCGGGGAAAATAGCTGGCAGTCCATCACTCACCTTGTCGGTGAATACAGCCGGACGCTTTTCCAAGAAGCTCACCACGCCCTCTTTGGCATCGGCACTGCGCCCACGCATTTGAATACCGCGACTATCAACGCGGTGCGCTTCCATGGGGTGATTTGCGCCCAACATGCGCCACATCATTTGGCGCGATAGCGCTACAGAAACTGGTGACGTGTTGTCGGCAATTTCTCGTGCAATGGCATGAGCTGCTGGCAACAGATCTTCTGGTTCATGAACGCTGCGCACAAGACCACCCGACAGTGCCTCTTCAGCACTGAACAGACGCCCCGTGTAGACCCATTCGGCGGCTTGAGAAATACCAACCAATCGTGGCAAAAACCACGATGAACATGCTTCAGGAACAATGCCACGTTTTGCAAAGACGAAACCAAATTTTGCTTTCGTGCTCGCCAAGCGAATGTCCATGGGCAATGTCATTGTTGCGCCCACGCCAACTGCAGCGCCATTGATGGCGGCAATAACCGGCTTCTTCATTTCAAAAAGTCGTAGCGAAACAAGGCCACCGCCGTCGCGCACCACACCACCTTTATCGGTGATGTCGCTTCCCCCCTTTTCAAACGTACTGCCGCCACTCGACAAGTCGGCTCCGGCACAAAAAGCCCTGCCACTACCTGTCATTACAAGAGCACGAATATCGTCATTCCCATCGACCTCATCGAAGGCAACTTTGAGGTCACGCACCATCTGGTTAGTGAATGCATTCAACGCATCTGGGCGGTGCAAGGTGATGGTGGCGATGCCATCAGAAACGTCGAACAAAATATCGGTAAAAGTCATTACCCTTTTTACCTGAATCTTCTGTGCTACTGCGTATTGGTGGATCTATTTACACGTCAAGGAATCGGCTCGCTGCAATTCCTGAGCCGATGGCACCAGCCAAAGCACCAATGACCAGCAACATCACCATGACTCCGTTGACGTAACTACCCGGCACCACGAGCGCGCTGATTCCGGTGCCTGGTTTGAACCCAGCCACTCCAGTTGTCCATGCGCGATTCAGAGCCCAGAGCCCCCCACACGACGCAACACCGCCAATAAGACCTTGAAGGAGCCCTTCCAACATAAAGGGAACGCGAATAAACCAGTTCGTGGCTCCTACCAACTTCATCACTTCAATTTCACGTCGACGCGCGAACATGGCTGTTCTGATGGTGTTCCAAATGAGAGCTACTGCAACACCTAAGAGCACTACCGACATGACAATGGTGACCGTGCGAACAAAGCCCGACAAGGTGGAAATGATTTGGAACTCATCTTCGGCGAGTGAGACCCCTTCCACTTTCGGAAGCCCACGATATTGCTCGGCCAAACTGCGCACGAGGGCTGCATCGGCGGTGAGAGGAACCACCTTGAATTGCGTGGGAATAGTTTCAGGTGTGAGCAAACTCAACAAGGTGGGGTCACCTGTGAAAATGACTTTGGCTTCTTCAAAGCTGGCTGCCTTGTCGAGGTATTTCAACTTGTCTAAGTCGATGACTGCGGGCTGGCTTTTTATGATGCCCTCAATGTAAGCAATTTGTTCGGGGGCAGCATCTGACGCCACGAACACAATCATTTGCACGTCGCCCTTCCAGCGCACAAGCAGATTGTCGAACCCGCGTTGGATGAGGAAGGTGGTACCAACCAGCAACAGCGAAATTGCAGATGTGACTACAGCTGCTGCCGTCAGGGTGAGGTTACGACGGAAACTTGCCCAGGTTTCACGAAATGCATATGCAATGCGGCTCCACATTATTCGTACACCCCTCGCTCTTGGTCACGCACAAGAACACCACGGTCGAGTTGAATAACCCGCTTACGCATCATGTTGACAATGCGGTGGTCGTGTGAAGCCATAACAACAGTTGTTCCACTGCGGTTAATGCTGTCAAGCAACTGCATAATTCCTTCGCCCGTAGCGGGGTCGAGGTTTCCTGTAGGTTCGTCGGCCAACAAAATAAGCGGCCTATTCACAAATGCTCGGGCAATGGAAACACGTTGCTGCTCGCCACCCGACAACTGATCGGGCAAGCGGTCGTGCTTATCTTCAAGACCTACTAGTTCAAGAACTGCAGGAACCTGTTGACGAATAACGTGGCGGGGCTTGCCAATGACTTCGAGAGCAAAAGCCACATTTTCAAAAACGGTCTTGTTTGAGAGCAATTTGTAGTCTTGGAAAACATTGCCCATACCGCGGCGCAAATACGGCACGCGAGAGTCGCCTAGTTCGTTGATATTGCGACCAGCGATCCATACATCGCCGCGCTCTGGACGCTCTTGACGATTCATGAGGCGCAACAGAGTGGATTTCCCTGAACCTGAAGGACCCACCAAAAAAACGAAGTCGCCTTTTGCGATGTCGAAACTAACGTCTCGCACCGCAACAGAATCGGTTCCGTAAACCTTGGTCACATTGTCTAAGCGAATCATGACAAAGTGAACCTATCAGCACATTCGCAAGTAGCCGTGAAACTGCTTATTTTTCGTCGAGAGAGCGCCGCCAACGCAAAAAACCTTCCATAAATTCATCTAAATCGCCATCTAATACAGAAGCAACGTTGCCGTCTTCCACTTCCGTTCTGACATCTTTCACCATTTGGTATGGCTGCATAACATACGAACGAATTTGGCTTCCCCAACCCACTTGTGCAGGTTTCCCAGCAATGCGGTCTCGCTCTGCTTCGTATTCTTCTTCAATGCGCGCAGCAATCATTGCTTTAAGTCTCGTCATTGCTCGCTCACGGTTTTGTAGTTGACTGCGCTCTTCTTGCGATGAAGAAACAAGACCAGTTGGTTCATGAATGAGCCGCACTGCAGACGATGTTTTGTTGATGTGCTGACCACCAGCACCTGAAGCACGAAATACTTCCATGCGAATTTCAGCTTCATTCACTTCAATGTTTGGTGCATCCATAACTGGCCACACCTGTACCGAGGCAAAGCTTGTTTGCCGACGGCCCTGGTTGTCGAACGGGCTAATGCGTACCAGGCGATGCGTGCCTCGTTCAGATGTCATGAGCCCGTAGGCGTAGCGGCCATGAATAGTGAAGTCGGCAGACAATATGCCCGCCTCAGTGCCCTCAGAGATACCGCTTAGCTCGACAGTGAACCCACGACGTTCAGCCCAACGCGTGTACATGCGCAAAAGCAACTCCGACCAATCTTGCGCGTCAACGCCGCCGTCTTTCGCGTTGATTTGAACGATGCAATCGACTTCATCGTGCTCACCCGTAAACAAGCTGCGCAACTCTAGGGTGCGCAGTTGTTTCGATGCACGCGAAATGCCGTCTGCTAGTTCAGGCTCTTGTGATGCGTCGTCTACCTCGCGTGCCATTTCGTGCAGCACGTCAAGATCGTCAACCACAGCGGTTAACCCCAGGAACTCGTCGAGGTCGGACTTGATATTTGAATATTCTGTATTGACTTTTTTTGCAAGGTCTTGGTCGTCCCATAAATCGGGGCGTGAAATTTCAATTTCAAGTTCGCTAAGACGCGCACTATTTTGCTCGACCTTGAGATATAGAGCAGCTTCGCCTAATCGGCGCCGGAGATCTCGTAGGTCGTCGGTGAAGTCGCGCATGGAGAGGAATGCCTTGGTGAGGTGTCAGGCAGTTTTGCCGTGACACACCTTGAATTTTTTGCCCGAACCACAAGGGCACGGCGCATTGCGAGGAGTTTTATCGAATTCGCTTTTCACTACTGGCGTGTTGCTGACCGCACGAACAGGCGCGGCCTCGGGCGGCAATTCACCATCGGCAATTGCTGAGGCAGCAGCCACATCGAAGCCAGAAGTTGTGTCGTCGTCGGAAGAGGTTTGACGAATGTTCTTCACGGTGGTTCCTGCAGCATCGTCTGACACCACTTCCACATGCATCACGTACTTCACGAAATCTTGTGCAATTCCCTTCATGAGAGACCCGAACATGTCGTAGCCCTCACGTTGCCATTCGGTGAGCGGGTCTTTTTGGCCCATAGCGCGCAAGTTGATGCCTTCTTGCAGGTAGTCCATCTCTTCAAGATGTTCGCGCCAGCGTTGGTCGATAATGCGCAACATGACCTGACGTTCAATTTCACGCATGACCGTTTCGCCAAGTTGCTCTTCGCGCTGCTTATAGAACACTGCAGCATCGGCCATAACAATGTCGTAAATATTGTCGGTTGACGAGGCTTGCTCGAGAAGAGAAACCTGAACTGTGGTTGGCCAGTAGGTGGCAAGGTCGCGAGTAAGACCATCGAGGTCCCATTCGTCGTCGGCTTCACTGACGCAATAGGCAGCAATCAGTGAGTCGACTGCCTCTGAGAGATACTCCATTGCTGCGGCATGCAGATCGAGGCCGTCGAGAATTTGGTCGCGGCGCATGTAAATAACCTTGCGCTGTTCGTTCATGACTTCGTCGTATTTCAGAACATTCTTACGAATTTCCCCGTTGCGCTGCTCTACTGTGCTTTGCGCGCGTTCGATGGCTTTCGTCACCATTTTTGCTTCAATTGCTTCATCGTCGGGCAATGCACGAGACATGACCCAACTCAGTGCACCTGTTGCGAACAAACGTAAGAGCTCGTCGTCGAGTGACAAATAGAAGCGACTCTCACCTGGGTCGCCTTGACGACCCGCACGACCACGCAACTGGTTGTCAATACGACGGCTTTCATGGCGTTCTGTACCCAACACAAAAAGCCCACCAGCAGCACGAACTTCATCGCCTTCTTCCGTGCACTGTGCCTTGAATTGCTCTGACAAAGACGCATAACGGGCTTGTGCAGTGGCACGATAGCTTTGGAAGTCGGCAGGCATCTGGGTCAATGGAACAGGAAGAGCAAACTCATCGAGCAGAGTTTCTTCCGAGAAACCTTCAGCGAGTACTGCTTGGCGAGCAAGACCCTCGGGGTTTCCGCCCAAAAGAATGTCGACACCACGCCCAGCCATGTTGGTTGCAACCGTTACTGCACCGATGCGACCGGCTTGAGTAACAATGTGCGCTTCTCGGCTGTGCTGCTTTGCATTCAACACTTCGTGCTTAATACCGCGCTTGTTTAACTGACGCGAAAGCTGCTCGCTCTTTTCAACACTGATGGTTCCTACGAGAACTGGCTGACCATTCTTGTTTTTCTCAACAATTTCTTCAACCACGGCAGCAAACTTTGCGTCTTCATTTTTGTAAATGAGATCGGCCTGATCGAGACGCATGACAGTTTTGTTTGTTGGAATAGAAACAACCGCCAGTTGATATGTGTTGACGAGTTCTGCTGCTTCAGTTTGAGCAGTACCCGTCATTCCAGAAAGTTTTTTATACATGCGGAAGTAGTTCTGCAAAGTAATGGTGGCAAGAGTTTGGTTTTCCTCTTTAATTTTGACGCCTTCTTTGGCTTCAATTGCCTGGTGAATACCTTCGCTCCAACGACGACCTTCAAGGATGCGACCCGTAAATTCGTCGACAATTTTTACCTCACCGCCTTGGATGATGTAGTCC
>JABMMV010000139.1 GCA_013205145.1 bacterium
CCGCGAGGCTGCAAAGAAATGGCTTGCACAATGACTTCAATGTACGAACGGATGCGCCAAGAGGCAGTTGCGGGCGGCGGGGTAGAAGCAGCACCCGATGCGCCGTCAACGTCGCGTGCGGTTCTGTCGGCACTTGTCATTGGTGCGTTGCTCGTTTGGCTTGGGCTCAAAAACGTGTGGACACTGGTGTTCGTCGCAGGTCTTTTGCTGTCTATTTTCCTGCATGAAGTAGGTCATTTCGTCACGGCTCGCCGTACAGGAATGAAGGCAACTCAATTTTTCATGGGTTTCGGTCCCAGGATCTGGAGTCGTCATACAGGTGAAGTGGAGTACGGCTTTCGTGCCATTCCATTAGGTGCATTTGTACGGATTATTGGAATGAATGGGCTCGATGAGGTGGAACCCGAAGACGAAGTGCGCGCATATCGCAACAAGAGTTTCCCGCGTCAGCTTCTGGTCATTACTGCAGGTTCCTTAATGCATATGATCATCGCACTTGCGCTATTTATTGGGGTCTATGGCTTTGCGGGTCGTTACGACGACACCGGCAGTGTGGCCGTGGTGCGTGCGCCAGAAGCAGGTTCTCCTGCAGCGCTGGCTGGTATTCGTGAAGGCGACATTGTTGTTGCACTTGGTAAAGACAAAGTAACAACCCGCAACGAACTCGTGGATGCCATTGTTGAGCAAGCTCCTGGTAACGCAGTCGAGGTTGTTGTACAACGCAATGGAGTACAAGAAATATTAACAACAACGTTGGCGAGTAATCCGATGGACGCCAATATTGCATATCTCGGCATTGCAACAAGTTCAACCGGCTTTGTGAAGCAGTCGCTCACCAATAGTTTTGTGTACGGCGTTGGCGACGTAGTGCGTACCGCAGGCAACTCGGTGAAAGGTGTTGTTGGCGCGTTGAACCCTATGAACTCAGTGCGAGCACTACGTGACTCGGGTGAAAATTTGGCGACGCGACCCACCACCGTGGTGGGGGCAAGTCAAATAGGCGGGCAACTAGGAAAAGACGAGGGTCTGAAGGCCGTCTTGCTCCTTTTGGCAAGTGTCAATGTTTTCGTTGGCGTCTTCAATATGTTCCCGCTTTTGCCCTTCGACGGTGGGCACGCTGCAATTGCGGCATATGAACGCTTGCGCAGTCGTCGTGGCGAGCGTTACCGCGCCGATATCAACAAAATGATCCCGCTGACCACCATTGTTATGGGCCTCATGGGGTTCTTATTATTTGTTGGTTTGTACCTCGATATCACCCAACCGCTCTGAGACAAGCAATACTTTCTAGTAATGGTTGAACGTCGACATACCCGCCAAATTCACGTCGGCAAAGTTGCCGTGGGTGGATCTGCTCCTATCACGGTGCAGTCCATGACCACAACGAAGACTTCAGACGTAGAAGGAACCTTGCAGCAAATTTATGCACTCGCTGCTGCTGGTTGCGACATTGTTCGATGCACGTGTAATGAAATAGAAGCTGCTGAAGGTTTGGCGCAAATTGTTCCGCGGTCTCCAATACCTATCGTCGCCGACATTCATCACCAATACAAAATGGCTCTTGCAGCTTTGGAAGCTGGTGTGCACGGGCTGCGCCTGAACCCAGGAAACATTCGTAAGCCAGAACATATTAAAGCTGTTGCTGCTGAAGCAAAAGATCGCAATGTTTCTATTCGCATTGGCGTGAATGGCGGTTCACTCGACCCATCGTTGTACGAGAAGCATGGTGGGCTCACTGCTGCGGCAATGGTGGAATCCGCATTGCAGGAAATTGCTTACTTCGATGAAGTTGGTTTCGACCTCATCAAAATTTCAGTGAAGGCATCAAATGTTCCGCTCATGGTCGAGGCCTATCGCGAATTGAGCAAGGTCACCGATGCGCCGTTGCATTTAGGCGTTACCGAGGCTGGCCCTCCACCTGCTGGGTTGCTGAAAGCCACTGCTGGCATCGCCACACTTTTGCTGGAGGGCATTGGCGACACCATTCGTTACAGCCTCACCGCTGACCCTGTTGAAGAAGCACGTGCGGGTCGGCAACTTTTAGAAGCGCTCGGACTTCGCGAACGTAAAAATGTAGACCTCATTGCCTGCCCCAGTTGCGGGCGAGCAGAAATTGACGTCATCGATGTTGCACGTCGTGCTCAAGAAGCTTTTGCCGACAAACTCATTCCACTTCAAGTTGCCGTCATGGGGTGCGTAGTGAATGGCCCTGGCGAAGCACGTGAGGCCGATATTGGTATTGCTGCGGGCAATAAGCGCGGGCATCTATTCGTCAAGGGTCGCAACGTGGCTGTTGTACCTGAATCGGAAATGGTCGAGGCCCTCGTGGAGTGGGCAACATATATCAATGAGCACGGGGCGGAAGCTGCCATTGCACGAGTTGATACCACCATTGCGGAGCGTGAAGCGCTCAAAGATCGTTCAGCTCTGCTCGATGAACAAGGTGACGATGTGAATCATTCACACGACCGCATTGTGAATATTCGTAAGAATATTGCCAACTCCTGAAACCGCGTGAACATGTCGCAGTATTCAAGTCATCCTCTCTTTGAATTTGAAGAGTCACAAACGGCTGTTATTAACCCGCCGATGCGCCGCAAGGTAGACAACTTTCCCGAACATGCTGTTGCCTGTTGGTTTGGCGATGTACAACGCAAACGTTTTGCAGGGCAAGAGCCCATTTACCGCATTCCTTTCGAACACGGCGATCATGAAGTGCACGTAGTGGAGCATCTGGGGAAGCGCATTGCTGTATTTAACCCCGGAGTGGGCGCGCCAGCGGCTGCAACTTCATTGGAAGACATCATTGGGCTCGGCGCCTCAAAAATTATTGGATGCGGCGGTGCCGGCATTGTGAAACAGGGTTTCGATGTGGGTCACATCATTATTCCCATAGGTGCTGTACGTGACGAAGGAACAAGCCATCACTATCAACCAGTTGATGTTGCAGTGGTGCCACATCCGCTGGCAGTGCAGGCAATTGACGCAGAGTTGTTGGCCGCGGGCGTGCCCCACGACAAGGGTCTCACCTGGACCACCGATGCAATCTTTCGGGAAACGCCAAAAAAAGTTGCGCGCCGCCGAGAACAAGGGTGCATCAGCGTGGAAATGGAAGCATCGGCGATGTTTGCCGTCGCTATGTTCCGTGGCGCGATCTATGGGCAATTGTTGTACGCGGGCGACGATGTGAGCGCGCAAACATGGGACCACCGCCATTGGGAACAACAAACTTCTGTACGTGAGCGTGTTTTAGAACTTGCGCTTAACGCTGTGTGTCGCTTGTAGTAGCAATTACTACGCAGTTGCCAGTTAATTGCATTTCTTCATTAGCTACTAGTAGTGCAACTTGGCCGCACGAGAAGCTTGGGCTGGTACCTGCAATACACGCAACAAGTTGTGCAGATGCTGATGCAGGCACCTTGGCAGGTGCCGCAATGCTGTGCACCTGAAACGCGCCAGTGGTGGGGTATGAACTGATACCGGGCAGTGCGTTAGTGGCACGTCGCACAGGATGAGGACAGGTTTCCCAGCGTGTGATGTTCAATAGCTCTGCAGCATTGACATGTTTTTGAGTAAAGCCACCCCGCACAACATTGTCGCTGGTGTTCATTACTTCAATTGCGGAGCCACTGAGATACGCATGCAGCGTTCCGGCTTCAAGCAGCAAACATTCGCCCGCAGCAAGTTCTACGCGATGCATGAGAAGTGCAATGAGGAGCGCAGGGTCGTTCGCAAAGGCAGCCCGTATCTCATTCGCCCATGCAGGCAGTTGTGCAGGAATACGCAATGCACTACCCGTTAGCGCTTCGCGCGCAAATGCATGCAGGCCATTTTGCTCTAGGTAGTCGGCGAGGTCTGTCCATTGCATGGCGCGGAACCAGCCCACTGAACTTGCTACATCATGGAACCCGCAGAGCGCGGTAAAGGCAGTGAGCGCAATAAGAAGTTCGGGCTTATCGGAACTATCGCGGTAAATACGTTGTGGCGAAGAGACGGGAATTCCCGCACTCTCTTCTCGCTCGAAACCTGCATGTGCCTGTGTTGCGGTGGGGTGTACCTGCAAAGAAAGTGGCGATGCTGCCGAGAGGAACTTCACCATGAAAG
>JABMMV010000140.1 GCA_013205145.1 bacterium
CATCAGCTTGCCGTAGTGCCCGCCGTCGAGGAGCATGCGCACAGTTGCCGGGAAATTATCGATTCCCTCTTCAATTTGTTCGCGCACTTTCAACTCGCCGCTCTTGAGCCATTTACCCATCTGTACTTCAGCTTCTGCATGCTTATGGGCATAGTGGAAGATCGTGAATCCGAGCATCCTGGCATTGCGCTCTGGAATTTTGAGGTAGTTCTTCGGGCCACGTACGTCGGCCATATTTTCATATTGAGATACGGCGCCACACAGCACCACTCGGGCTTCCTCTGCAATATTCATGAGCACTGCGTCGAGCACAACGCCACCCACATTGTCGAAAAAGAGGTCGACACCATTTGGCGCTAGTTCTGCAAGACGCTTTTCTACATTCTCATTGCGGTAGTCAATTGCTGCGGTGTACCCAAGTTCGTTGACGAGAAAATCGACCTTGTGCTTGCCACCCGCTATACCAATAACTGTGCTTGCTCCCGACAAACGGGCAACTTGACCCGCGATTGAACCCACAGCGCCCGCAGCACCTGACACAACAACAGTGTCTCCAGGCTTTGCTTTACCTACATAAACAATTCCCGTGTATGAGGTAAGACCAGTTGCCATTCCTAGCGCACCAAGAAATGCACTCGCCGGAGCAATTGAGGTATCTAGCTTGCGCAACATTACAGAAGGCATCAACGCATAACTCTGCGAACAAAATGGACCGCTCACAGTGTCGCCAACTGAAAACCCAGGGTCAGCACTTTCCACCACTGTGCCCACACCTAGAGCAGGAACAACTCCGCCTAGTTGCGCAGATGTATGAAAACCGCCACCGTCAAGAGTGGTGCGAATGAACGCATCAATGGAGAGCAAGTCAACGCGAACGAGAACCGAACCTGCCGCCACATCACCTATTTCTTCGTTCACAATTTCAAAGTCAGATTCTTTAAGAGCACCCTGTGGATGCGACTTCAGCACGACTTTACGATTCATTGGTTGAGACATCTTTTCCCCTTTGTAGAACTTCATAGATTATGGTCTGTTGCTCTCACCCATAACGAATTCGCACTACACTGGCGCCCGAGGGGGTTTTATGTCTTTAACTATTGTCATCACGGGTGCTGGTTCGGGTTTTGGAAAAGGCGCCGCTTTGGCACTCAGTGCTCGCGACCACCATGTCATTGCCACAACTGAGACAGAGGCGCAAGCCACAGCGCTTCGTGCTGAGGCCCCACAATTACAAGTGGAAAAACTCGACATCACCAACGCTTCCGATATTCAAAAAGTCGCTCATTGGAATATTGATGTTCTGCTCAATAACGCTGGAGCGGGTCAAACAGGCCCCATGGCCGATGTCCCCATGGATCGCGTTCGCTTTCTCTTTGAGGTCAACGTTTTCGGCACCATTGCCATCACACAAGCAGTACTACCCCAAATGGTGAAGCGCGGAAAAGGTCGCGTCATCATCGTGTCTTCAATTGCCGGAGTTCTCGCAGGCCCCGCATTTGGCCCGTACTCCATGACCAAGCATGCACTGGAAGCCTTTGGCAAGTCACTGCGCGCCGAAATGGCTACTCAAGGTATCGACGTCACGCTTCTCAACCCTGGCCCGTACAACACTGGCTTCAACGACCGCATGGCCGACTCAATGTGGGAATGGTTCAACGAGACATCCGTGAACGCACCAGCAACCGAACTGCACCAAACAATGCGCCAAATGGTGACCACGAATCAGATGGACCCCATTGAAGTGGTGAACCGCATGGTGGAACTAGTTGAGGCAAGTACCACCACCGAGAATAACTTTGTCCCCGAGGGAATTATTGAACTACTCACGGCACAGGTTGCCGAGGCCTAACTAGTCGGTCGTTTTTTCTTCAGTTTGCAATGAGGCGCGTTCTGCGGAACGTTCCGCCATGCGCTTTGCGGCCTTGCCTACACGCTCGACGTGCGTAACAAGAGAAATACGTGCCTGCTCAGCAGCGGCTGTGAGGCCTTCAACTTTTTCAATTGCCCACTGACGTGTCAGTAGCGGCACAATGATTTTCTCGTGATGAATACTCAAGTCGTATATGCCTGCTTTAGCAATGGCACGGGCATGACCCACAAAACCCGGAATACCCAAACCCGGCATCGAGAAGTTCTTCACTTGCCGTGTTAAGGCTTCCATTGCCACAGAAGGATGCGTTTCAAACAACTTGGTGACCAAATCTCTGTAAAACAAATGATGACGATTTTCATCTGCAGAGAGACGCATCATGACGTCGTAGCCAGCTTTGTCGTTCAACATGGTGCCCGTATTGCGATGTGAAATTCGCGTCGCGAGTTCTTGCACTGCCACGTAGCACATGCCGTCGGCTGCCGACTCTGGTTCGGGAACCATTGCACTGCTGACCTGAATCATGCGGCCATCTTCTAATTCACAAGGGTTGAGTAGTCCACTAACGGTGATGTAATCGCGCATCGCAATTGCATGACGACCCTCTTCAGCGGTCCAGCGTTGTGCCCATGCACCCCACGCGGTGTCGCCGCCGAACATACGTGAAATAGTGCGCGTGTACCACGGAAGGTTGTCTTCCGTGAGTAAGTTCACCAGCAATGCAGAACGAACTCCCTCTGGAATTGAATCTGCGGCGTAACTAAAGCCTTCTTTTGCCAAACGTGCAGCACGTTCCCACGGAACAATGTCGTGTGGATACCAAGGTTCATCGGAATCCAAATGCCTGTTCAAGAGGCGTTCTGCCTCGGGCTCAAGTTCATTAAGAAGCGCAACATCGTTCATTTCCCTACGTTATGCGAAACCAGTCGCCAAGGACGTTTTCTCAGTGAATTTTCAGTAAAAATAGGCACGAATTCTTCACAAAACGAATAATTCACAGAGATACTCAATTAACTCGCCACATAGCTCTCACCTGAAGCGAAAGGGTTCGTATGAAAAAACTTCTCGGTCTTTTTCTTTGCAGCGTTTTAGCTGCCAGTGCTTTCGCTCCCCTCAGTCAAGCCAACGCCAGTGCCGCTGTTGCCTTTAAATGGAACGCAACGACCCTTGCACAAAACTCCCAACAGCCACTTGCCTCTCTTATCACCACCAATGTCTCGGGCATTCGAACATGGAGGGCAACTGGTAGTTGTGTACGCAACAAAAACATCCTCACTGTTGTTGGCACAAAAGTGTGTCGCCTCCAACTGAGCATTGGTTCACGCGGCAAGGCTCCTCGCCTCATAAAAAGTCGTACATTTCGCATTCGCTCGGTGTCAGCCGATGCCTCGGGTGCCCTTCCTGTCACACCCGCAAGAGCCCTCCCCGTTTGGTATCCCACCACCCCACCTGAAAAAACAAGTGATCTGTGGAACGCGCCCATTTCAAGCTATGTGCGTGGTCGCGATGTGTACCCAACCGAAGCAACTCTGCCAGGTGCTGAAACAGCTGCGTGTGAACAAGCCACGAAAGTGAAACAAGGCGTTATTGGTCTCTTCTTTGGCAAACAAGTTGCAACGGGTGGTAGCGGCTTCGGCATCACCATTTCCCATGCCGACATCATCACAGTGGTGCAAGCTTGGGCCAATGGTCTTGCTCGGTGTGCGCGAGGCCCGTGGGAAATTGCAATTGGAACGAGTAACTCTGGTGGTGCCACCATCTTCAATGGCTATTCCGGTGGAGCTACTTGGGCCCAACTCATCGATGCCGCACGAGCGGTATCGAATAGTCGCATCATTATTTCTGGGGCCAACGACTTAGAACCAGGTTGGGGACCTTCTGGCCAAGCACGGGCGTGGGTCGACGGATTTGTTGCAACTACTGCTCAGCGCCTCTGGAACTTTGGCTCGGCAGATGGTTGCCCACAAAGTGTTGGTGGCATTTTGTGCAACAACGGCTGGACCATTGACGATGTCATTTGGGTCTCTGCTCAGGCCGGGCCAAATATTGTTGCACTTCCTCAGGTGCATACAAATGGTGGCGCACAATCGAAACAATGGTCTGTTATTGCAGCTCGCGCCAAGGCACTCGGAGTTCCCTTTCAATTAGCTGGAATGTCGGTACAGACCGCGGCTTGCAAGCAAGTGAAAGGCGGCTGCCCCACTACAGGAATTTCTGCATGGAACGCATGGGCACAAATGCGCAAATATCTTGACCTGCAACCGAGCCTCGCAGGTTTACCACTTGCTGCACCCACAGACATTCGCTGGGGCTGGGGTGCTCCATTTCTCAGCCCCACACCCACCACAACTACAACGACGACAACTACGACTACAACAACAGTTGCGCCAACGACCACGACTACATCAACAACGACGACTACTTCAACAACTACTACTTCGACAACAACAACTGCTTCGCCAACGACGACAACAACGACGGTTGCCCCAACCACCACCTAGTGGCAGTTAGTTCATAAACCGTCCACCATTGAGGAAGATGGTCATACCGGTCACGTATTCGCCGCCCTTGCTAGCAAGCCACACCACCCACGGCGCACCGTGCTCTTCGGGATCACCAACAAAACCCAGTGGCATTTTATCTTTCAACCCTTGAACAAACTCTTTGTTATTTGCTTCCCAGTTATTCCACGCATCGGTTTTGAGTGATGGGTTTACTGTGTTCACTGTTATTCCAAGCTTGCCCCACTCGCGCGCAGCGGTGCGCGTGAGAGCGCGAATTGCCTCCTTCGTTGCGTTGTACGGAGTGTTACCGGGAAACCCTTCCATGCCAGAACCCGAAGCAAAGTTCACAATGCGGCCGTATCCAGCTTTTTTCATGTGCGGGAAAACTGCTTGCATTCCCCATAGCGTCGCCGTTGCGCCGGTACGGAATGTGTACTCCCATTCAGCGTCATCGGTATCTTCCATTGGCGTCGGGATAGTAGAGGCGCGAGGTTTTTCTGCAGTACCAAAACCTTGAGCGTTGTTCACCAAAATATCGACGGTGCCAAACTTCTTCACTGTTTCGGCAACCATGTTAAAAATTTGATCTTTATTGCTCACGTCTACGACAACACCGAAAGCGATGAAACCTTCAGCTTCTATTTCAGCAACAACGCTGGCGACAGTTGCCGGAGTTCGACTTGCGACTACAACTTTTGCGCCTTCACGGGCAAAAACTTTCGCTACACCCTTACCGATGCCACGACCCGCGCCAGTAACAATTGCAACTTTTCCATCGAGTTGACCCATTGTGTTCTCCTTTGCTTAAGCAATATAAAAACACTAATGGTAAGCCGGCGAGCCCACGTAGGCAGGGAATAATTACTGGGCAACGGTTGTTGTTGTACCTTGTTGCTGATCTGAAATACCACATTTATCGAGGAGATACTTCTTCATTTTCACGTCTGAATCTTCCAGATCGTATTTGTCAGTAATAACTTGCATTTTTTCTGCAGCACTTGGGTTAGCCGACATTTTGCTAAAACTAAATTTGTATGTTTCTAAAAGTTTGTACAACTCAACTGTGCCGTTTTGTAAATCCTCTGCAACAGCCTTGATTTCGTCAGGCGCAGCGGAAGCTAAAGATAATGAAGCCCCTACTTGATTTGCGAAATAAAGCTTGACCGAGTCTATATCGCCTTGCTTGAGCGACAAATCTGCCTTAGAGACGGTCTTAGCTACGGCACAGAAATCCTTCTTCGCAGAGACCTCAATAGTGCTAGCCGGAGTGCCAACACTATTGGACTTGCCACCGCATCCCGCGGCACCAATTAGGCTGACGCTTGCCAACACGATGAATGTTTTCCCTAATTTCACGACAAATCCCCAAACCTCAAGCGATCTTAAAAATAATACTTTCTCACCATAACACTGGCACAAGAAGATTCCATTTGGCGATAAATTTTACTTATCGACGATTACAAAGTTCTTTTATTCTATAAATTCTCACCCCTGCACGACCCAGAGGCAATTCGGCTTTGGCAACGTTCGCTGTGCGAAAGTCTTGGGCTTAAAGGCCGCATCATCATCTCTCGTCACGGCATCAACGGAACCGTTGGTGGTCCACTCGCTGCAGTAGAGAGATATGTGCACACCACTTGCGAATACGAAGCTTTCAAGAACATCGATTTTAAATGGTCCGATGGCGGCACTGAAGATTTTCCAAAGCTTGTCATTCGCGTCCGCGATGAAATAGTTACCTTTGGCGTTCCCAACGAAATTCAAGTTGATGAGAACGGAATTATTGGTGGAGGCACACACCTCTCCCCCACACAAGTTCATGAACTCATTCAAGAGCGCGGTGAGGAAGTGGTCTTTTTTGATGGGCGAAATACATACGAGGCTGCCATCGGCAAATTCAAAAATGCTGTCATCCCCGATGTAAAAACAACACCTGGTTTTGTAGCCGAACTTGAAACAGGAAAATACGACCACCTGAAGGACAAACCAATTATCGCCTACTGCACCGGCGGCGTTCGCTGCGAAGTGCTGTCAATGGTCATGAAGAATCGTGGATTCAAAGAGGTGTATCAAATTACGGGTGGAATCGTGCGTTACGGAGAAACGTATAAGGCTGACGGCTTATGGGAAGGGTCCCTTTATATTTTCGATAACCGCATGAATATGGAGTTTAGTGAAAATTCCAAGATCATTGGCAAGTGTGAGAAGTGTGCGGCTCCTTCAAGCAAGTACTACAACTGCACAAACCCTAACTGCAGAGCGCTCACTTTGGCCTGCGGCAAGTGCATCACACTCAATGACTTTATTTGCTGTCAAAAATGTTCTTGACTAAATCTATTTTTTTGCTTTTTCCGAAATGGTGCCGTCAGGCATTGTCGCCCCATTTGTGTCGGAACTGCTTAGCGAACCAGCGTCAAATTTTGCTTGGAACAAATAAGAAAATAAAAACTTTGCTCCAGATAACCGGGCACCTGTAAAAATAGCTTCTTCTGCATTGACA
>JABMMV010000141.1 GCA_013205145.1 bacterium
ACTTCGGCAAATGCAGTGGAGCGGTTGATGGTGTCTTCAGAAGTGAGAAGCGAAGCAACAAGTTCTACAAGGCGCAAGACAGGAACAGGGTTAAAGAAGTGAATGCCAATTACTTGCGATGGGCGCTGAGTGGCCATGCCAAGTTTCATGACGGGAATAGACGAGGTGTTGGTCGCCAAAATGGCGTTGTCGTCGGTAATGACTTTGTCGAGGCTTTTGAAGATGTTGGTCTTTAAGGTCTCGTCTTCAACAACTGCTTCTACGACCAATTGACGGTCGGCGAGGTCGGCCACGTCGGTGGTGAAATGTAAATTCTTAATGGCGCTATCGCGCTCGGCTTCAGTAATTTTGTTGGCGCCAAGTGCGCGGTCGAGCGAAGTAATGAGGCGCTTTTGACCAGCCTCCATCGCGGCAACGGTGGCTTCTTGAATAAGAACTTCCAGGCCGTTTCGGGCACACACTTCGGCAATGCCAGAGCCCATGAGGCCACAACCAATGACGCCCACGCGCTGGATGTTGCTGGTGCTAGTTGAGTTGGTCATGGGTTCCTTCTTTATTCGCTGTATTCGTCACCTCTAGTTTGCCCTAACTACCCGCTGGTAATAGCGCTCGTGCTCATCTCCTCTAGCCTTTATGTATGGACTTTGAGATACCTGGGGAAATTCAAGCCACATTGGCGCAACTCGATGCATTCATTGAGAAAGAGATCAAGCCACTTGAGCTTGAAAATGACAACATGCGCTTTTTCGACCATCGTCGAGAATGGGCACGCACCGACTTTGAAAACGATGGTGTGCCACGTGCCGACTGGGAAGCATTGTTGAAGGAAATGCGCCGTCGTGCCGATGCTGCTGGTTGGTTGCGTCTTGCATTGCCAAAGGAATATGGCGGTCGTGATGCAAGCAACTTAGAGATGGCGATTATTCGTGAACACCTCGCCACAAAGGGCTTGGGTCTTCACAACGATTTGCAAAATGAGTCGAGCATTGTCGGTAACTTCCCAACAGTTCTCATGATGCGTGACTTTGGCACCGAGGAACAAAAGAAAAATTGGATGCCAGGTTTCTTGGAAGGCACAAAGCGTTTGGCCTTTGGTCTCACCGAACCAAACCATGGAAGTGATGCCACATACTTAGAAACCACCGCGTATCGCGATGGTAGTGAATGGGTTATTAACGGTATGAAGCGTTGGAATAGTGGTTTGCATCACGCAACTCACGACATCATTTTCGCCCGCACCAGTGGTACCCCTGGTGATCCTGTAGGTATCTCTGCGTTCCTTGTTCCGACCGATGCACCTGGGTTCAACGTCGATTTCTTTTGGTGGACCTTCAACATGCCAACAGACCATGCAGAAGTCAGCATGAAAGATGTTCGTGTGGGCGAAGAAGCTGTGTTCGGACGTATTGACCACGGCCTTGAACTTGCGCAGCATTTTGTGCACGAAAACAGAATTCGTCAGGCAGCTTCATCTTTGGGTGCTGCTCAATTCTGTGTGAACGAAGCGGTGAAGTATTCCAATAGCCGCATTACCTGGGGCAAAAAACTTTCAACGAATCAAGCAATTCAGTTTCCACTGATCGAGCTGCACACTGAGGCCGCCATGTTGCGCCAGATGGTTCGTTACACAGCGTGGTCGCTCGACAATAAGCACCACATGGAAGTGACACACCTTGTTGCCATGTGCAATTACCGGGCCAACAGGTTGGCATGCGATGCCGCCGACCGAGCAATGCAAACCTGTGGTGGGGTGGGGTACTCCCGGCATATGCCTTTTGAGCACATTTACCGCCATCACCGTCGTTACCGCATCACGGAAGGCAGTGAGGAAATCCAAATGCGCAAGGTAGGGAGCCATCTCTTCGGTTTTGGGCGTGGCTGACCACTAGCGTTGCGTCTATGGCAAGCGCAGATGGCACCCCAGTCGATATCAAACCCCGTAGTCGTGACGTTACCGATGGACCACAAAGGGCGCCACAACGTTCGATGTTGCGCGCTGTGGGTCTGACCGATGAAGACTGGGTGAAGCCACAGGTAGCTATTGCTTCATCGTGGAATGAAGTGACACCCTGCAACATGACACTGCGCAAACTTGCGCAGTTTGCCAAGGCGGGCGTACGCAAATCAGGCGGTGTTGCATTGGAGTTTGGCACCATCACGGTGAGCGATGGTATTTCCATGGGTCACGAAGGAATGCGTGCATCGCTGGTGAGTCGTGAGGTCATTACCGACAGCGTGGAAACCGTGATGCATGCCGAACGGTTTGATGGTTTCGTTGGTCTTGCAGGTTGCGATAAGAGTATTCCTTCAATGCTCATGGCGGCAGCGCGACTCAACCTCGCATCTGTTTTTGTTTATAACGGCTCTACTTTGCCGGGTCAGTTACATGGTGAAGCAATTGACATCACGACCGTTTTTGAAGCCGTGGGTGCACACGCCCTTGGCACCATCAGCGACGAAGAACTCAGCGATATTGAACGTAATGCATGCCCAGGTGAAGGTGCATGCGGTGGTATGTTCACGGCAAACACAATGTCGTCTATTGCTGAGGCTATAGGTATGAGCCTTCCTGGAACTGCTTCACCCCCGGCAGTCGATGCGCGCCGCGAAGGTGATGCAGAGCGTGCAGGTGAAGCAGTAATGAACTTGTTGCGTTTAGGTATTCGTCCACGTGACATCATGACGAAAAAAGCATTTGAAAATGCAATCGCAGTCCTTAACGCCTTAGGAGGTAGCACTAATGCAGTTCTGCATCTCCTTGCTCTCGCTCATGAAGCTGAAGTGCCACTCGAACTAGAAGATTTCAACCGCATTGCGGCGAAGGTTCCACACATTGCCGACACCAAGCCAGGCGGCAAGTACCACATGACCGACATCGACCGCGTTGGTGGCATTCCGGTGGTCTTGAAGATGTTGCTCGACGCAGGTTTGTTGCATGGTGACGTGATGACTTGCACAGGAAAAACGATGGCGGAAAACCTTGCTGAAATTAATCCGCCTGCACCCGATGGCGATGTGTTGCACCCGCTCTCTGACCCCATTCACTCTGAGGGCGGCATCAACATTCTGACGGGGTCACTTGCGCCGAGAGGCTCTGTGGTGAAAGTTGCCGGCCTCAGCAAAGACCAGTTGCACTTTGAAGGTGCTGCGCGAGTGTTCGATGGTGAAGATGGCGCGATGGCTGCAATTCTTGCTGGCGATATCAAGCCCGGCACCGTGTTAGTCATTCGTTACGAAGGGCCAAAGGGTGGCCCAGGCATGCGTGAAATGCTCGCCATTACGGGTGCGCTGAAAGGTGCTGGCCGTGGTGCCGACTGTGCACTTATTACCGATGGTCGATTCAGCGGTGGTACGTGGGGCTTCTGTATTGGGCACGTTGCTCCAGAAGCAACCGACGGTGGCCCTATTGCATTTGTGAAAGACGGCGACAAAATTTTGGTTGACGTGCATTCAAAACGGCTCGACTTACTGGTGAGCGATGAAGAAATTGCCGCACGCAAGGTGGGCTGGAAACCAAACCCACCGCGCTACACCAAAGGCGTGCTTGGTAAATACGCGAAGCTCGTGCAAGGTGCCGAAACCGGCGCCATCACCAACACCTAACCCCAGTGGAGTGTTCTCGGCGCCGTATGTCCCGCTTTTCGTGACGCTACGCGCCGAGAAATAGTCACTAGTTTCGCTCGGTAACGCATGGTGCTTTTCTCGGCGCCAAATGTCGCGATTTCCGGCACATACGGCGCCGAGAACACTTAAGGAAAGGGTTAGTTTTGTTCGCGCAGAAACTTTTCAAATTCTGCGGCAAGATCTTCGCCTGTGGGTATTGCTGCTTCCGAGCGACGGTCGAATTGTTGTTCCAGCATGCGCACGTAGGCCAAGGTTTGTGCGTCGTCTTCAACGGCTTCTTCGTGCAGTACCGCCCACCGCCGCACATCGGCGTCGATGCCGCCATGGTTTGTAGGAACACCAAGAACGTGTTCTAAGTGGCGAAGAAGCGCTGCGGTAGAGCGCGGGTGTTGGGCATTGGTGAGATAGTGCGGAACACCTACACGTAACGAAACAGCAGGCATGCCAGTGCGGTCGAAACGTTCTTGCATGACGCCAATGACGCCAGTAGGGCCTTGG
>JABMMV010000142.1 GCA_013205145.1 bacterium
GAGCAGCGCTGCGCCGTAAGTTGCGGGGGCACCCCAGTCGTGGCCGATGATGACCGCATCGTCTGAGCCGCCGAGCGCTTCGTGAAGTGCAACGGCATCATGAGCAAGTGCGGCAGTTTGGTAACACCCATCGGAAGCGAGTGATGTGGGTGCGTAGCCGCGCATCAAAGGAGCCACTGCAGTAAAGCCGGCATCGGCGATGTGGCTCATTGTGGGAATCCACGAGTGGGCTGTGTCGGGGAAGCCGTGTAGGCAAAGGGCTAAAGGACCACTCCCCAAGGTCAGATAGTGGAAGTCGATGCCGTTGGCCGAGACCTCTTGAGTGCGAGGTGTGATGTTGCCCATAAGTGAACGGTAGTCGCTGCGCGAGGCCTTGCGACTAACGTCACGCTGGTCAACATTTACACCTTTGAGCAAAGAGGCGTAGCGTCATCACTTATGCGGGGGCACAACACAGGTTCTGAGACGACGTTCTCGGTCACATTTCATGGCGTTCGCGGCTCAACACCTTGCCATGGAGACGACATCATTCGCTATGGCGGCAATACCTCGTGTGTTTCGGTGCTCACCCCCCGCAGTCAGCCCATCTTGTTCGACCTTGGAACGGGCTTGCGCTATTTCGGAAAAGAATGTCTGACACGCGACACCAAGTTTGTGGGCACCTGTCTTTTAACTCATTCGCACTTTGACCACACGCAAGGACTTCCTTTTTTTGCGCCGTTGTTGAATAAAGAAACAGTTCTCACTGTTCGTGGACCAGTGCAAGAAGATGGCATGTCGTTGAAAGCGGTATTCGACAAATTGGTTAGCCCTCCACTTTTCCCGGTGGGGTTGTCTCATATTCCGGGAACTGTTTCTTTTGTCGATACTCCTAATTCCGATTTCATGATTGACGATGTTCATGTGAAAGCTCGTGCTATTCCTCATGTGGGGGCAACATTGGGTTTTCGCATTGAACTCAATGGCAAATCCATTGCCTATTTGTCTGATCATCAACAGCCCACCGATGGCTCACATGGCATTAGCGATGGTGCGCGTGAGTTAGTAGAAGGTGTAGACCTGCTTATTCACGATTCGCAATTCACGCCGCAAGAGTTTGCTGTGAAATCAACGTGGGGCCATTGCACGGCGGAATACGCAGTGTGGGTGGCAACCTCTCATGGGGTGAAGAACCTGGCGCTCTTCCACCACGACCCTTCGCGATCCGATGATGCTCTAGATGCGTCGGCCGCATGTTTAGCAGCTGTTGGAGCGTCGGCTGGATGCAACGTATTCATTGCGTCTGAGGGCTTAAACTTTTCTATATAGATCTTTGCCTCGGCGAAATTGTTACGATGTGGCCGTGACTGCTTTTGACTCTCGACAATTCCGTGACGTACTTGGCCATGTTCCAACAAGTGTTGTTGTAGTAACAGGAATTGACTCCGACGGCACGCCACAGGGAATCACCATTGGCTCATTTGTATCGGTGTCTCTCGAACCACCATTGGTTGGTTTTCTTCCTGGCACTCAGTCGAAAACATGGAACTCTCTTAAAGAAACAGGAAAGTTCTGCGTCAATGTGTTGGCAGAGAACCAAGCAGAAGTGTGCTGGAGATTCGCAAAAGAGTCTGACGACCGCTTTGCCGGCATTGAATGGGCGCCTTCATTGAATGGTGCGCCAGCTATTGCGGGTTCGCTTGCCCATATTGACTGCGATCTCCACTCGGATGTTCTATACGGTGACCACTACTTCGTGGTGGGGCATGTAACGCATCTCCACACTCCTACGGATGTCTCGCCGCATGCCATGGCGTTTTACCGGGGCAAAGTTGTAGAGGTTGCATTCCCCGAGTGAATGTACTGCGCGTGCTCGTGAGCGTGGCTCTTGGGCTGATGTTCGTATGGGCTGGTGTGAGCAAACTTGCACAGGGGAAAGAATGGAGTATTGCCAGCACGCCATTTTCTACCGGTCGTACATACATAGATGCTGCGGTGAAATGGGCTTTACCTTGGTGTGAAGTGGCGCTCGGGGCTCTGCTTATTGCACAAGTGGCTCTTGTTGTAACGGGAGTCGCTGCATGTGTATTGCTGGGCGGCTTCACGGTGCGCATTATTCAATTGTTGCGCCGTGGCGAGCGGCCAGCATGCAGGTGTTTTGGCGCGGTATCGCGTGCGCCGTTGTCAATGAATCACGTGTGGAGAAATGTGGTTTTTCTTATTTTGAGTGTGTTGGTAGTTGTTGCAGCATGAATGCAATGGTGTGTGCTTCATCTCGCCAATGCTCGTAACGCCCCGATGGTCCACCGTGACCAGCACCCATCTCGCAACGGAAAAAGATATCGCTCGTATTGTTTTGCATTGACCGTAATTTTGCAACCCACTTGGCTGGTTCGTGGTAACTCACGCGAGGGTCATTTAACCCCGCTGTTACGTAGAGCGGCGGATACTTTTTATTTTCAACATTGTCGTAAGGCGAGTACGACAACATGTATGAAGCCCATGGTTCGCTGCGCGGATCGCCCCATTCTTCCCATTCAGTAACAGTGAGCGGAAGCGTGGGGTCACTCATGGTGCTCACCACATCAACAAATGGAACCGCAGCAACTGCCGCCCCAAACACGGTGGGCGCCATATTGATGCATGCGCCAACAAGTAGACCACCTGCACTGCCTCCGTATAGTGCGATGCCACCTGTGCGTGCCCACTGATTCGTGACTAAATGCTCGGCGCTCGCAACGGTGTCGAGAAATGTATTGCGCTTAGTGAGCAATTGACCACCGAGATACCAGCGTCGCCCCATTTCGCCGCCTCCGCGTGGGTGGGTAATGGCCCACACCCAACCTCTGTCGAGCAGTGAAAAGCGTGTAACAGAGAAACGCGGTGCAATGGAAATTTCATAGCTTCCGTAGCCATAGAGAACCGCAGGCGCAGAACCATCTTGAAGTGTGTTGCGATGGCGAACGATGTCGACCGGTACGCGTGTTCCGTCGTGTGAGGTTGCCCATTCGCGCGTTGCCACGTATTGCGATAAGTCAACATTGGGCACAACGGTTTGTTTCAAGGTACGTAAAGACTTCTCTAAAACATCGTATTCAGCAACCGTATTGGGCGCAATGAGCGACTGATATTGAATGCGCAAAGTATGCGTGGTCCACTCTGGGTTGCTGTCGAGTTCAACATCGTGTGGCTCATTGAGAACGGCCATGACGTGCTGTGAAGTGTCGGGAAAGACGAGGCGAATATGAGGCTGTGCATCTTGCCATTCATATACAACAAGAAACTTTTGAAATGGGTCAATATCGGTAATGCGTCGCCCAGAAATATGTTCAATGAGTAATGACCAGTTCCCCGGGGCAATGTGAGGCGCGGTATACACGCAAAAGTCTTCGGCATCGAGGTTTGTGAGAACAACAAATGAAGTTCCCCAGTCGTCGATGCTGTATTCAAGGCCTTCTTCACGAGGGCGTGCACATGTTGGTTCAGAGAGTGGGTTTTGTGCATCAATGATGTGTGCTTCACTCGTGGTGCGACACGATGACTCGATGATGATGTAGTTACTGGAACGCGTGAGGCCAAGGCCCACAAAGAATCGTTCGTCAAGGTCTTCGTAAACCACAACATCAGTACTTTGTGGTTCGCCCATACGGTGACGCATGACGCAAAAGGGTCGCAGGGCTTCATCGTTTACTACATAAAACAGGTATTTATTATTGGCGCTAAAAGCGGCACCACCATAAGACGTGTCGTGCAAGGTGTCGGGAAGTTCTGTGCCGTCAGCAAGATGACGAATGCGCATGGTGTATTGCTCGCTGCCATCGGTGTCGTACGACCATGCCAAGAGCGAATGGTCTGAACTCATTTCAGCTACCCCGAGTGAAAAGTATTCTTCTTCGCCAGCTTCTAGGTTCTCATCGAGAATAATGTGCTCTGCGGCAGTTTCTTTTGTGAGGCCGCGGCAATGTACGGCATATGCCATGCCCTCAATAGTTTTTGAGACGTACCACCATGGTCCGTGTTGGGTGGGCACCGACATATCGGTTTCTTGAACACGACTTTTAATTTCCTCAAAGAGAGTGTTGATGCTTGGCTCACTTTGTGCAAACCACTGGTTTGCATATGCATTTTCTTCTTCAAGGTAGGCAATGGTGTTGGGGTCATTTTTATTGCGCAACCAAGCCCACGGGTCTTGAATATCGCCAGTGGGGCGCTTCCAAACGTGTTCCTGGCGGGGGGCTATGGGTACGTTGAGTTTCACTTCATTAGGGTAGAGCGTCTCGTGTGTATTACGTGTAGTTTATTTCTTCGTGCACGTGTGGATTGATCAAGACCTTTGTACCGGCGATGGGCTGTGTGTCGACCACTGCCCAGATGTTTTTGTGCAACTTGAAGATGGCATTGCCTATGTTGCAGAAGAGTCACGTCCGCTCAATGATCCGGGGAGCGGTGGAAGTTTGGCGTGGGTGCCACTCAAACATCACCAGGTAGTGGTGGAGTCGGCCGAGATGTGCCCGGGAGAGTGTATTTTCATTGAAATGAGAGAAACTGCTGTTGCATAAATGAAATGGCGTGTTGTTGTACATGGGGTAGCAGCAATTGTGGTGTTGTCGTGCTCCTCTACTTCGGAAAATGTAAGTGCAAGCTCGCAGCCTGTAGTAACGGTTCCTCCTTTAGAGGGCCTCACCCAAGTTGTTGTTGCAAATGAACATAAAGGCGGTTACAGCCGCTCGTTGTTTAGTGAAAACAAAGACCTCGATAAAGATGGTTGTAACACCCGTGCAGAAGTTTTAGAACGTGACAGTTTGCTGCCGGTGAAGAAATCGGGCACTCGTTGCACGGTAGCTTCTGGCAAATGGTTGTCTGCTTATGACGGTCGCACATGGTTGCTCGGCCGCGATGTGCAAATTGATCATTTGGTTTCCTTGAAAGAAGTATGGGACTCCGGTGGTTGGGCATGGAGCGCTGCACAACGCAGTGACTATGCAAATGATCTGGGAAATCGCATCACATTGAATGTGGCGACCAAAAGTGAAAATGCAAAAAAGGGTGAAAAAGACCCCAGCAACTACTTGCCGCCTCTTGTTTCCTACCGCTGCGCCTACCTCGCAAACTGGGTAGCAGTAAAAGTGCAATGGAAGCTTTCCATGGACCAAAGTGAGTACGGTCGCACCAAGAAACTCTTGCAAGGTTGCGGAACTACTTCAACAACATCCACTTCGTCAACTACCTCCACTTCAACACCGCGTTCAAATACATCAACCACCACAGGTGGAGTAGCGCCAGCAGTAGAAGGCTCAACGGCGGCACTACTAGCAAGCATCGTTGTGGAAAATGAGCACACCAGTGGCTATGTGCGCGAACTGTTCCCACATTGGAAAGATCTCGATGGCGATAGTTGCGATACTCGCGAAGAAGTTCTCATTCGCGACAGTCTGACAAAGGTGCAGGTTGATCCGTTTGGTTGCGA
Organism: bacterium; assembly: GCA_013205145.1. Taxonomy (GTDB): domain Bacteria; phylum Actinomycetota; class Acidimicrobiia; order Acidimicrobiales; family Ilumatobacteraceae; genus F1-20-MAGs119. The sequence continues at coordinate 5,447 of JABMMV010000142.1, forward strand.
GGTTGTTGCTGGCGATTGGTTGTCGCCATACGACGGAGCACGGTGGAGTGACAAGAGCAATATAGATATTGACCATGTTGTTGCGCTCAAAGAAGCATGGGACTCTGGCGCATGGGCCTGGACCACTGCACAACGCACGTTGTTCGCCAACGACCTCAGTGATGCACGCACTCTGCTTGCGGTCACCGACTCGGTGAACCAGTCGAAGTCTGATAAAGACCCCAGCAATTGGTTGCCGCCACTTGCGTCGTATCACTGCACGTATATTTCCGATTGGGTTTCTGTAAAGGCCCGTTGGAAATTATCGATGGATCAAAGTGAATATGGTCGGGTTAAAAAAATTGTTGAGGGTTGTGGAGGATCCTCAGTGGCCACGTCGATACCGAGCACTGTTTCGAGTGTGACAACCTCCGCTCCAAGCACGGTGAAATACGTGAGCCCAGGTGCCTTTTGTACCCCCATTGGCGCTCAAGGAATTGCGGAAAGCAAAGTTTCTTACCTCTGTGCCACCACGAGCGCCACGGGGGCTGCCTATGCCGATGGCCGAGCCCGGTGGCGAAAAGGCTAATTTCACCGATAGTCTGCGAACCTATGTCAAAGAAGACTAAAAAGCGCAAGGCAAAGCTCCGCCGTTCAAAAGCAAACCACGGCAAGCGTCCCAACATGGGCCGCGGCTAACTCGAGTCTGTTTCAATGAGCCTCATCACCGCGTTGGTGGTGGGCGGTGCCCCGGAACCTTGGGAAGTTTTTGGCTTCCATCTTTTGTCGGCGACCCCATCTGAATCACGATTCTCGCTTGGCGATGTTGTGCTTGTCGTTGACAGCACTCTGCCAGCCGGAATGGTGTCATGGGAAATGACCGAGGTGAATACCGAAACCATTGACGGCGTTCTTACTGCCCGCAGTGCCAACGACCTTGAGTTGCCACTTAAACCCGGCAACGTTGGTTGCTTAGGAGTCGACCACGTGGTGGTGCGTACAAACTCACTCGATGTGACGTGTGCTGCAATTGAAGCGGCAACCGGTGCGCCCGTAAAACGCATTCGCGACGCAGGTTCCGGAATGCAACAGGCTTTTCACAAGCTGGGTTCAGTTGTTGTGGAAGTGGTGAGCGCAACAGAGCAAGTAGAAAAAACACATCTCTGGGGTTTCGTGGTGAATGTGAGCGATGTAGATGCATTGAGTGCATTTCTCGGCCCAGATATTTTGGGAACACCAAAACCTGCAACACAACCAGGAAGAAGAATTGCTAGTGCCCGCAGTGGTGCGGCGCTTGGTGTTCCTTTTGCCGTCATGGATTCAGGCGTCGCGGTCGCCAGTTAAAAACTTTTGGCCTTCGCTGCAGTTGGCGGCGAGTGGACACCAATAGCACGTGCTGCCGCTACGACGCGTAGGGGCTCGCTTTTCTTGGTCGAGTTCGTGCAAGAGTTGTGCGCCTTGAACCAAGCGATGCACGGCAACGCTGAGAGTAGATAGTGAAACGTCTTCAGCATCGATGCGTTGTGTCTCTAAGGAAAATGTTGCCGTGAGCCGTGGAGATTGGCGTGAGCGCAGTGTTTCGACCAGTGAGTAGAAGCGCAAGTCTTCACGATGTGAAGCCATAATGCGGCTCGACTTGATGTCGATGATGACCTTGCTGCCTGGGGCGCCAATTACTAAGTCGGCGCGTGTGCTCATAACAACTGCACCACCGAAGAGCTCTACTTTTGCATTGCTTTCCACCACAGGGCGCCAACGCATTTCTAACTTGGGAAACGAGTCTTCGTACTTGGTAACGAGGTCGACTACTTGTGAACGCAGGTCTGCTTGTTCGCCCGGTGACAATGAAGCAATGAAGTCAGACGCTGTTCCGCGTTCTGATTCAACAATACGATCGAGTGCATCGTCGACGTATTCACCAGGGCTGCGAGATGTACGTGAATTAATGAGAATTTCAATGGCCTTGTGTGTAACTGTGCCGCGGACCGATGCAATGGTCCAGGCAAAAGCGTCGCGCGAGGCAACGTGGTGTGCTTCGCACCCGTGCACGGTGCTGAGGGCATGCTTAGTGACCCACAGCGGGTTGCTTGAGCTGTAGTGCTCTGCAATGGGGGAGAGCGCATCGCAGAGATGCTCTTCTACTTCTGTTGCTAACTCGGGAGAACTGGGTACAAAGTCGCCGCGTTTGGCAAGCACATTGAGCACCATGGTCTGAATGGGGTTATGTGGTGCGTCGCTCACGGCGCAACACTAGAGAATTGCTGTGACACCCTGCTGTCATGATGCATGTATGTCCGATACCGCCACTTTCACCACTGCAGCTCAGTTGCTTGGTGCTGTGGCCGGGCGGTGCGGTCTGATTGCCCCAGGTTTTCGTAGCCCGCCACGTGTCGTTGGGGTTCAGCGCACCATTCGCCGTCGCCAAGGTGGCGGTGTTGTTGCCGTGGCCATTAAGGGTCGTCCACTCGCCGGGGTTCTTGCCGACATGATTGAAGGCATCGTCGTGCTCAACGACCTCTCGCTTGTCGAGTCATGCACGTTGCGAACAGCATTATGGGAAGAAGTAGAGCAACTTTTGCAGTCCTGCGCAACACCCGTTGCTTTTTCTCGTGCAATCTCGGCTCCTCAGCGCGTAGCCTAAAGGCGGCGTCCGGGTGGCGGAACAGGCAGACGCGGGGGGCTTAAACCCCCCTGGCTAGAA
>JABMMV010000143.1 GCA_013205145.1 bacterium
CAAGCACAAGGTGGCCAACCCGACCCGCGCAGCGATGTGTATTCACTGGGCATTGTGCTGTACGAAATGGTGGCGGGCACTCCCCCGTTCACTGGTGACAATGCTGTTTCTGTTGCGTATAAACAAGTGCACGATTTTCCACAGCCGTTGAATCACATTGTTCTCGATATTCCGCGCAGCTTTGAAGCCATTGTGGCCAAGTGCTTAGCAAAAGATGCTTCTGTGCGTTACCAAAGTGCCGATGCGGTGCGCGACGACCTGCGCCGTTTCCGCGAAGGTGCCGATGTGGGCGCACTCATTGAAGCATTGGGTGGCAGTGTTGCTGGCGCCACCACGGTGATGGCACAAACTCCAACAGGTGGCGCTGCGAATTACCCCACTGGCGACGCGGCAACCACGCAGGCCATGCCCATTGTTGGTGCTGGTGGCACACAAGTGATGCCGGCAACTGGTGGAGGCGCTGCTACTGGCGGCACGTATCTTCCACCGTACGACGATGAGCCACCGCGCAAGGCTGGCTTGTACATCGTTGCTGCATTCATTGCTGTTATTGCATTGCTTGGTGGCGCGTTCGCGTTGTTCAGTTCGCTTACAACCAACAACTCATCGAGCGATATGAAATTGCCGAACGTGGTGAACCTCACGTTGTCTGATGCCAGCAAAGTATTGCTCGACCTTGGCCTCAACCCTGTGCCGAACCCTGTTGCGAAAGATGGCGTGGGTGACGACGTGGTGTATGGCCAAGACCCATTGCCCGATGTGGTGATGCGTAAAGGCGACAACGTGACCATTACGTATAACCCGAAAAAAGCGCCTGTAGCGGTGCCATCTATTCAAGGGTTGTCGGTGAAAGATGCAACGGCGTTGTTGTTGTCGAAGGGTTTACAACTCACGGTTTCTGAAGTGCGCAACGACCCCACTATTCCGGCGAATCAAATTATTTCACAAGACCCAGGTGCTAATGCTGAAGTACCTGCAGGTTCTGCTGTGAAAGTGGTGGTGTCGGGTGGTGCGGGGCAAGTAACTGTGCCAAGCATTGAAGGCCAAACCGCCGATGCAGCAACACAGTTGTTGAAGTCGACTCCGTACAACTTCATTGTGTCTGTACAAAACGAAGTGAGTGTTGATGTGGCAAAGGGTCGTGTTGTTCGCACCGACCCTGCAATTGGCGGACCCATTGAAGCGGGTGCTGCCATTACCGTTTATGTTTCAAGTGGCCCACAACAAGTTGAAGTGCCCGATGTAGAAGGCCGCACTGAAGGTGAAGCTCGCGTGTCGTTGAATACTCGTGGTCTTGGTGTTGAAGTTGCATATGTCGACGTGCCTGCTGGTTCATTGAACGATGGCAAAGTCATTTCGCAAGGTGTGCCATACAAGTCGATGGTCGACCCAGCAACGGTTGTAAAACTCACCGTGGGTAAAGCTGTTGCAGCACCAACAACTGTTGCCCCTGCACCTGCACCTGCAACCTCTGCCCCCTAACCAAGTGTTCTCTGCATAAAGTGTTCTCGGCGCCGTATGTATCGTTTATTGCAACAATTCGCGCCGAGATATTCCTGCGCTACTGTGTGAACACCACAGGGGAAACGAGTTCACAGTGAAGATTCCACGATTTGTGATTGCGTTAGTTGCACTACTGACGGTGCTCGTCGTGACGAGCGGATCTCAGCAAATGGTGAGTGCGCTCAACGAGCCCGCCGTTGGCCCGTGGTGGCCCGACTGCACCACAGCATCCGAGGAATTTTGCGTGGAGAAATTGGAGTTCACCCCCTCTGGCTCCTCCACTGCACAAACTATTGCCGACGCAGTTCCTGCGATGGGGTCTACCCTTGCACTGCACCCCAATACTTCTGCATTAGTGAGTTTGAATAGTTTGAACAATAACTTGTACGGAAAAATGGGTTTGGCGGCACTCAGCTTCGAGTTCAGTGACCCTGCTTTTGAAACGCTCGTCGCGGGCGGAACGAAAACTAAAACGGGAATACCTGATGGCAAGTATCAACTTGTTGTTCGCACAGGTACCTACAAGCCGCACTCCATGACCATTAAAGGCAAACCCGTTGGCGACAGCCCATTTGCTATTGCACAAGGTGCCGATGGCTATTACACGCTTACTCTTTCTGCCACATCTGAACCATTCGTCACCATTATGGATACCTCAAAATGGGATGCGTGTAGGGCTGTGAAGTGGGATGCAACATGCGAAGCCGACACTGCATTTTTGCGGAGGCTGTCTGGCATCATCACAGCGATTCCGTCTACCTATCAAGAAGTGGAACCAGTTCTCGCACCAGGAATGCCCGCTGTCAGTCCTAGCTTGGCGCGGTCACAGGGATTATGGGTTGCAAGTAACACTGTGGTGCTTGATGTGAAACCCGAAATGAATTTGGTGACGAAATCTTTAGGGTTGCCTGCATACGGCCCGCATTACGTACCAACAGATTTCCCTTCCGCTGGTTTAACCGCCGAAGGGAATCGTTATTTGAACCCGGCGTATTTCACGGCATTCATTCCTAATGAACTCTTAGCGTTCGTTAATAATTTTCAGATGGCAGAAATTGCAGAGAAGGCTCCTGGTCGCATTAGCGCAACCATTGAAGACTCCAGTGC
>JABMMV010000144.1 GCA_013205145.1 bacterium
CGGCTTAGGCACAGGCACACTCATCGAACGACTCTGAACCTCAAGCGTTGCGCCCTTTTTTTGCTGACAGCCGTTGTTGGTCTGTCGGCCTGTAGCAAGCACTCAGCACCATCGGGAGACGGCGTCATTGTGAGTGTTGCCGATGGCGACACCGTGGAAGTGCGCATGAATGGGCAACGTGAGAAAATTCGTCTCATTGGAGTTGATACTCCTGAAACCGTGCACCCCTCCAAACCCGTGGGTTGCTACGGCCCCGAAGCCTCAGCATTCACTAAGCACCTCTTGCCACCAGGAACAAAGGTGCATGTGGTGCGCGATGCAGAAGCACGCGACTACTACAACCGCCTATTGGCATATGTGTATCGCAGTGCCGACAATTACTTCGTCAACTTAGAACTTGTGCGCCTCGGCTATGGCGTACCACTCAACATTGAGCCCAATAGCGCTCACCGCCAAGAGTTTGTAGATGCAGCATTTGCTGCGCGGCAAGCCCAACGCGGGCTGTGGGGTGCTTGTCACGGCTAGCGTGTAGAACATGACCGCAATCGCCAATAACCCACAGCTCTTAGAGCGCCTCGGCTTGGCGAGCGATGCGAAAGCAGTCATCTTGTCGTGCGACGACCTGGGCTCATGTCACGGTGCAAACCTTGGCGTGTACGAGGCCTTGCGCAAAGGCGTAGCAACATGTGCATCACTCATGGTGCCTGCACCATGGGCGCGTCACGCCGCCATTATGTATCGCGGTGAAGACATTGGCGTACACCTCACGCTCAATGCCGAACACGAAAACTATCGCTGGGGCCCTATCACTCATGCCCCTTCTCTTTTGTCGGGCGATGGTGGTTTTCCCAGCGCCATTGAAGACCTTTGGGAACATGCCGACTTATCGGAAGTGCGTCGCGAATGTCGCGTACAAATTGAACGCGCCATTGCGTGGGGAATTGATGTCACTCACCTCACACCTCACCTCACTGCCATTACTTTGCGACCAGAGTTTTTCGATATTTATCTCGACATGGCTTTTGAATTCAAACTTCCCATTCGTTTGCCGTCCACTATTTCTGAGTCCGACGCAGGTTTCCCGTTTCGCACACTTGCCCACAACGAAGGCATTGCGTTTCCCGATTTCTTCAACCACACCTGGCGTGCCGGAAGCCGCGAACGCGTTTTAGGCGATCTCAATAACTTGCACCCCGGCATTACAGAAATACATGTGCAACCAGCAGTTGATACTCCTGAAGTGCGCGCACTTGGCGACAGCACCTTGGGCTGGATTGAAGATCACAACTTTGTGGTGAATGACCCCACGCTGCGCGAAGCTATTGAAAAAAGTGGTGCCGTCATGATTGGCTACCGCCAACTTAGAGACGCGATGCGAGCGCTGTAAGCGCCGTTGCAATTTCTCCACTTGCCAATGCCCGAATAAGAACCCCAGTATCGCCAACTGCTTTCAACTTGCCCGTCATGTAAGCAACATTGGGGTCAAGCGCAATATCGCCGGCACCCACAGCAACCACTACTGCAGCGTCGTCGGGGCCTTCTACAAGTTCTTCTTTTTTTGCTTTCGCAATGCGATATTGAATGGAAGATGTCATGGCAACCTCTCTAATGGGGCAGTGGAAAAAAGTGATGCTTCGCCGTTGCGTACTCCGGCAAACAGATCGTCTTCAAAAGTTCCTTGTTGCGGGCCATCTACAATGCTGCGTGCCAGCACCCAGTCGTCCCAGGGGTACACCTCAACAAGTTCCGCATCGGACAAACCAAACCAAAACATTTCGTTGGGGTCAATTTGCGTGGCATGCGCGCGCAATGCGGCAGAGCGCGCGTACATGAACTCACCAATATTGAGCTTCGTTGTAATGCGGTAGTCCTGGTTGGCGCGGTTTAACCATTTGTCATCGAATGGCGACTTGCCACGAAGTTTCAACATTGATTCGTGCATTGCAACAAGACGCGACTTCGACCAAATGGTGTAATACATTTTCGCTGGTTGCCATACCGGACCCGCATCGGGGTACCACATGGGGTCGCCGGCACGATGAAAAGCGAGCAATGAAATATCGTGAACTTTGATGTGGTCGGGGTGCGGGTATGACGACTGATCGTCGTTGTACGTAATGATGACTTGCGGTTTTTCTAAACGAATAAGGCGCACAAGCCGCTCTGTTGCATCGTCGTTTGTTGCCATGTGGAAACACTCGGGGTTTTTATTGGCCTCGCTGCCCAACATTCCTGAGTCGCGATAACCCAACATGTGCACTGCATGAAAGCCAATAGCTTTTGCCGACTCATCTAGTTCGAGTGGCCGCATTTGCGCCAACAGCTCACGCTCACGTTCGGGGCTCACATCGTGAAACGGTTGCCCCGGTTCTTTGAGGCCAGGGTTATTAATATCGCCTTCTTCGCCGCCGGTGCAGCACACCAAAACCGTACGCACACCACTGGCC
>JABMMV010000145.1 GCA_013205145.1 bacterium
CTCGTGTTGCTTGCCAAGGCGGTACGCCCGCTGCCCGACAAATGGCACGGCCTTACTGACCCCGATACTCGCTACCGCCAGCGCTACGCCGACCTCATTTCCAACGACGAAGCTCGCCGTGCCTTTGCCATTCGCCACGCAATTATTGCCTCGTTCCGCAAAACACTTTCTGCAAAAAGCTTCATTGAAGTAGAAACTCCTGTTCTTCACGCTGAAGCTGGCGGCGCGCACGCTCGCCCATTCAACACACATCACAACGCACTCGACATGCCGCTCTTTTTGCGCATTGCATTGGAACTACACCTCAAGCGCCTCATTGTTGGCGGCATGGAACGCGTGTATGAAATTGGCCGCGTGTTTCGCAACGAAGGCATCTCTACTCGCCACAACCCCGAGTTCACCATGATGGAGCTCTACCAAGCATTTGGCGACTACAGCGACGTCATGGCCATTACCGAAGAACTCTTTGTTGCTGCTTCTCTCGATGCCATTGGCACCACCATTGTCGACATCAATGGAACCACTACAGACCTAGCCGAACCTTTCCGTCGCGTACGCATGATTGACCTCGTTGCTGAAAAGACCGGCGTTGCAGTTCACCCATCAATGGACCTTGAAGAATTGCGTGCACTCGCCGCAAAACACAATGTTCATGTGCAACAACAATGGGGTACCGGCAAAATTATTGAAGAGATGTTTGAAGCACTCGCCGAACACGAACTCATGGCACCAACTTTTGTGACGGGCCACCCCGTGGAAATTAGCCCGCTTGCTCGCGTCGACCGCAACGACCCGTTCCTTACCGAGCGCTTCGAGTTGTTTGTTGGCGGCCGCGAACTTGCCAACGGCTACAGCGAACTCAACGACCCCATTGAACAACGCTTGCGCTTTGAAGACGAACAAAAAGCCAAAGAAGCAGGCAACGCCGAAGCAGGCACCGTTGACGAAGACTATTTACGTGCCCTCGAGTTCGGTATGCCACCAACAGGCGGCCTCGGCATTGGCATGGACCGTCTCACCATGCTCATTGCAGGCGTTCCCACCATTCGCGACATCATCTTGTTCCCCACACTTCGCCCTGAAGTTTTTGAATAACACCAGAAAGGTTCACCTATGACCACTTCCGCTTGGGGCGTTGGCCTCGCAACTGTTGCCGCCGATGGCACCGTTCTCGACACTCGTTTCCGTGCACTTGGTTTTGCCGATGCCATACCTGGCGACGCACCGCGCAGCAGCATTGCCGCCGCCGCACCAGGCGACCCCGAACGCGGTGTTGCCTTTCAACCAGTAGAACTGCTTGTTGACACCACCGCAGCACCCACCAGTGCTAGCGATGTCTACTTGCGCTTGCACTTGTTGTCGCATCGCATGGCATTGCCACGCACGCTCAACCTCGACGGCGCTTTTGGCCTACTCGCCAACGTTGCATGGACCAGCCGCGGCCCAGTTGCCCTCGACCAGCTCGAAAGCATCACGTGGAACTTCGCACAACGTGGCGACTACCTGGTGGTGAATGGTGTCGACAAGTTCCCTCGCATGACCGACTACGTGGTGCCATCGGGCGTACGCATTGCCGATGCCAGCCGCGTGCGCTTGGGTGCTCACTTAGCTGCAGGCACCACCGTGATGCACGAAGGCTTTTGCAACTTCAACGCCGGAACACTTGGCGCCTCCATGGTGGAAGGTCGCATTTCTGCTGGTGTTTGTGTGGGCGATGGCTCCGACATTGGTGGCGGTGCATCCATCATGGGCACGCTTTCGGGTGGCGGCAAAGAAGTCATCTCTGTGGGCGAACGCTGCTTGCTGGGCGCCAACTCGGGCCTTGGTATTTCACTTGGCGACAACTGCATTATTGAAGCTGGCCTCTATGTAACTGGCGGAACCCTTGTGCGCCTTCCCGATGGCGAAGTCGTGAAGGCTCGTGCGCTGTCGGGCGCCCACAACTTGTTGTATCGCCGCAACAGCACTAATGGCGCCGTTGAAGCATCTCAGCGCGAAGGAACTTGGGGTGGCCTCAACGCTGCTCTTCACAAGAACTAACGATGACTCCACAAGACCTTGTTCAACTCATTCGCGCGCGACGCAGTAGTTTGCTCATCGACGCACAACGTGAAGTACCACACAACATTGTTGAAGAGTTGTGTGAGTTGCTCACCTGGGCACCCAATCATAAGCGCACCTGGCCATGGCACATTTCCGTTCTCTCGGGCGATACACGCCGCGAGCTAGGTGAAGCCATTTCTTTAGTAATGGCTGCTCAAGGCGAAGAAGATTTCAAGGTCACCAAAGCTCGGTCAAAATACTTACGCTCTCCCATTGTTATTGCTGTTGGTGCCGCACCTGGCGACTCTGAACAGCGCACCGCAGAAAACCGTTACGCCGTTGCTGCCGGAATTCAAAACCTTCTGCTCGGCGCCGAAACACACGGCCTTGCCACATTGTGGGGTTCACCACCCAAAGGCGCCAACGACGCCATGAACACTGTGTGCCAGTTCCCCACTACCACGGAAGTAATGGGGCTCATTTATGTGGGTTACCCCAATGGAGTTATTGAGTCACCCGGCAGGCCCACAGCTCAGGTGAATTGGTTGTAACTGGGCTTAGCGCCCTGGCTGGTAGGTACCAAAGATTTCGCGCAGAGCATCGCTCACTTCGCCCAAGGTTGCGTGTGCACGTAGTGCTTCTTTCATGGGGTACAGCAAGTTGTCTGTACCGCGCGCAGCGGTTTTCAACTCTTCCAATTTGGCAGCAACAAGAGCCTGATCGCGGTCGGCCTTGAACTTCTTCAGGCTTGCAATTTGGTTCACCTGCAATTGTGGGTCAATAGGGAAAACCTTTGGCTCTGGTTCTTGCCCAATGTTGAACTTGTTCACACCCACAATGACGCGCTCATCGTTGTCAATAGAACGTGCATAGTCGTAAGCAGCCTGTTCAATTTCATCTTGCTGGAATCCAGCTTCAATGCCATCTACTGCCCCACCCATCTCGTCGATGCGTGCGATGTATTCCCATGCCAAACGCTCTACCTCATCGGTGAGGTTTTCAATAAAGTATGAACCAGCAAGTGGGTCGGGTGTATCGACTACTCCACTTTCATAGCCAATAATCTGCTGAGTGCGAAGAGCAATACGTGCTGCTTCTTCTGTTGGCAAGCTCAGTGCTTCATCGTAACCATTGGTGTGCAAGCTCTGAGTTCCACCCAGAACTGCTGCAAGGCTTTGTACAGCAACACGCACAATGTTGTTGAGCGGTTGTTGAGCGGTGAGCGTGCTACCACCAGTTTGTGTGTGGAAGCGCAACAACTTGCTCGACTCTTTCTTTGCACCAAAGCGCTCGCCCATAATTTTGTACCACATGCGACGTGAAGCACGGAACTTCGCAACTTCTTCGAAGAAGTTGTTATGACC
>JABMMV010000146.1 GCA_013205145.1 bacterium
CAAGAAGGTCTGTCGAGCGTGCGGTGAGCACCAAGTTGGCGCCAGCTGCTGCAAAGCCTTCAGCAAAGCTTGCGCCAAGGCCGTAGGAAGCGCCGGTAATGAGCACTGTCTTTCCCGTGAAATTAAACATGATGTCCCCCGTAGTAGATGTGGAATGTAGTGAAAATGGCCGCTGAAAACATGCCGTGTACAGAAATTAGTGGTTCCCGTGCCTTGGGGGCGAATCTGGGCAATTCACCCCTGTAACGGCTCCAGAAGGGCCTCCCACTAACTAGCTAGTCGCGGCGTTCCAAAATGGTGATTGCGCAGGCGGCTTCTTCGAGGCCCACAACACCGCCACCATTTTCTGCAAGTCCAATGCGGGCATTCGGAACTTGGCGCTCGCCAGCTTCGCCACGTAGTTGCGTGACTAACTCATAAACCATCGACAAACCAGTTGCCCCAACAGGGTGGCCCTTCGATACCAGCCCGCCCGAGGTATTGATAGGCACGGCTCCGCTTGGGCCAGTTGCACCCGATTCCACAAACACGCCGCCCTTGCCAATTTCGCAAAAGCCGAGCATTTCCGATTGGTAGATCTCGCAAAATGCCGTTGCATCGTGCACTTCAGCAACGTCTATATCGCTCGGTGAAATGCCAGCAACGGCGTAGGCCTTACGCGCTGCATGATACGAGAGCGACGGTTCATCGAGACTGCGGTATTTGCCACCAGTAAGTGCTGTTGCTTTCAATTTAATTGCGCGCGCTTGCACGTCGGCAGGAAGAGATTTCAAGTAGTCGGTACTGCACAACACAGCAGCAGCACCGCCGTCGCCAATGGGTGCACACATAGCGCGAGTGAGTGGGAATGAAACCGGGCGATCGTTCATCACTTCATCAACAGTCATGGGGAAGCGGTACTGGGCCTTGGGGTTATGCACCGCGTAGTTGTGGTTCTTTGCAGCAGCAATAGCAATTTGTCGTTGTGTAGTGCCGAACTGCTTCATGTGAACGGCTGCTTGAATGCCGTAGGTCTCCATGAAAATGGTGTGTCCTTCACCTTTGTCGAAGGAACATTGCGCAAATGCTGCAGCACGTTCATACTCATCAAAGAGTCGTGGCAGGTCGAAGTTGTCAACACCCGAGTAGTACGAGTCGAACATGATTTGCCGCTCTGCAGGGTTGGTGTCGGCGCCTGGCCGATAAATCTTCTCTACGCCAACGGCAAGTGATACTTGTACTTCACCACTGCGAATGTCTTTTGCAGCACCTTGTAGCGCCATCGAAGCAGTGGCACATGCACCTTCTACGTTGGTAATGGGAACACGTTGTGGGAAGAGACCTTCGTCGATCATTTCCATGAAGCACACTTGGCCACGAATACCGCCTTGACCCCATGTATGCATGAGGCAATTACCAAACCATGCCGATTGAATGTCGTCGCCATTTTCGAAGGCTGCATCGCCCAGTGCACCAAGGTACGACTCGCGCGCAATGGTTTTCAAAGAGTCGTCGGGGCGCTTGCGAAATGCACTGCTGTAGCTACCGATTATCCATACGTCAGTCATGTTGTTCTTCCAATCGAAGCGAGTATTTAGGCGGTGCGTTTCGCCCGCGGTTTTGTGGTTTTTGGTGATGTGATTTTTCGTGGGGTAACCGCTTTAGTTTTTGATGCGGTGGTAGCCACTTTTTGGTTTGGTTTGCTTGTCGATCTCGGTGTGCGAATGATGAGACCTCCGAGGAAGAGATCGCAGAATTGATCAGAAATTTCGTCGGCATGCAGTGGTCCACCTGGGCGGTACCAATGTGTAAGCCAGTTGAGCGAACCAATGAGAGCGAGAGTGGCAATGCGCGGGTTAGTGACGGCAGAAAACTCTCCGCTTTCCACTCCCTCTCTTACAATTGACTCAAGGAGGTCGAGATACTCGCGGTCCATTGCTGTCCACTCAGGGAGTTTTCGGCGACCTGCAATTTCTTGCAAGTACACCGATGCATAGACGAAGTTGCCTTCCAGCACCTTGACGTGAGAGCGCGTTGCGCGTCTAATTTTCTCAGTCGGGGGTAAATCAGTTTCAGATAGTTCTTTTAATTGATTGAGAATCTCTTCTGCCGGACCGCGAACCACGGCGATGAGGAGGTCTTCTTTGGAATTGATGTAGTGGTAGAGGCTGCCCTTCCAGATGCCGACAGCCGAGGCGATGTCTTCTAGTGAGGTTGCCGCAAACCCGTTAGTGCGAAATGCTTCTGCGGCTGCTTCAACGATTTCGTTCCATCGACTTGGACGTGGCATGGGTGACCCCTCTTTCTCCTTATTCTAGGCTATGGGTTGACTGAGGGCACCGAGAAATGAAACGATCGTTTGGTTATCCTGAGGGGGTGTTTATGGGGGTCAAAAAAGTCAATCACTCTGGAATCAGCGTGAGTGATATGGAAAAGTCTTTGGAGTTTTACTGCGGAGTTCTTGGGCTTGAACTAGTGATGGACTTTGATGTCGATCGTCATGCAGGACTTGATGAAGTGGTGGGAATGACAAATGCTGTTGGCCGCGTGGTGATGCTTGCCGCTGGAGACTCGCTTGTTGAACTCTGGTGTTATTCGCACCCTTTAGGCCGCGCACTTCCTATTGATTATTCGCCAAGCGATAAGGGCGTGACCCATATTGCGCTTGAAGTTGATGATGTCGATAAAATGTACATGCGTGTTGTGAACGCCGGCTTTCGCGCTAAATCAGCACCATTGGATCTTGGTATTCATAAGACCTGCTATGTACATGGTCCTGATGATGAAATTATTGAGTTATTAGAAGATCGCTCAGATCGAGAAATGATGGCAAGAATCACACGCCGCACCTTGGCTGCTCGAGATGCAAGAGAGTCTTCATCTAGTGCGAGAAATATTTCTGATCAAAGTGAATTAAAAAGAGAACAGGTAATCAAATGACAAGTGGAATGACCGTTACGGGCCTCATGAGGCAGGCTGCTTCGCATAACGCCAAAAGGACTGCCATCATTCACGGTGAGCGCTCGTTGACTTTCGCCGAAGCATGGGTGCGTGGAATCAGAATGGCTAATGCCCTTTTGGAATTGGGTTTACAACCAGGTGATCGTGTTGGAGTTCTAGAAGACAACTGCATCGAGGCGCAAGATTTCTTCGCAGGTGCAGCAATTGCTGGGCTAGTACGAGTTCCGTTATATGCGCGTAATTCTATTGAAAGCCATGAACACATGCTTGGGCATACTTCTTGCAAAATGGTTGTTGTCGCAGAAAAGTATGCAGCCGAACTTGATGGCATGACAGAGCGTTTACCATCGCTTGAAAAAGTTTTGATACGTGATTCCTCCTATGAAACATGGCTTTCCTCTTTCTCTGATGTTGATCCGATGGTGGAAATCAATCCAAATGACTGGTACATCATTCGTCATACGGGTGGTACAACGGAAAACCAAAGGGCGTTGCTTACACACATCGCTCGTGGTTGAATGCCGGACGCGATTGGTTCTACAACTTTCCTCCGATGGATGCAGGCGAAGTATGTCTGCACGTAGGCCCTATCTCGCATGGATCGGGTTACCTATACACGCCGACATGGTTGTCGGGTGGAACTAATTTGCTACTCGATCATTTTGATGCTTCTGAGACACTTGAGATCATGGCAAGCAAGAAGGTGTCCTTCATGTTCATGGTGCCGGCAATGCTGAATGCGGTAGCTCGCCACCCCAAGGCGCAGGGCCTCGATTTTTCTGCATTAAAGGTGATTCAAATTGGTGGAGCCCCAATTACTGATGAGACTGCACTTTTGGGTCGAGAAGTCTTTGGAGAAGTGCTATATCAGGGCTATGGGCAAACAGAAGCTCTGCCCGTTTGCATGATGGGTCCGAAGGAATGGTTTTCCACTGTGGAGGGCTCCAGCCCATTGCGGTCAGCAGGGCGAGCATTGCCATTTGCTTATTTAGAGATCCGCGATCCTGAAGATTCCTCCAAGGTCCTTCCCATCGGGGAGGAAGGTGAGATCTCCATTCATTGCGATGGCCAGATGTTGGGTTTTTGGGAAAATCCTGAAGCAACGGCAGAACGCATGACCCCAGATGGGTTTGTTCTTACTGGAGACATCGGAAAGCTCGATAGCAATGGGTACCTATACGTGCTCGACCGCAAGGATGACATGATTATTTCCGGCGGCTTCAATATTTGGCCTGCTGAGCTGGAGAATGTGATTATGGGCCATCCTGACGTCATAGAAGTTGCGGTTTTCTCTATTCCTCACGAAAAATGGGGGGAGAGCCCAGCTGCTTGCTGTGTAGTAGGAGAAAATGCAGCTGTCACCGCAGATGACATCAGAGAAATGTGTGCCAGTGCCCTTGGTTCATACAAAAAGCCAGCTGAGGTGTTCTTCCAAACTGACCCGCTACCGAAGAGCCCAGTGGGGAAAGTTCAACGGAAGGTTCTACGTGAGCCGTATTGGGTAGGAATGGATCGCCGGGTAGCAGGCAATTAAAATTGAAGTGACCCCCTTCACAAACCAAACGGTGCTGTGGTAACGTGGGTTTTCAATAGTCAACTAACAACGGGGGTTCAAATGCCAATAGTAACATCGCTTGAAAAAATTACTGCCGACGTGCAGAGCAATGACATCGATTGGGTGGAAGTTGCAGACGGTTCTTACTTTAAAGTTCTGACCGTTCACGCACCAACAAATACCGTTGCATTTGGTTTCAAAATGGATCCAGGCGCACCAGATTTTCCATCCCATTTCCATATTTGCCGTGCAATGGCATGGACAGTAAAGGGCTGGTTTGGATATCGCGAAGGCGACAACCGTGTTGAGACAGGAATGTTCTCATACGAAGCAGCTGGTTCTTTCCACACTCCATTCAGCGACTGCCCAGAAGGTTTCCAATCGCTTGGTGTTTTCGAAAGCGATACAGAAGTGCTCTTGCAAAACCATGCTGAGGCAAATCCAAACTCAGAGCGTATCGGTGACCTCACCGTGAACGACTTCATTGGTTGGGCCGGCAGTTCTTCGCACGTGGTTCATCTTGATGGATCATCTTCGGGCAATCCATCATTCAAGTATGACTTCACATCAGGGCCAGACGCACTGCTCAAGTAATTCCGTAATGTGATTCCCTTAGTGGGGCGGTGTGAGAAAAAGAGTGGGGCCGTCAGGCCCCACACTTTTTATTTTGTCGACCAACCACCGTCGCAAGGAAAAGTTTGACCGGTGATGAATTCTGCTTCTGGTGACGTTAAGTACGCTGCCATATGGGCAACGTCTCGTGGTGT
This sequence comes from bacterium, assembly GCA_013205145.1. Classification (GTDB taxonomy): domain Bacteria; phylum Actinomycetota; class Acidimicrobiia; order Acidimicrobiales; family Ilumatobacteraceae; genus F1-20-MAGs119. Next base: position 5,263 of record JABMMV010000146.1, read on the forward strand.
TCCCAGTCGAGCAATGGCATGAGCAGCAGAGAATTCTGCACGCATTTGGTCAGTGATCCCAGCGAGAATCGGGGTGTCGATTGTTCCAGGAGCAATGGAGTTGATGGTGATGCCGTAGCTGGCATATTCAGTAGCTGCCTGCCGAGTGATAGCTGTGACGCCGCCCTTTGCTGCGCTGTATGAGAAAAGATTAGGAAGTCCTCTCAGAGCTGCAAGAGAAGCAATATTAAGAATTCGCCCATATCGCTTTTCCATCATTGAAGGAATAACAGTTTTCATTCCAAACCACACTCCCTTAAGGTCAATGCCAATAACCCTGTCCCATTCAGCTTCTTCCAGTTCCACAGCAGTGTCGGCTGTTTGTGCCACTACTCCAGCAATGTTTGCCAGAATGTCGATGTGGCCATGAGCATCTAATATCCTGCTCACTTGGTGCTTCCACTCAGATAATTGAGTGACGTCCATAACGGCGGTTTCGGCACTCCCACCAGTGCTAGTAATTCGACGATGTGTCTCTTTGCAGTCCTGTATGTCGAGACAAATGACGTGGGCACCTTCACTCGCTAATTTTTCAGCTACTCCCTGTCCAATACCTTGGTTTGCTCCGGTGATGACTGCGATGTTGCTTTTAAATCTCATACTGTTTCGTCCTTCTCGGTGTGTTGGTTAATAGACGCGTATAACGAAAAGGGCGGGGCTATTTAGCCCCGCCCTTTCATTCAATTTTTTAGTATTCCTTAGTTGCCAAAGAGTGTGAATGAACCAGGTCCAGTAGCAAAGCCACTTGCAGGAACGTTCTTATCTGTGACAAGCGGGCTATCCATCCAGAAGGTTGTTGCTTCAGGAGTTTCACCAGCAAATAATTTTGCAAAAAGTTCACAAGCAAGTGCGCCTGTTCCTTCAAGGTCATTTCCTGCTGTTGCTTTGAAGCTCTTGCCAGAACGGATCATGTCAAGGGCAGTTGAGTCGCCGTTGAATGAAACAACAAATGCTTCGGTTCCTGATGCATCAACTGCTGTTGCTGCGCCTTGTCCAAGCGTGTCAAAAGATGCAAAGACAGCCTTGATCTTTGGATTTGCCTGGAAAGCTTGTTCAACTTTTGCCTGAGCATCAGCAAGTGCATTTGAAATATCAACTTCAACTGAGGTCACCTTGATGTCTGGGTACTCGGTGTCTTTACCAACCATTGCACTGAATGCATCGGCGCGTTGACGCAAGCTAGGAGTAACGCGTGCGTTGACAATGAGCACATCACCAGCAGCAGCGCCTCCGTTTTCTGCGGCAATTTTGTCAATTAAGTATTGACCAACACGAGCAGCGCTTTGGAATTCGAGACCGGTGATTGAGTATGAGCCTGTGCGTTGTCCGCCCCATACCGTAACTACTGGCCGCTTTGCTTCGCCCGCTACCTTAAGAGCAGCATCAAGCGAACCGTTTCCAATGTCGTTTGCAAGGTTGTAAATAGCATCTACCCCAGCGTTATTTGCTTGTTCAAAAGCCTGTACTGCTTCAGTTCCTCCCTTAGCATCGAATACTTGCGTTTTGCCACCGTTAGCGGCAACACAATCTTCAACACCTTTTCCTAGTCGATCCACCGGCTCGAGGCCAGGAGCCAATGAGATCAGACCAATGTTTTTATCTTTAAGTATTGATAGATCAGGTCCGGTGGTTTCTGCAGGAGCAGAGGTATCTTCGGCAACAGTTGAGTCTGTCGCTACTGCATCGGTAGCTTGTGGCTCCGGTGCAGCCTCGTTATCGCTATCACTTGAGCACGACACCAATCCCCCTAAGAGTGCGGTAAGTGCCAAAGTGGTAATTAATGTATTTCTTTTCTTCATTATTCCCCCTTGTATTTTCATTATGCGCGGATGCGCACAACGTTTTTCTCTGAAAGCAATTTGCTCACAGAAACTCTTGTATCGGAATCAGGGCTGGATTCGCTCCATGTTCCTGTTCCGATATCCAATGACTCATATTTGTTGTTGCAGTAGGTAGAGATACGAGAGATAGAAATCCTCTACCCTCAGTTTTGTATCCATCTGAATTTTCGAATCGACCAGCACGGATGGCTTTTTTGGCTGCGATCAGAACTTCATTGCTATTCGACAGGCATTGTTCAGCAAACTTCATTCCTGAAGATATGGGGTCATCGCTGAGCCATTCAACCAGGCCAATTTTTTCTGCTCTTTCCCCAGAGATAACAGCACCACTAAAAATCAGAGCGCTGGCTTGTCCGAACCCAACGATTCGAGGAAGTCGTTGAGTTCCACCTGCACCCGGCATGATTCCCATACGTGCTTCAAGAAGTCCGAGTCGTGCAGTTGCTTTCGCAATTCTGATATCGGCGGCAACTGATATTTCAAGCCCACCACATGTTGCTTGTTCAGGAATTGCAACAATGAGGAGGTTCGGGTAATTCTCGACCGCTGAAATTGCATTGACCCAAGGGGCCCAATCGGCGATGGGTCTCCCCAACGCCATTTCTTGCAGTTCTGTTAGCTCTGCGTGGAGGACCGTGATCTCAAGCACCAGCGGTGGTGCCGCCTTTCGATTTGAACATTGTTCAAGAAGAGAAAGTAGTTGTGCTGCACCCTCAATTGTCATCGTTCCACGTGGAGTTGGATTGCTGCGGATAAGAGCACAACCATTGTGTTCTTCCAATGTCCAGTAAGTGTGCATCGTTACACCACCGGCTCGTTGGCATGGCCATAGCAATGGCGTAATATTTCTGCTTCAGTAATGGGATGAGTAATTTCGGCTACTAGCCGACCTTCGCGTAGAACTAAAACTCGGTGCGCTATTTGAGCAACTTCGTCAAGATCAGAGGAGGCGATAATGACGGCTACTCCGGTCTGTGCCAGTTGGATGATTTGGCGCAAGATCTCTCCACGAGCCCCCACATCAACTCCTTTGGTGGGCTCGTCGAGCAGCAGAACGTTGGTGTTTTTTGCAACCAACCACCGTGCCAACAAAACCTTTTGCTGATTGCCGCCCGATAACTGCCCGATGCGTTGAGTATGTCCGATGGTCACAATTCGTAGTCGTTCAATTTGGCTATCAGTAGCTTCAATTTCCGACTGCAGGTGTGGCAAAGGAAGTTTTTCAGAACGACGGAATTGTCGAAGATGCGCCAAGACGGTGTTTTCTCGAATGGTTCGCAGGGGATAGATACCAGTTGATCGACGATCTTCAGGAATGAGAGCCAGCCCGTTGCGTATTCCATCTGCCGGCGAGCGAAATGTGACGTACTTGTCTTTCACTTTGATTTGCCCGCTAGTTGGCGGGTGGTGGCCAAACAGTGTTAACAAAAGTGAGGTGCGGCCAGACCCCACGAGTCCGCCAAGGCCGAGGATCTCACCAGCATGAAGTGAAAAAGAAATATCTAAGAGAGGTCCTCCGCAAAGGTTCTCAACTTCAAGCACGGCTTGCTCTTGAGCGAAAGAGTGAAGCGATGATGCGGCAGAAGCATCTGAAGATTTGCCAGTGATCGCTTCAATGAGAATGTCTTTTGTGAGGCCAATTCGTGGGAGCTCGGCAACTGTTTCACTATCTTTCATCACAGTGACTCGGTCCGCGATTTCGAGAACCTCGCCGAGCCGGTGAGAAACGAAAAGTACTGCTACCCCTTTCTTTTTGAGTTGCGCTATTGCCTCAAATACTTTTACTACTTCGCTGTCGGCGAGGGCCACTGTCGGTTCGTCCATGACAACTAGCCGAGGTGATCCGGCACATGCTCTTGCTATCGAAACCATCCAACGCTCGGCAACTGTTAGTCGAGAGACCGGAGTCATCGGATCAATCTCTACAAATCCTGCGAGAATTTCGTTGGATTGTGTGACGAGTTCTTCCCACGAGACACCAAATCGTTTTTTTGGAAGTCGTTTTCCTAGAAAGAGATTTTCTGCAACGCTCAGACGATTGACAAGGGCGGCATCTTGATGAATGAAGTGAAGCTCGAGCGCATTTGCTTCGCTTTCGCTATTGATCTCATATGGCTTGCCATCAATAAGGATGCTTCCAGCGTCGCTGCTTTGAGCACCTGCAAGGATTTTGATGAGTGTCGACTTTCCAGCTCCATTCTCACCAACAAGTCCATGCACCTCGCCCGGCTTGATTCGCAGGCTTGCATTATTGAGCGCCTGGACACCAGGGAAACGCTTGCAGAGCCCCTCAATTTGAACGACGTAGTCAGACATTTCTCAATTCCTTCCCCGAATTGGTGCCCCGATGTTTACCCAACTTTGGTTTGACTATAGTCACATTACCAGTAATACTGAAGGCGGAAAACCGTGGGTCAATCTTGGGGGATTGGTTTCAGCGAAAAGGGGAATTGAGTTGGATCTTTCTAAGTTGATGCGCAAGAGGTCTGATGCCAAACCAGGAACATTGGCATCGAAAAATGCCTTAGTGTTTGCGGCCCGATACGGGACGATCGTTTTTCTCGGCTTGCTTGTTCTTATTTTTACGGTTCTATGTGAAGTGAAACTCGGAGATCAAAGATTTTTTTCGGGAAACAATCTCACGTTGATTTTGCGTCAATCAGCGGTGCTTGCAATATTGGCTTGTGGGCTCACTATTGCACTCATTCTTGGTGAATTTGACCTTTCCATTGCTGCGTCGTTGACGCTCGGTGGAGGCATGTTTGGGCTTTTGCTCACGAACAAATACGTCATTACGTGGCCGTCAATTCCATTTACCGATATCGGTGGTGGAAACATCCTCCCCGAGTCCATTCAGCGAACTTTTCTCTTCGCATTAATATGTGGGCTTCTCTTCGGCTTAATCGTCGGGCTCATTAACGGCGTAATCGTCTCGTATTTCGGGGTGAGCGCTTTTATCGGAACTCTAGGGCTCGCGGGAATTGTGGAGGGGTACTTAATACGCCTCTCTGACGGTCGATCGGTACCACTACCGAAGAACATCACCGACACAGCACAGGGAACTCTGTTGGGTTGGGAGGCACCAGAAAGTTGGAGTTGGGCGCTTTCCTTAGGGTCAAAGACTCTGCAGTTTGATTTAGGCGGATTAAGCATTCCTGTCATCGCGCTAACTGCCGTTGCGGTTTTGTTGGTGGTGTCTTTCTTCCTTCGCCAAACAGAAGCTGGACGACGTATGGATGCTGTCGGAGGAAACCCAGAGGCATCTCGGCTTGCAGGAATCAATGTGCGAAGGTATCGACTTGCGGCCTTTGCGATGTGCGCAACCATTTCGTCATTAGCCGGAATTGTCCTTGCGTCAGGGCGCACAGGCTCGGCAGTCACGCTCGTGGGAAACCAGGGTTCGTATTTATTGCAGGCGTATACCGCGTGTTTCCTTGGTGCCGTAACACTCCGTGAAGGGGAGTTTCACGTACTTGGAACTGCAATTGGGGTTTTACTCATGACTGTTACTTTCTCTGGGCTCATCATTCTCGGTGTACCTGGCTACGCACAGACGATTGCTAACGGAATGATATTGATCGCAGCTTTGACGTTTGCCGGGCTTGCCCGGTCGGCAGCAAGGCGGACTTAGTTGTTGGGGGCTTGGCAACTAAGTGGCATTTATGCCGAAGCGAAACTGCTCCGTTGCAAATGATTTGCAACGTATTACGAAGAAATAATCAAATACACAAAATTAGGGTGTTTGATCTTGCAGTTTAGAGATCAAATACATGAGGTTCTGAGGAGGACCAATGAGAAAATCACCAATGAAGGTATTAGCTATTTCGATTGTTGCGGTGTCATTTTTGGCAGCTTGTGGCAGCGATTCAGATGGCTCAAGCGAAGAAGCAACGGTAGACAGCTCTGCAGCAGTAACGGAAGATACAACTGCAACTGCGCCTGAAGAGACAGCCGATGAAACCGATACGTCAAAGGGTGAAATTCCTGAAGGCGGAGTCGAAGTAACTCTGAGCGGTGACGTTGCAGGTTGGGCAGGAAAAACTGTAGGTATAGCCAACTTGGCACCAGTGCCAGGTGCGGAACGTTGGTCAAAGCCATTGCAGGCTTGCATCGAAGCTAATGGTGGAAAAGTTGACTACCAAGATGTCGGTGGAGATGCAACAAAACTGCCTGCACTTCTTGAGGGATGGGCCGTTGCGAAGGTCGATGCCGTTTTCAATATTGGTATCGATATGACGGGTCAAGATTCTTTGATCACAAAGTTCAGTGATGCAAAGACACCTGTGGTCACCTGGGGTGCTGGCAATCCTGCGGGCGTTGTTGCATTAGATGCAAACCAAGAAGAAGACGGACGCATTATTGGTCGCTACCTCATTGAGAAGCTTGGTGGTGAGGGTGATGTTGTTCTTGTGAACGCGCAAAACCCTGCATTGCAAAGCCGTGAAAAAGGGTTGCAAGAGGTGCTGTCAGCGTCGAATATTAAGTTGACAATCGTTGGAGAAGCCGCTGGTTTTTCTGCCGAAGCTGCTCAGAAATCTGTTGAAACCGCATTGCAAGCTAACCCTGCTGTGAAAGCAGTTGTTGGTGGCTTTGGTTCACTTGGAGTAGGAGCTGCTACTGCAGTTGCCGCCGCTAAGAGTGAAGCAATTGTTGTTTCAATGAATGGCGACCCAGAAGAGTATGCAGCTATCCGTGCCGGTGGTGCGTTTGCTGCAACAGTTGCTGACGGACATGAATTTGGTGGCCAGGCTGCTTGTCAAATTGCAGCAGGAATGATCGCAGGCGGAGCCGCACCCGGCACTGCTGGAAAATCAATTCTCACTACTTCCGTGTTGGTTACTGCAGACAATGTTCCTGCAGAAGGATCATCTGAAGGAACTGCACGTAAGTTTTACCAACTTCCATAAGTCCTACTAAACAAATGTTGAAGTGATTTGGGGTGGCTGGCACGATGTGCTCAGCCACCCCGTCGCTTTCTGATGGGAAATTCATGTCAAGTCATCACAAGCCAGTTGCGATAGTGACCGGAGCAGGTCGGTATCGCGGAATCGGGCGAGCCTGTGCACTGCGGCTCTTCCAAGATGGATTTTCAATTGTGGTGCATGAGCGCAGTGAAATATTGAGCACGCTCGCCCATGAAGAGCAATCAGGATGGAAAGGTGCTCAATCAGTTGTTGAAGAGATTGAAGCACTAGGCGGAAACGCCACTGTTGTGAGGGGCGACATACGCGATCGCAACACCATGGAGAAAATGCTTTTAGCTGCGATGTCAATTGGTGATATTGCAGCGTTAGTAAATAATGTCGGAACGCCCGGTGAGGCAAACCTTTATATGGCTCATGAGGTAGGAGAGGATCTTTGGGACGAAACTTTCGACATCAATATCAAATCTGTTTACCAATTAGCGTCGGTATTCGTGCCAGAAATGGCACGCTCGGCTGCTACGAATAAAAGTATTATTAATTTTTCATCTACAGCAGGGCACCGAGCACTTCCTCGCTATGGTGCCTACTGTGCCTCTAAAGCAGCAGTTGAATCTTTGACACAACAACAAGCAATTGAGCTTGCCCGTTATCAGATTCGGGTAAATTGCATCGCCCCAGGTACCACTTCTACCGATATGATTGATGACACGATTGGGCGCGCAGCAAGTGTTTCGCAGACTGCTGTTGAGGAAACTCGTAAGAAAATTATCAAGGCAATTCCCATGCGTCGGTTCGCCGAACCAAGTGAAGTTGCTTCGGTGGTCTCTTTTTTGGCAGGTGCAGATGCAAGTTTCATCACCGGCCAAGTGATCACTGTTGACGGAGGAATGACACTTATATGAAATCTGTTAGTCCCGGTGTGCCGGTGTTCGACGAAAATTTAATGTGCGACTTTGCGGTACGTGACCCTTACGGGTACTTCGCCGAGCTACGCGAAAACGACCCCATTCACTGGAACCCGAAGCACAAGGCGTGGATCATTACGCGCTATGACGATGTCACGGCAACCATTAAGAACCCTCAACTCACTGCATCGCGAATTGAACCATTTCGCCAGGCTGTTTCGAAGTCGGCAAATTCGCCTGAGGTAGATGAAACCTTCGGCATCTTGGCCGACTGGATGGTGTTTCTCGACCCGCCGCATCACACACGTATGCGTCGCTTAGTTTCTCGTGTATTTGCTCCTCCTGTGGTGCGTGCTCGTACACAAGCAATGACCGAAGTGGTCGACTCACTCATCGCAGAACTCCCTGTAGGAGTTCCGGTCGACATTATGGAGTCCTTTGCCGCACCATTGCCGGCCATTGTGATTGCACAAATGCTGGGAGTGCCACCTATTGACCGTCATCTGTTCAAAGAGTGGTCTGATCTCATTACCGCGTTGGTCTTTGGTGCATACGACAATCCCGATCGTTTTCGCAGCGCAGCGCGCGGAATGATGGAACTCAAAAACTATTTGTTGGAACTCATTAACAAGTTTGAAAAAGATCCAGAAGACAACCTCATTAGTTTGTTGCTCGAGCATGAAGACGGCGATTCTTTGTCGCGAGACGAACTCATTTCTACGTGTACGTTGTTGCTCTTTGGTGGGCATGAAACCACAACAAACCTCATTACTAGTGGTCTACTTGCGCTCCTTGAGTTCCCTGAACAAATGGCCGATCTGCGTGCGAACCCCGACATTTTCCCGATGGCCGTTGAAGAACTCATTCGTTTCGACGGGCCTGCGCGCGCCACGGTGCGCTTGGTAAAAGAAGACCATGAATATGGTGGTGTGAAATTCACAGCAGGTGAGCGTGTCTTTATTGCCAACCCTGCAGCAAACCACGATCCACGTGTGTTTGAAAACCCAGGGCAACTCAATTTGCGACGCAACCCCACCAACCACATGGGCTTCGGTTTTGGATTGCACTTCTGTTTAGGTGCGCCACTGGCACGCCTTGAAGTAGAACTTGCATTGGGAGCACTCATGAACAAGTTCTCACGCATTGAAATGGCGTGTACTCGTGAAGAGCTCTCATGGCACCCCACCATGTTGTCGCGTGGTCTGCACAAACTTCCAGTAATTCTGCACCACTAAGATGAAGTAGTACTCGTCGAGTAATTGTGCGCAGCTGTTAGTGGCCTGTATTGGAATATTGCATGCAAACCACTTCACTCCAGCTCCGGGTTGCTGCGTGTGTCGCCATCTAAGAGATAAGCCCTCTTGTCTCGATAGCTCCTTCTCTTCTTGTTATCTTCGCTAACGCGGGAATTGTTTGTGTCAACCTCTAAACAACCAATCATGTTGGTCAACATGCGTTCACCAATTGCAGTTAATTTGCCAATGAATTAAGGCTTTTCTTTGTGTTGAGGAGCGTTTGAATGGGAATGAAGTTTTGTTACATCCCAAGATGTCTTTATGCCGTCTTTCTGAGAGAGGGCTAGTAACCAAACGATTGTTGGCTTAAGGTGCGCTCGATAGGTGACTTCACCTACAAAATTGGGGGGTTAACAATGAGTACTGTAAAAAGTGAAGGTTTGGTGGCTGGAGTTCCTTGGCCGATGATCCAGTTGCCAGCGGATGTTTTTGTCCATAGTGACGAGCGGCCATGGGTGCAAATGGGTGAATTTGGCGGTTCATACGTAAAGGTCCTTTACGCAGATAAAAAAACTAATACGACTGTCTTTCTCTACCAGTTGGCTCCAGATTCTTCGTTTCCAATGCACGAGCACCTTTGCACTGCAATTGCGTACACACTGCACGGCAACTGGGCATATGGAGATATCAGTTTACGGAAGGGCTCGCTCGCCTTTGAGACAGCTGGTTCAAGTCACGCACCTGAGACTTGGGAGACAGGATTCACCGTACTCACGGTTTTCATTGGTGCGCCCGGACAAGAAGTTCTCTTGCGTTCCCAAGACCCTGACACCTTGGAGGTTGGGGAGCTTGGCATTGACTTTTTCATTGACTTGATGACAGCACAGGGTGCTGATGGCGTCGGTGACAAACATTAAAAATTTAAAGCTGAACGACATCAAGTCAAATCTTGCATTTGGCCGACTTACAACGATTTTAAAAACAAACAGAGACTCAAGGGGAAAATAAAAATGAGAAGTTCACGAAAAGCCTATTTGTCCGTTTCTTTATTGGGCATATTGTTCATCGCAAGCTGCGGCAGCGATAGCTCAACGGAAGAAATTGCCACGGTGGATTCTGCGGTGGTTGTCGACTCGACGGCAACGCCCACGGAAGACTCGCTGCCCTCAGAAGAGGGTCAAGTGACGGCCATTCCAGATGGCGCAACAGAAATCATTCCGACCGGAGACTTATCGGTGTTTGCGGGTAAATCCGTTGGTATCGCTAATCTCGCACCAGTGCCAGGCGCAGAGCGATTTACCAAGATCGTGCAAGCCTGCGTGGAAGCAAATGGTGGGTCGGTTGACTTCCAAGACGTTGGCGGAGATGCCACAAAGCTCCCAGTTTTGCTAGAAGCTTGGGCGGCTGCCAAAGTCGATGCCATTTTCAATGCAGGTATTGATATGACAGGACAGGAATCAATCATTAAGAAGTTCAATGATGCCAACACTCCCATCCTTACTTGGGGTGCTGGCAACCCTGCGGGGGTTATCAATCTGACGCCAGAAACAGAGGAGGAAGGCCGAAATTGGGGTCGGTATCTCGTGGAGAAATTTGGCGGCGAAGGGGATGTCCTCTTGGTTACTGCACAGAACCCATCTTTGCAGAGCCGTGAAAAAGGATTGAAAGAAATTCTTGGTACTTCGAACATGAAGTTGACAATTGTTGGAGAGTCGGCAGGCTTCTCTGCGGAGTCTGCTCAAAAGTCCACTGAAACAGCTTTGCTTGCAAATCCTAATTACAAAGCAGTGATTGGATCTTTCGGTTCACTTGCATCTGGTGCAACCATTGCAGTTGAAGCGGCGAAAAGCGAGGCAGTGGTTTTGGGTGCCAATGGTGACCCAGAAGAGTTTGATGCAATACGAAAAGGTGGAGCATTCAAAATGACGCTTGCTGGTGGTCATGAATTCGGTGGTCAATCAGCATGCAAAATTGCTGCTGGCATTATCGGGGGAGGATCTGCTCCCGGGGCTGCTGGAAAGGAAATATTTACTACCTCAGTGATTGTGACGGCTGAGAACAACCCTCAGAGTGGTTCTGCGGAGGGAACTGCTCGTCGGCTTTATCAAATGCCTTAACTAAACACTGTATTGGAATTAAAAAACTGCGCGGGACCTAGGTCTCGCGCAGTTTTTGATTTCTATTAGCTTTGCACTTTAATTTCGCTACATCACAGAATTACAACGACTTACGGAGTGGCTCTTTAGCTAAAGATTTTTTTAGAAATCACCATGCGCTGAATTTGATTGGTGCCTTCATAAATTTGCGTAATTTTTGCATCACGCATCATGCGCTCTACAGGGAACTCGGTGGTGAAGCCGTAGCCGCCGAGTAACTGCACGCAGTCGGTAGTGACTTTCATAGCAACGTCTGAAGCAAACCATTTGGCCATGGCCCCAAGTTGCGACAAGTCGCCGTGTGGGTCGCCGGCATCAGCAGCTGCGCATGCGCGGTACACCAGGGTGCGAGCTGCTTCTACTTGCATTTGTGCTTCAGCAACCATCCACTGCAGGCCTTGACGTTCTGCGATGGGCTTGCCAAATGTTTTGCGGTCTTTCATGTAGTTCACTGCAAAGTCGATAGCACCTTGAGCAATACCGACTGCCTGAGCACCAATGGTGGGGCGGCTGCGGTCGAGCGTGTGCATGGCAATAGCAAAGCCGTCGCCTACTTCGCCGATGCGGTTTGCATCGGGCACGCGCAAGTTGTCGAATCGAAGGACTCCGGTTGGGGAGCCTTTAATTCCTAATTTGTGTTCGAGTTTGTCAACATGCACGCCCCAACTTGCTTCAGCAAGAAAAGCGGTCAGGCCACGGTGGCGGTCGTCGGAGGTGCGAGCAAAGATGGTGTAGAGGTCGCTCACGCCGGCGTTGGTGATCCAGCACTTGGAACCGTTAATTACCCAGCTGTCACCATCTTTTACGGCATGTGTGGTCATGGAAGCAACGTCGCTGCCTGCGTCGGCTTCAGAGAGGCCGTAGCTTGCTTGTGAATCACCAGAGCAAATGCGTGGAAGGTATTTTGCCTTCAGTTCTTCGCTGCCGAAGTTGATAACTGGCAACATGCCAAGTTTAGAAATGAGAAACATGAGGCTGGTGCTTGCGCACACGCGAGCGAGTTCTTCAGCAACCATTGCTTGAGTAACTAGTGGCGCACCGCTTCCGCCGTATTCAACGGGGTAACTGAGTGCCGTGAGTTCCATTTGTTGGAGTGCTTTGAA
>JABMMV010000147.1 GCA_013205145.1 bacterium
CGCGAAACATTTGCTCGCATGGCAATGAACGACGAGGAAACTGTTGCCCTCACTGCAGGTGGTCACACATTTGGAAAAGCACACGGAGCCGGTGACCCCAACATATTCGTTGGACCCGCGCCAGAAGGAGCTCCACTGGAAGCAATGGGACTCGGATGGATCAACTCAATGGGTTCCGGTAAGGGCGTAGACACCATTACCAGCGGCATTGAAGGTGCATGGACCACAAACCCCATTGCATGGGATAACGACTACTTCAAGATCCTTCTAGAAAATGACTGGGAACTCACACATTCCCCAGCCGGTGCACAACAATGGATTCCAAAGGGCGGCGCACTTGCTCACGCAGTACCCGATGCACATGATTCGACGCGCTCACACGCTCCCATCATGACCACTGCTGACTTGGCCATGAAGTTTGACCCCGCGTACCTGAAAATTTCACAAGACTTCTATGCGAACCCCGACAAGTTCGCCGATGCATTTGCGCGCGCATGGTTTAAGTTGACACATCGCGACATGGGGCCAAAGTCTCGTTACCTCGGAAATTTGGTTCCTAGCGAAGAACTCATTTGGCAAGACCCAGTCCCCGCATCTGGCAAGGTTCTTTCCGCAGCAGATGTTGCCGGATTGAAGTCAAAAATTCTTGCCAGCGGTCTCACCGTGTCAGAACTTGTTCGTACAGCGTGGTCGTCTGCTTCAACATTCCGCGGCACCGATAAGCGCGGCGGAGCGAACGGTGCACGCGTTCGCTTAGCACCTCAGAAGGACTGGGAGGCAAATAATCCTGCCGAGCTTGCAAAAGTACTCGCGGTCTACGCGAAGTTGAACAATGAAACTGGAGTCTCCATTGCTGACCTCATCGTTCTTGGTGGTAGCGCTGCAGTAGAAAAGGCGGCTGCAGATGCCGGCGTTTCTGTTGCAGTTCCCTTCACTGCTGGACGAGGCGATGCCACAGATGGACAGACCGATGTTGACTCATTTGCAGTGCTCGAACCAACCTTCGATGGTTTCCGCAACTACCTACGCCCCGGACATGTTCAACCAACAGAACAAATGTTGTTAGAGAAAGCGAACCTCCTTACTTTGACGGCACCTGAGATGACCGTTCTTGTAGGTGGGTTACGAGCACTCAATGCCAACTATCAGCAGAGCGCATATGGTGTCTTCACTGCAAAACCAGGAGTACTCACGAACGACTTCTTCATCAATGTTCTCGATATCAACATCTCGTGGACTCCTACCGACAAATTGGAAGAGCTATTTGAAGGTCGTGACCGCAAAACTGGAAAAGTTATGTGGACGGGAACTCGCAACGACTTGATCTTTGGCTCAAACTCGCAGCTGCGTGCACTTGCCGAGATCTACGCACAAGACGATGCTCGCGAAAAGTTTGTACGCGATTTTGTGGCTGCATGGACAAAGGTGATGAACCTCGATCGGTTCGACATCTAAAAACTCTCTTGAGAATAGCTGATTCGTGGCCCAGGCCTGGAGGCCTTACACGCCACAAGCGAGGCGAAGAGAGGAAACAACATGGTGCCACTGGAGGAGCGCTAATGGGAGTAACAAGAATACAGACATCCACATCAACGCAAGATTGCGGCGAGTAATGTCGACTGGCCCATTAATGAGAGAAACCACACGTGCAGCCACACCGACTTTTGAGATGCCCATTGTTAAGACCGGAAGATCTTCGTGCATTGCCACTTTGGCAAGGGTGTGTGCAACTAATTCTCTACTACCGCTAATTTTTACCGCACAGTTATCGGCAATTCGTTCTAGTGAGAATTCAAGTCGCCGTAAAACTGGCCGCAACAATGGGAAAAGAAAAGTGCAAATATTACCAACAAGCAGCAGTCGATCATGACGTCCATGTCGATGTGCACGTTCATGGGCTAGGACCACTTCAAATTCGGGGTGAGAAAGCATTTCCACAAGAGCCGATGACACTGCAATTTCTCCACTCGGCCCTGGGGTAGCGAACGCAAATGGCCGCTTATCGTCAACCACAATAAGCTCTGCGCCCGATGTCAAATGTGAACGGTAGTACGAACGAATAACTCTGAGTCCTTTGATAACCGTTAACAGCAATCCGACCCATACAAAAATCGCAACTATTTGTCCGATGTTGACATGAAAGCCTTGAGCGTGAGCCTCATCGTGAAACCATATGCCAGCTAGCGGAACCTCGAATAGCGCCCCTGCGATGAGTTCTACGAGCACTGGAATTGCGCTGAACGCCGCAAGAACAAGAATTGTCATCAGCATTCTGCTGGCAATTTGTGGTTGCAACCGCGAGTGAAAATGCGACACGGCTAGAGCCACCAGAGCAACCACTAACAGCGGCGCAAAGCTAAGAAGTGCTACCGACGTCATTGCTCTTCGCCCAAAATTTGTTGTAGGTCTTTTCGATCTCGCTTGGATAATTTGCCAACAAACCCAGCAAGCAATTCGCGATGGTTTTTCGTTTCATTTAAAATGGCGTTCATTCGTTGTGAGTACCAGTCTTCACGTGAAACCGATGCAACGTAGAGATAGGAACGTCCTACCATTTTTCTTTTCACTTGATTTTTGTCACAAAGACGAGTGAGTACTGTTGCAACACTGGTGTACGCGAGGTGCCCAGCGAGACGTTCACGTACTTCATTGGGTGATATCGGCGCTGGGCTTACCCACAGTATTTGCATTATCTCGAGCTCGAGTGACCCGTCGGCACGTTTGACCATGACTTAGAGCATACCAAATTCCGGCGATCTGACTGCTACACGCTGTAGTATGTAAGATATGTTTTCTCACTGGACAACATCAATCAAACGGTTTCTGGTATCAATTGCAGCAAGTTTAGGCCTTGTCATTTTCCTGCAAGCCGGGCCCGTGCTGGCTCATAACTCATTCAATACGAGTACTCCAAGTGACGGCTCAACCCTTGAAGTGTCACCCGCTTTATGGTTATTAGAATTTTCAAAAGAAGTGCCACTTGCATCTGCCAGTGCAGAGATTATTAGCGCCGATGGAGTGAGAACTGCTCTTCAAGCACCAATACATGGGGCGACAACAAACACCATTTCGTTTGCACTCCCAACAAATCTCGCCGGGGGCATCACGGCTCGATGGCGTCTTGTGGGGGTTGATGGCCATGTCATCAGCGGTCGCGTGAGGTTTACTGTTCAAACCACAACATCAGCCTCAATTATTCCTAGTGCAACTGTACCGGCGACAACAATTATTCCTAATGCAACTGTACCGGCGGCAACTTCCACGACAATTGTTGTTACGCCAACAGTCAACAATGCTGAATTCGTTACGCCAATTCCTGAGTTGCCACGGCAAGTATTTCGTTTCATTAATTATGGGGCACTTCTGATGCTCATTGGGATCATATTTATTGAATTTGATATTGCACGTGGAGCGCTCGGGCTCGTACTCGCACAGCGAGTCTTACGTATTGCAGCCATCTCCCTCGCTGCGAGCGCAATGCTACAACTGATGATCTTCAACGCGGATCTCACTGGCAAAACACTGTTTGGGTCGCTTGGATCTTTTGGTGCGGCTTTAGATACAACACCAGGATCCATGCTGATCATGAAAGTCCTCATCAGTTGCATTATTGGGCTTGTCGCGTTTAAGTATCAAATCGCGCAAGCATCGCCGCGTAAAGGTTGGTGGGTTCCGGTCTTGCTCCTTCAGTACCTCATTACTCTTGCATATACCGGTCACTCACGATCTCAGCGGTGGCCGATTCTAGGCATACCAATGGATGTGGTTCACACTGTTGCGGCTGGCGTCTGGCTTGGCGGGTTGCTCGGACTACTTTGGATTGTTGTGCCAAGCATCTCAGATCACGAGGCGATTCATGCCCTACAGCGCTTTGGCTCTGCAGCGAAAATTGCGGTCATTGCGCTAGTTTTCACTGGATTGTTTCAAACCCTCCGGTTGCACAATGACCCCTGGTCAATCTTCACTTCATCTCATGGTCAAATTCTTCTCGTCAAGCTTCTCTTTTTCGCGGCCATGTTGAAATATGCAGACAGGAACCGCCGTCTTCTCGACCAACGCTCGGTGAATGAGACCAACATCGGTCGAATCAAGCAGCAGCTTGTGCGCTCGAGTCTCATTGAAACCGCTTGTGGGCTTGGTGTTGTTGCTGCCACTGCTGTCCTCGTATCTAGTTCACTAGGTACCTAACTTGACAACTATCTCATTGGCTACTACAGTTTGTAGTAGATAGCCCCACTAGCAAAGGAATCCTCATGAAAATTCGTTCAGTTCTCGCGTTCAGTTTGACCCTCACCATCGCCGCATGTGGTTCGAGTGGAATGGGCGGAATGGATATGTCTAATGACAGTGTTTCGTCTTCCGTCGCTTCAAACGCTGATTTCAATAGCGAAGACGTGCATTTTTCGCAGATGATGATTCCTCATCACGAGCAAGCTATTGAAATGTCCGATATTGCTTTGGACCCAACTGTTGGAGCCAGCGATGTAGTCAAAGGGCTTGCCACCAAAATCAAAGGTGCACAAGACCCCGAAATTACTCAGATGCAAAAGTGGCTTACTGATTGGGGCAAAACAGAGATGGATTCCTCGATGGATATGTCAGGAATGATGGAGGGAATGCTCTCTGCAGATGACCTCATGAATTTGGGTACTCTTCGCGGTACTGAGTTTGATACCGCATGGATTAATGGAATGATTGCTCATCATGAAGGTGCTATCAAAATGGCCGAGGTAGTAATCACCGATGGCTCATACCCAGAAGTAAAAACACTCGCCGAGGCCGTCATCAGTGGCCAGCAAAAAGAGATTGACACGATGAAGGCCTTGTTGGGCTGATCTGACTAGATACACATCGGGTACCTGCCCCCTCGCCTTTCTCGCCCTACGAGCGAGCAAGCAGGTGTAGAACACCACCGGTAAAAGAGTCAAGAGATCACGTCGAATATTCAGTGTCTCCTACAAGGTTTCTGCCACGTGACCACCGCCCTCTCATGCTGGAAACCCAGCGTGCTGGGAGCAGCGGTTTCACCATTGGCGGTCTCGCACATACTTAGGATTTCCTGAATTGGATTTCTTGTAGTAGTTTACTACAAGATATGTAGTGTCTTGCTACAACGAAGGTCCTTATTATGGCAAATTCAAAAAAAGTAGCGACTCCGGCTAAAAAGCCGCGCGTCAGCAAAGAAGACGCAGTCCAACTCTTCCTCGATGCGACAATCAGCATTCTCAAAGAAAAGGCGATTCTTGACATCACCCTGCAAGATATTGCCGACAGGGCCGACCTCAACCATGGCTATGTGTTTCGCTATTTTGGCACCCGCCTAGATTTGTTTTTTGCAGTGACTGAAGAGTTAGCGCAACTTGCGGAAAACGCTGTGACCAGCGAAATTGAGCGCCGACTACTTATAGGTGAAGCCGTCATTCCATTGAACTTTTCGCTTGCTGAAGTTGGTCGTACGTACTTACGTCAACGCCAAGCAGTTATTCAGTACTTGGTGACAGCAGGTGTTGACCCAACACGATTCAGTGAAACGTCGCGCAAAACAACCGAGTACTTTGCACAGCAATTTGTCAACTTGGGCATGAACGAGCGTATGGCAATTACTCAAGCAACAAAACTGAGTATCTTGTTGTGGGCCGAAGGTTCGGTTGCCTCAATTTTTGGTGTGACCAAAAATGAAGTCGATGACATTCGGGCACTGAGCGTGGACATGATTGTTCATGCTAGTGACATCAGTAAACGCCTTGGATGGGACTAACGCGAAGTAACCTCAATTGAATTATGAGGCTCCACCCAGTTCGCACCGTCACCGTATTAGCCCTCATTGTTTTCGTCGGGTGTTCTTCCTCTCCGACCTCCGCAGAAACGTTCACATTCTCGAGCCCCGATATGGAATCGGGTGGCGCAATGCCAATTGCCTTTACCTGCGACGGCGAGTCACAAAGCCCCTCACTCACCTGGACCCCTGGGCCTGAAGGAACAGTGCAATACGCCATTGCAATGCATCATTCACTTGGGCCTGGCGATACACATTGGTATTGGGTGGTGTACAACATCCCTTCAGCTACGTATTCCATACCTGTAGGAGGCCCCGCTCCAGGAACACTGGGCACTAACAGTGTGAACAGTGAACTTGCCTATGCCCTCTCGGCAGCCCCAACTTTCCCTACAGACACACAAGTATCTCGTGATGTATTGCTAGACGCCATCAGCTCCACAACGTTGTCGAGTGCGTCATTCGATGTTTCCTACGAGAGGTCATAATGCATTTCCACGAACATCCACATAAACATCCACACCAACCGACGATGACGCGGCGCCATGCACTTCAATTGGGGGGACTTGGATTAGGTGGGTTACTGCTTGCTGCTTGCACATCATCGAGCACAGCAAGTTCAAGCACTGCAGTGGCACAACAAACTTCGACATCTTTGGGAGCGGTAGATCTCGGCACACTGCCTGGCTTTAGCGAATTTGCCGACACGGTCAAAGTAATTACAAATGGCGATCTGTGGCTTGTTGAAAGCAGCGGCTTACCAGCGCACAACATGATGGTTGGCATTACAAGCTGGCAGCAGCAAGTTCCTCTTGCAATGAACTACACGGGAACCAATGCCTGGCAATTGCCAAAAGTTCCAGAACTATCCGACACACCTATTTCGGGTAAAACTTCTCTCTTTCGAGGTGCCATTGCACTCGCAGTAAATGGTGTGCCCATTTTCAATGCGCTGAACAACAGAGGCGACGATGCCTTTCTCTACGGTGAATTAGACGAGTGGGGCGGCCACTGTGGTCGCGCAGACGACTACCACTATCACGTCGCCCCCTTGCATTTGTCGAGCGTTGTTGGTGATGCTCAGCCCATTGCATACGCGTTAGACGGTTTCGCTATTTACGGAGCAAACGAACCCGATGGTTCAGCGCTTTTAGAACTCGACGAATACAACGGCCATGTTGGCGCCGATGGTACGTACCACTATCACGGCACCACTACTTACCCCTATATCAATGGTGGTTTGCGTGGAAAGGTTGCTGGCATTTCTGGTGACCAAATTGAGCCGCAGCCCACAACAAAACCAATACGTGAAGCAGGTGCTCCGCTTGCCGGAGCAGTAATTACTAATTTCTCATCACCCAAGACCAATACCTACTCGCTTGAATATTCACAAGATGGTAAAACGGGTGTAGTGGAATACATCGTGAGCGATAGTTCTGTGGCTTTTACCTTTACGTCACCGACGGGAAATGTCTCCACCGAAACGTATGCGCGATGAAAAAGAAACTGAGCCTTATCGCGCTTGCATTAATTGTTCTTGCATCTTGCGGTACACAAAAAACCAGCACCACTGCAACAACAACGGCTGCAACAACCTCAACTTTTACAGCCGAAGTGTGGGCCGATAACTGGTTCTCGTTGTACATCAATGGCGTACTTGTTGGTGAAGACTCAGTGCCCGTTACAACAGAGAAATCTTTCAATGCAGAAACAATCAGTTTTACTGCCGAACTCCCCTTCACCATTGCAATGGTCACAAAAGATTTCAAACAAGATGATTCCGGTCTTGAATACATAGGAACTGACCGCCAGCAAATGGGTGACGGTGGATTCATTGCGCAATTTACTAATACGCAAACGGGTGAAGTTGTTGCGTACACCAACAGCGACTGGCAAGGTTTAGTTATTCATCGCGCTCCGCTCGACAAATCGTGTGAGAAGTCCGCAGCGCCAGAAACTGAATGTCAATCATCTATTGCAAGTGAGCCTGAAGGATGGTCAGTACCTTCATTCAGCGACACAAGTTGGACTCAGGCATTGGAATACCCCGCTGTAGCTATAGGTGTGAAAGACGGCTATAACGACATTTCGTGGGCAAAAGACGCTCGTCTCATTTGGTCATCTGACCTCGAGATAGACAACACAATTTTGTGGCGTTATTCCACACTTTCTTCCCCACCAGGATAATTTTCACTCCAGCAACTGCTGCGCCGCTATTAACATTGAAGTTTCGTGAGAAGATATGCCCATGTCGGGGGGCGCAACAAAAACTGCTGTGCCACGTTTGGCGGTTATTGGCCTCGCCACTTCCATGCTCGGCACGGCCGCCCTGCCTTTTGCCGTGACCGGCACCAACTTGGCAATTCCACTCATTAAAGAAGACTTCGGCTCCAGCCTTGCTGCATTGTCGTGGACCTTGTCGGGGTACTCCATCATCATCGCTGCACTTACCATGTTGGGTGGAGTCATTTCGGTACGCATCGGAACATTGCGCGCGTTTCAAATTGGCATTGGCATTTTTGTTGCAGCATCTGCCGTGTGTGCATTTGCTCCGAACATTGCAGTGCTCATTGGCGGACGAATATTTCAAGGCATGGGTGGCGCACTTGCTGTACCCGCATCTATCTCGGTTGCGCTTGTTGGTTGGCCAGAAGAGCGACGCGCATTTGCAATAGGGGTATGGACGGGCGCATTTCCTATTGGTTCTTCTGCAGCACCCATTGTTTCTAGTGCACTCATTACTGGTGGTCAGTGGCGCTGGGTATTTGCTGTTCCACTCGTACTCGGTATTACAACTCTCGGACTC
The DNA here is from genome assembly GCA_013205145.1 of bacterium. Taxonomy (GTDB): domain Bacteria; phylum Actinomycetota; class Acidimicrobiia; order Acidimicrobiales; family Ilumatobacteraceae; genus F1-20-MAGs119. Next base: position 8,583 of record JABMMV010000147.1, read on the forward strand.
TCTGTTCTCATTCGTGGCCAAGCGCAGTTCGCAGCAAGCAATGACACCACAGATGGTCTCCCCGACTTCGCAGGAATGCTCATGGGAACAGTGTCGACTGGGCTTCTTGCGCTCGGACTTGTTGAAGGCAATACCTGGGGTTGGACCAACGTAAAAACACTCGTTGCTTTTGCCATTGCAGCCTTGTTGATACCGCTCTTAATTAGCCGTTCAGGCAAGCACAAACGGCCATTTCTTCCCGTCAAACTCTTTCGCGTACCCACCTTTCGCATTGCCAACATTGCCAACGTCTCTGTTTCCATGATTGGCATGTCCGTCTGGCTCGTGTGGCCTCTTGTGCTGGGCGGATTATGGAAATACGACGCCTGGGGCATTGGTTTAGCCATGTCGCCCACCCCCTTTTTAGGAGGTGCCGGTGCATTTGTATCGTCCTATCTTGTTGCACGTTTCGGATACCGCCAACTCTTAAGCACTGGTGCCATTGCGCTCGTGCTTGCAACAGGTTGGTTCATGTTCATGATTCAAGAAACACCGCGCTATTGGACACACATGTTTCCCGGCCTCGTACTCACCGGCATTGGCATGGGGCTGTTGTTCTCGTTCCTCAATGCAGCCGCACTCGTTGACCTAGAGCGTGAAGACTTCCCTGCAGGTAATGCCACCTTTAGTACAGGACGTTTTCTTTCCGGAGCAATCGGCATAGCAGCTGTAGTCGCGATGATTGGCTCGGGTGGCAATTCACCCGTTGACCCTTTCCGTAAGGCTTATGGATTCCTCTTTGGAATATCAATTATTGCTTTCCTCGCAATTATTGTGCTGTGGCCTCGTCAAGAATCAAATTCTTAGTCTTCCTCGCGTAGATCGATATACAGCGTTGAGAAAAATGCGATCAACGTAGCCACCCCTGCAATTGTTCTCACTGAACCAGACAATGTGAGATACACCACAATAAAACCAACCAATGTGAAGCTATTTTGCATAATACTAAACACCAGTTTTTTTGAAAAATTCTTCTTATCCACTACTCGTTTCCCATCTTTGTATTTATATTTTGAAATTCTACGTATGCGATTACTTTCCGACTTAAATGCTTCAGCAAGCTCCGCGCCGCCTCCGCTCACTGGCGCACCACCACCCATCGGCATTGCACCTCGCACACCCATTGTGGCCACAGCCGCGGTACTTACTACCGAAACTGCAACAACCGTACGACGGTCTTCCACATTGATTTTCGAGTCCAATGGCACATAGTTGTCAAATTGACCCTCGAAAATATTCAGTTCGCCCTCAAATGAACGCCTCACAGTTTTACTTGCGACTTGCACAGTTTCGACAATTGCTTCACCTTGTGCATCAGAAATTTCGCCGCTATCGATGGCGCTAAATATTTGATCGGCCTGATTTCCGCTGATATTTTCCAACACTTGGCTGCTGGTAGCAAGAGCCGTGGCTTGGTCGTTTGTAATGCTGATTGTTTCGGTGATTTTCTCAACGATGCTTGCGATTTGCACAGGCGTCAGCGCATCTGAGCTCAATGAATCGATTATTTCACTGCTCCAAACGGTCGTCGAAGGGAAATTCGTAATCGGACCAAAAGGTATCGAAGAAGAGGCACCAAACGTTGAAGAAGGGAAATTCGTAATCGGACCAAAAGGTACCGAAGAAGAGGCACCAAACGTTGAAGACGGAAAATTCGTAATCGGTCCAAAAGGTATCGAAGAAGTAATAGGAAACGTCGTAGAAGGAAACCTTGTAATTGGGCCATTTGACGTTGAGGGAAAATTCGTAATCGGGCCATTTGAAGGCATTGACGTAGCTGTAGTCATCGTTGTTGAGGGCAATGCAACCGGACCATTGTTTGAGGGCATTGAAGTGGAAGTTGTCGAAGAGGGATAGGTCACCATTGCTTGCGTTTCGGGCGCAGGAGAGAACCAAGCGATAAGTGCAACGGCAGCAAAAATAATTGAAGGCGCGAGGTGAATAAGTTTTCGCTTCGACATACGACGATCCAATTTCATTCCTTCAGGTTATGCCGGAGTAAAGGTGAGATTCACCTTCAACGTGCCGAGCATGATTCCGGGTTGATGCATGAAAGTATTCTCTGTACCAAACTCAAGACTTCCCAACCTGTCGAGCAATAGGTTCCACGCAATTTGTTGCTCAATGCGCGAGAGGTTTGCGCCTGGGCATACGCGCGGGCCAGTCGAAAACGTGAGGTGACGAGTCACTCCACCCTGGCGCTCAAGTTCTAGGTCAAATGGGCAGGGAAATTCGTCTTCATCAACATTGGCGGCAGCGAAACGTAAATGCAATAAGGAACCCGCAGGAACCTTCACACCTTGGAACTCTTCATCTTGTGAAGTCATCCGACTCGACAAACCATGAGTAGGCGATCGCATGCGCATGCTCTCTTCAGTAAATGCGCGAACCTTGGTGCGATCGTTGCGGAGTTGGTCAAATAAACCTGGAGTTTCACACAGCAACTGCGCTTGTTCTTCAAGTGCATATTGCGTTGTTTCGAGACCACCAAGAATCATTGCGTGCACAATGCCAGCGATTTCCAAGTCGGTCAGTTTGCGGTCGAGTGCTTCATAATGCACACTGCAGAGGAAACTCACCATGTCGTCTTGCGGGTCGAGCCGCTTGGCGCGCACATGTTCGTAGATGTAGTCCTGGAAACCCTCCAGGCGCTGCAACATGTCCGTGGTTTGCTCTGGAGTGAGCTCATGCTTCAACCCTGTGCCGTGGACAAAAGGAGTAACAACAGCATCGCCCCACCGCGCGAGTTGTGGAATATCGGATTGCGGGAAACCCAAGATGCTCGCAAACACGCGTTGTGGAAGAGGGCGAGCAAAATGGCTCACGAACTCGACCGAACCATCGTTGATCCATTCGTCAATCAAATCATTTACGTGCTTTGTAATCATTTCGCGATGTCGCGTTGCGCCAGTACCTACCCAAGGGTCGGTGAGTTCTTTGCGATGCTTGATGTACAACTCTTGGTTAGGGCGAAGAGCAACCATTGATGCTTGCATTAATGAGCGGTACGTCTGGAACGTCTCTTCAGCAGAGAGGCCTTGCGCAGCAATATCGCTGACACGCTTTTGTCCAACGTTGGTGAAGCGCGCAGGGTCTTTTACCACCATGGCAATATCGGCATGCTTGGTCAGCACATACGCATCGGTTCCGGGGTTAATACCGCCGCCCTCTATGCGCAGAACCGGTGACTCACGATGCAAAATTTCGTACGCCTCGTACCAATGCTCTTGAGCACCCTGGCCAAAAAGATCGACATCTTCCAAGTTCACGGGGCACTTCATTGGGCTGATCTCGTGATTTTGATGCTTGATATACGATGCCATGCTTGAAATCCCCCTCGTGAACGGCTGTCACCTACCTCATATTTTTAGCAGAATGAGGAGAAATGCCCCTAGGCAGGAGAACTCGACCAGCCCATGTTTCAGGGTTTTATAAAAAGCCCACAGATCCATGTGGCGTATATGGCTCTTCAAGGCGCACAATATGTTCTGCGCTCAATTGAATGTCACATGCCGCTACGGCATCGTCAATATGGGCTTCTTTTGTTGCCCCAACAATAGGTGAAGTAACAAACGACTTTGAGAGCACCCACGCAAGAGCAACCTGCGCACGGGGTGCGCCTAGCTCACGAGCAACTTCGGCAACGCGCTCCACAATCACTTGGTCTTCGGGTTTGTACAAACCCTTTCCAAACTCATCGGTCTCCGAACGCGATGTTGCGTCATCCCAGTCGCGTGTTAAGCGCCCGCGCGCAAGCGGGCTCCAAGGAATAACCCCAACTCCTTGGTCGACGCACAGCGGCATCATTTCGCGCTCTTCTTCGCGGTTCAACAAGTTGTAATGATTCTGCATGCTGATGAACTTGGTCCATCCGTTTTGCCCAGCAACATATTGCGCCTTCGAGAACTGCCAGGCCCACATTGAAGAAGCACCGATGTACCGAGCCTTACCCGCCTTCACCACATCATGGAGAGCCTCCATGGTTTCTTCAATTGGAGTGTTGGGGTCAAACCGATGAATTTGGTACAGGTCGATGTAGTCCATACCAAGCCGGCGCAGGCTGTGGTCGACCTCGGTCATTATTGCTTTGCGTGAAAGGCCTGCAGCATTACGCCCTTTGCGCATGGTGCCATGCACTTTGGTGGCTACTACTACTTCATCGCGAAGTGCGAAGTCGCGCAGGGCGCGCCCCACAAACTCTTCACTAGTTCCCAGTGAGTACACGTTTGCAGTGTCGAAGAAGTTGATGCCGGCATCTAACGACTTCTTCATGAACTGGCGGCTTGTTTCTTCATTGAGCGTCCAGGCGTGAGTGCCCATACCCGACTCACCAAAACTCATGCAGCCCAAACAAATTTTGGACACTTCAAGCCCTGAATTACCTAGTTTGACGTACTTCATATTGACCCCCTCAGAAACTTAATACTGCAGTTATGCATCGCGCCGCTTCATTAATATCGCCGCAAGTGCAGCGATAGCACAACACCAGATAGCGAAGTAGCCCACAAGCCCCCATCGTGCAGCATCGGGCTCAACTTGTACGGCACGAACAGCTGCCGTGAATGGCGTTTTGCGAGAGATATCAATGTCAAAAGCGGCTATCAATAAGGCCGTCACAATTCCTTCTACCAAAAGCGGCACAAGAATGAGCATGGCAATTGCTCCGGGCGAACTACGCAAGAGAGCTCCGAGTGCGAACCCAACGAGAGCGAACAATATGCACACTGCACCGAAGGCAAACAACACTTGCCAAGCAGAATCACCTGTACGAGCAGAACCGTTAAAGATGCTTGGGTTATAAATCACTCCGAAATCAAAGCCACGACTATCGAGTGCATAATTTGCTCCTATCAGGCCAACTCCTTCAAGCACAGCAACAGAAATGGCAACCCACAACGAAATAACAATCGCCTTCGCAGCAAAAACTTTCATTCGCATTGGAGTGGCAGCAAAGGTAATGCGAATAGTTCCTTGAGAATATTCTTGGGCTATTGCAAAAACTCCCAACACACCACACAACAGCATGCTCACCGTGCCCGTATTTGTGAGCACCTCAATGACCATTGTTGGACCGGGGCTTTCTGCAAACATCGCCGAGAGCACCGTGACGGCAATTGGAAACACAATAAGAACAATGGTTGCGGTAAGAGTGGAACGCAAAGTACGCAACTTGATTAATTCACTTTTCATAAGATGAAGCATTAGTGAGCCAGCCCTTCCGATTGTGCGCCGTGGTATTGCACGGAACTAGCAGTGGCGTCTAAGAATGCGTCTTCAAGTGACCCTGTTTGTGGCGAGAGCTCGTGAAAAATGACTCCGGCCGTTGCGCCGAGTTCACCGAGTTCTGCAGCAGTGACACCATAAAAGTTCATGGCGCCATTTTCTTCACTCATGGTTGCGCCCCATGCAACAGCAAGAGTTTTTAGTGCTTGCACTTGCGGGCTCACTACTCTCACCCATTGTTTGGCATAACGTGCCGTGAATTCACCCACTGTGCACTGAGTGATGAGTTTGCCCTGGCCAATGACCACTAACTCTTCGGCAATGAGCGCCATTTCCGACAACAAGTGGCTACTCACCAAAACCGTGCGCCCCTCTTTGGCTAAGTCGCGTAGGAGATCGCGAATCCACCGGATGCCTTCGGGGTCAAGACCATTCACCGGTTCATCGAGAATGAGAACTTCGGGGTCGCCCAGCAACACCGAGGCAATTCCCAATCGCTGCTTCATTCCCAATGAATATTTTCCCACTCGCCGGCGCGAAACTTCGCTGAGCCCAACTTGTTCAAGCACAGTATCGACACGCAATTTACTGATACCAGTGCTTGCCGCCAGCCACATGAGGTGATTACGAGCAGTTCGCCCACTGTGTGCATTTCCCGCATCAAGCAGGGTTCCTACACGATGTAACGGTTGCGTCAATTTGCTATACGCCACGCCGTCGAATGTGGCAGACCCACCTTGGGCATGGTCAAGGCCAATCATGCACCGCATAGTGGTGCTTTTTCCTGAACCATTTGGCCCGAGAAAGCCTGTTACATGGCCCGGGGAAACAGTGAAACTGAGGTCGTCTACTGCAGTTACTCCAGCGAATTTTTTCGTGAGGTTCTCTACGTGGATCACTCGCACACACTAACAAGTACAGTAAGACCGTGCCGAAGACCGCTAACGCATCTCCTCAAGCAGCGAAACCTCGCGCTCCTCGTCGCAGCAGAGCTGTATGTGAAGAATTGCTTTTACAAGCCGCAGAAGACCTACTTGCCAAGAACTCCCCCGCCGACATCACCATTCGCGACATTGCGGCAAAGGCAACTGTTCATCATCGGTTCATTTCCACTTGGTTTGTCGGAAAAGTTGAACTCTTCACCATTGTTCACCAACGCATTTCGCCACGCACTCGCACACTTGCACGCAATGCATCTCTCACCACGCCATCATCTGTTTCTGAATTAAATCTGCAACTCGGTCTAGCGCTGTGGCTCATTCAAAATGGCGTGAAGTTCAAGAGCACAGAAGAAGCATTTCCCGCAATCGGCGCCGCCATTGAGCGCTCGGTGCAAGAACTTGGCATGTCGCACAGAGACTCAGAAATTGTTGCGCACACGGTGGGTTCGATGGTGCTCGCCAACTTCATTCTCCAACCACACGTTGCTTCAACCACATCTCTTGAAGAACTACTTGGCCACTATGGAAAACTTTTACGCCAAAAATAATCTAGCCTCGCCC
>JABMMV010000148.1 GCA_013205145.1 bacterium
CCACAGACGTGCGTGCTGGTGCACCACGGTTGCCTTTCGGCATGCCGGTTTTTGCACCTGGTGATGGTTTACGTGCGCGTTGAGCCACTTTTTATCCAATCTCTTCATTCGTTTTCATAATGACTGCGACTGCCCAACAAGCAATGCCTTCGGCGCGCCCCAGCGCGCCAAGACCTTCTGCACGGCGCCCTTTAATTGTTACAGGCGCACCCGCTGCAGTACTTACATTGCGTTGCATTGCTTCACGACGTGGAGCCAACTTGGGTTCTTCACACACCACACTGCAATCGACATTGCCAATGACCCAGCCCGCAGCAGTAACCATACGCGCAACTTCTGCAAGAAGCTCGAGTGAGTTTGCATTTTTCCAGCGTGCATCGGTATCGGGAAAATGTTCACCAATATCGCCTAGGCCTGCTGCACCAAGTAGTGCATCGGCAACTGCGTGTGCAATAACATCGGCGTCGCTATGCCCAACAAGTGAGCGCATGCCATCGAACACTTCGCCACCCAAAATGAGTGCGCGCCCTGGTGTTGGATCGTCGCTAAAGCGATGAACGTCAAACCCTTGACCTACGCGAATATTCATAAGTTGCCTTCAAGCACTTCGGAAACCGCATTTTGTGCCCATGCAAAATCTTCTGGTGTTGTTATTTTGCGATTCATCACATTTCCAGGCACTACTACAACGTAGCCACCAATTGCCTCAACGAGAGATGCATCATCTGTGCCTTCTCGATTTTCATGTTCGGCTACAAGGTGTGCTTCACGCAATAGTGCAGCATGAAACGCCTGTGGAGTTTGCACTGCGCGCAATGTGCTGCGTAACGGAGTGCTCAACACTTCATTTGTACTTTCATCAATTACCTTGACCGTGTCGACCACAGCAAGGGCAGGAACCGCAGCCTGCACCGTCGGAGAAAGTTCTTGCACGACCGCCTGAAAAAGTTCCACCGAAGCAAACGGCCGAGCCGCGTCGTGCACACACACCACTTGTGCTGAGGTTGGCACCACGGCAAGACCATTGCGTACCGAATGCGTTCTACTTGCACCACCTTGAACAACCTGCACTCGCGCATCGCTCGAAGCAAAATCGCTCACTTCAGACACGACAACAACCACCCCAGCACTCACTTGAAGTGCGGTATCGACCGCCCACGCCACCATTTGTTTGGGGCCAAGGGGCAGAAACTGCTTGTGGGCACCAAAACGCAGCCCACTGCCCCCTGCCACCACAATGGTCCACACCCCCGTCGGGTCGAACAATGCACGAGATGTGCCCGCGGGCATATTTGAAGGTGCACTCATGGCACCGAGGGTAGTACCGTGATGGTGTTATGTCACATGCTTCCATCATTGCCTCCAGCGAGTTCTTTTCCGCCGCCTCCCCCGCCGTCATCGACGCCATTGCCAGCTCGGCTCACGAGAAGAACCTGGTGCGCGGCGATGTGCTGTTCAAAGAAGGCGATGCCCCCGACGCCCTCTACATTGTGCTCTCTGGCCGTATTGCTATTGCAATCGATAACAAGCCGCTCGATTCACGCGAAAGCGTTGTTGCTCTCATGGTGGAAGGCGACCTCTTTGGCGACCTTGCGCTGCTCGACGGGGGCGCTCGTAGCGCACTTGCCCGCGCACTTGAACCCTCTACCGTTTTGCACATTCCATACTCCGCAGTAGAGCCTCAACTCTCGAGCAACCCCGATCTGTTGTGGGGCATTACTCGCGTTCTTGCCCGTCGCTTGCGCGCTATGGACGAAGCACTTGCCGACAGCGTTTTTCTCGACGTCACTGGTCGCACTGCAAAACGTCTCCTCGAATTATCTGAAGGCAAAGACGAGTTCGTACTTCCCGTTACTCAAGAAGAACTTGCCGGCATGGTGGGCGCATCACGCGAACGCGTGAACAAAGCAATTGCCAGTTTCATTCGTTTGGGTTGGCTCGAGCAACGTGACCGTCAATACAAACTTCTTAATCGTCAAAACCTTGAAGTGCGCGCGAGCTAACTCGCGCCCAGCACTCTTACTGCGCAGCACTCAACCATTCTTTTGCGCGTCGAAAAGCATCGGCCGCATCATCAGCGCGATGCGCTGGCCTACTTGCATCGTGAGCAAAGGCGTGTTCACCTTCAGGGTAAAATGCAACAGTTGCGCCAGTTTGTCGTAACGCATCTACATCGTGTGCTGGCGTGTAGTGATCTTTCCCGCCAATAATTGCTAAAACGCTTTCCGCATTTCCCGCCTGCAAATATTGCAGTGGTTCAACCTGCCCAGTGCTCATCCAAGCCTCTGGCAACGTGATCATTCCGTAGAAACTTGCAATGCGTGCAAACCGACCACCACGGGCCGATTTAAAGC
>JABMMV010000149.1 GCA_013205145.1 bacterium
CACTGGTTATACAAAGTTGCAGCACCATCATCGGTAATTGCGTATCCCAGTTGTGCGCTTTCTTCAGAGCCAAACGGAATGGTTCGTGGGGCCGCAGGAAGCAACAGTGGGTTACCCAAATACAAAATGCGATAGTCGCCCTCTACAGGGTTTTTTTGCAACTGCGACAACAGGCTGGACAGAGAAGACGATGGCTGATTCCAACGGCCATTTGCCGCATTCACCGCCAAGGGGAACACTCCCACTGCAATTGCACAGAGTGCCAGAACGCTTGCCGGCTGTTGCCAGCCAAACTTACGGCCCTTCACGTCTACATCGAAAGCTTCCACTGCAGCAATGGCACCAAGTGCAAGACCCAAGGCCACCGCCGTGAGAAGTACAGCAGGGTCGGGCATCGCCGCATTTATTACGCGAGTATCGCCCACTACTGCAATACCCAGAAACACAACAGCAAATATTGCGCCACGAAGAGCCAGTACAAATCGTTCCCCGCGTGCGGTACCAAGACTCACAACAAGTACAAAGAAGTACAGCAGAGCAAACGTTGCGAAATGAAAACGGCCAAAATCGAAACTTGCTAATTCTTTGAGTCCCTTTTGCAGGCCAACACCCGAGTCGAAACCCACAATTGTTTGCCACCAATTGCTATTGACGTAGTTGGTCAGCCACATGAGTTGCAGCAACAATGCGCTGCACATTCCGACACCAAATATGCTCGCAGCGCCACGAACAGACGTTGTTCCGCCTGCAACGATGCCACTGAGCCACCACAAGCCAAAAAGCACAACGCACAAAGGAACAAAGGAAGACTCAAACGCGGTAACAACGCCAATAACGAGTCCGAGTCTTACTCCTTGACGTGCAACGTCGCTTGCACGTGCCGTATCAACATGACGCGCAGTGTTAAACGCTGTGATGACCCATGGAAGTGCTCCGTAGCTTGCAAGTGCTCCCCAACGGCCCGTTGCAATACATTCATATCCAATAGGCAGCGCAAGGTAAGTAACTACTCCAGCAATGCGTGCTCGACTTGAAGAGGCAGCAGCACTTGCATGCCACATGCCGATTGCGGCAACAAGCAGTAACCCCACTATGGCAAGTGTTCGTAAAAGTGCTGGGTTGCCCAATGAGAAAAACGAAGCAACTGCTACGAGCGCAGTTCCGGTTGGCGCAGGAGACAAGGAGCCAAAACCTGCTGGCCACCAACCCAATCGATACGCGGCTGCCAACGACCGCCACGACTCGGTAAAGGGCACAAATTGACCAATATTTGCTACACCGCGGAAAAAGAGCTGGCGGCTTCCTACCACCACAATTGCGGCGAGCATGCACCCAACAACAACGGAAAAACGCTGACGGCGTTCTCGTTCTTTGGCAATTACAAATGACTCACGTCGACGTGCATCACTCTCGGCGCGGCGCAAGCGAAGAAAGTTTGTTGCACGAGCACTGCCACGTACCTGCAAGTCATGAACTTCTGCATCATTCACTAGTCGCGATTGCTGCACAACACGGCGTCGCTTTGCAATGGAGGCCACCCGCAGTACGCCACCGCACGTTGCCTGCAACGCCGCAACACCTTGCTTCCATTTGCCGGTTGCAATGGCAATGGGCAGTTCCAGTAACGACAAACCAAGCATTTGAAAAAAGACAGGCAAGAGTCGAGCACTCGAGGTGCACGACAAAACTGTTGCCACCCTGTTCGTTTCGCTCATTTTGCTGAGGTCCATTGCTGGCTGACGAGAAATGAAATTTTCGCGATGTTGTGCTACTGCACTTGGCACCACCACAACACGACCACCAGTGAGATGCACACGCCAACACAGGTCAATTTCTTCACCGCCAAAGGTGATGTCTGGGTGAAAACCGCCCAGGGTGCGAAACAGATCTGACCGCACGAGCAAGCACGCACTTGGCAAGCAGAATACGTCGGCCACAGCATCGTGTTGTTGCTGGTCTTTTTCGCCAGGCAGCACTATGGGGTCTATTTCGCCACAGCGGTCGACGCCCATACCAACGTGCTGCAAGAGTGACGGGTCGTCCCATTGCACAAGCTTGGGGCCTACTACTGCGGCATTGGAACGCGAGAGTTCAGTGACGAGTTCGCTCACTGCATTACTGGCAAGGCACACATCGTCGTGCAAAAAGAGAAAGAGGCCGTTGTCTCCTTCAACTAAACGCGCCGCTGCATTTTGGGTTGGCCCGTAGCCCGGGTTGCCTTCCACCCTGCACACAGCGGCGAGCGGCAAATGTTGGGCAATATGACTTTCGTACGTTTGTCGTACCTCGTCGTTTGGGCCAACAAGGAAAAAAAGGTACTGAAGCAACTCGTAGTCTTGGCCCACCAAGGCATTAATGACCGCCACGAAGTCGGAGCCCACCAACCCTTCTGGCCCAGCTGGGTCGCAGAACACCACCATCGACGCCACCACAGGTGGCACCGCGTTGCCGTTATTTGGCCACTGGTAAGGGGTGAAATCCGTGATGGCGTAAGGCTAGTAGGGAGACCCAAAAAGGCTCCCCACTGACACCCAAGTGCTTGCAAAAATTAGCAGTGCCAGATACCCTCAACTTGTGAACATTCCGAGCGACTTTCGCCTTCCCTCGTGGAAAATACCCGTCATTGAGGTCGATTTGGCCGAAATCGACATTCCGCAGATCGCTGAAAAAGTGAGTGAATACGGCAAAGAAGCCCTATACATCACAGTTGGCACCGGAGTTCTCGCCTTCCAGCAACTTCAGGTTCGCCGTCGCGAAGCAATGGCAACATTGCAAAAAGAAAACCCTGAACTTGAAACACATATTACTGAAATTGTTGACCATGCAAAAAGCATCGCAACATCTCTTTGCAACAAATTGAGCGAACGCTCACCGCTACGCAACGCGTAACAGCACTAGCCTGCAAGATGCGTGAACAACATCGGTACTAACGAGAAGCGAACTCTCGACGACAGAATTCCACTTCCTGAAGGCACCGTTCCCGTCGGCATAGGTCTGTTAATAGCCGGAGTTGCCAGCTACGCGTTTTTCAAAGTTGGCCAGCAAGCACTCGGGCAAGAAAACTTCAAACCAATTGTTGCGTTATGGTTTGCTACTTTTGCGCTGGCACCTGGTTTTTTCATGCCTATTGAACAAGAGGTAGGTCGCGCTCTTGCGCACCGACGTGCACATGGGCAAGGTGGCCTTCCCATTGTGCGCAAAATTATTCCGCTCACCATTGGACTTGCGGTCATTGTCAGCGCGCTCGTTCTTGCAGGTAGCCCATGGCTCACCAAAGATTTCTTTGAAGGTCATTGGCTGGTTACTGCAGCGCTTATTTTGGCGTTCGTTGGTTACGCACCAGCTCACCTTGCGCGTGGCATTTGTTCGGGCACTGGAAAATTTGTTGACTACGGCATTGTCTTGGGCATGGACGGCGCAACTCGTATTGCGGGTTGCATTGCTTTGTGGCTCATTGGCGTGAAAGTAATTGGGGCATACGCAATGGTTGTTGCCCTTGCCCCACTTCTTGGTGTTGCCATTGTCTATTTCCGCGGAGCTCTCAGCACACAAGATGGCGAACCGGCTTCGTGGTCGGAAATTACTCCAAACCTTGGTTGGCTCTTAGGCGGCTCCATTATGGCGGCGGCATTGGTGAACGCTGGCCCTATTGGCATGAACATTTTGGCCGATGGTTCTCAATCTGAGCTCGTCACCAAATTCGGCAATGGCGTGTTGCTGGCCCGCGTTCCGCTCTTTCTTTTCCAGGCAATTCAGGCAGCGCTGTTGCCACGCCTTGCTCGCCTTGCTGCACACGGCGACCTCACCGAATTTCGCGTTGCCTTTCGCCACCTCACCTATGCAGTGATTGCAATTGGAGTTATTGGTGTGGGCGGTTCCGCAATTGCCGGGCCACCTATTTTGAAAGCGGTGTACCAAAGCGACCTCGACCGCCGCACGCTCACATTGTTGGCCCTTGGCAGCGCGCTGTACATGATGGCTTTAGCCACAGCACAAGCAGTCATTGCACTGCACGGTCACAAATGGGTTGCACTCGGGTGGAGCCTGGGTATGACCAGTTTTGTTCTCACTACATGGCTCTCAAGCAACGACTTGTACTTACGCATTGAAATTGCATCGGTGGTCTCTTCAACATTGGCGCTTTGTGTGTTTGCCGTTGCATTACGGAGTCGCATTGCTACAGGCGACACACCCGATGTGGAATCGATGATTGAAGCAATGAGCGACCGCCCACTTGAGGGCTAGTTCACTACAACACAATCAACGGTTGAGTTTTGCGCTTTCGATGCGCAAATCGTTTTCCACCATCATTTTTACTAGTTGAGGGAAATTGACTTCTGGTGTCCAACCCAACTTGGTTTTTGCCTTGGTGGGGTCACCAATGAGCAGGTCTACTTCTGCGGGGCGGAAGAACTTGGGGTCTTGAGTGACATAAGGGTGCCAGTCGGCGATGCCCACTTCAGCAAATGCCAACTCGAGGAATTCTCCAATGGAGTGTGTTTCACCAGTAGCCACCACGTAGTCGTCGGGCTGATCTTGTTGCAACATCAGCCACATGGCCTTCACGTAGTCACCGGCATAGCCCCAGTCGCGCTTGGCGTCGAGGTTGCCCAGTGAAATATCTTGCTGCACACCCAACTTGATGCGCGCAACTGCATTAGAAATTTTGCGGGTAACGAATTCGAGGCCACGACGTGGGCCTTCGTGGTTGAACAAAATGCCCGAGCAGGCGTACATTCCGTAGCTTTCACGATAGTTCACGGTGATGTCGTGACCAAAAACTTTTGCACAGCCGTATGGCGAACGTGGGTGGAATGGAGTGAGTTCTGTTTGTGGCATTTCACGCACCTTGCCGAACATTTCCGAAGAAGAGGCCTGGTAAAAACGCATCGGGTTATTTTGGGCTCCACCCACCATACGAATTGCTTCCAACATGCGCAATACGCCAAGACCAGTTGTGTTAGCCGTCAGTTCTGCCTGTATCCAAGAGAAATGTACAAAGGAAATTGCGCCCAAGTTATAAATTTCGGTGGGCTGAGCGCGCTCAAGAGTAGACACCAAACTTGGCAGGTCGGTGAGATCGCCCGACAACAACTCGACATACGGGAACTCATCACGCAAGAGTTCAGCACGAGCGTTGTTTTGGCCCTTGATCATGCCAAAGACTTCATACCCCTTTGAGTGCAAGAACTCTGCAAGGTGTTGTCCGTCTTGACCTGTAATGCCTGTAATTAATGCGCGTGCCATATGAACGTTGACTCTAACAGTTGCGCCTCTACGCTCAGTGAGATGATGTGGAGCAAAAACCCATGATTTGTGTCGTTTCCGGCGGGGTTGGCGCAGCTCGTTTCTTACGTGGTGCTCAACATGCCATTGCCCATAACAAACTCATGACAATTGTCAATACGGGCGACGACACGGTGATGCATGGTCTGTCTATTTCCCCCGACCTCGACACCGTTACTTACACCGTGTCTGAATCCATTGACCCCGAGCGCGGTTGGGGTCTTGCCAATGAAACATTTGTCACCATGGAAAACTTGGCGCGTTTTACCGCTGTACGCCCTGCACATTCGCTTGCCGGAGAATCGTGGTTTGGTTTAGGCAACCGCGACCTTGCCACACATTTTTATCGCACCACTCGCCTTGCAGAAGGCGCACCGCTCGCAGAAGTGACCGCTGAAATTACACAAGCATTTGGTATTCCGTTTCGCATTCTGCCCATGACCAACGAACGCGTTTCTACAATGGTCACTCTTGTCGATGGAAGTGAAATTTCATTTCAAGAATACTTTGTGAAATTGCACCATTCAGTTGCCATACAAAGTGTTCGCTTCGCTGGCATTGCTGAAGCAACTGCACTGGGGCTCGATGACATGCGCACTGCCGATGCAGTCATTATTGCTCCGTCAAACCCAGTCGTTTCCATTGGCCCCATGCGGGCGTTGAAAAACTTCGACGCAACACTGGCAGCGCGTCGCGACACCGTTGTAGCAATCTCGCCCATCGTGGCCGGAGCCGCGCTGAAGGGCCCGGCAGACCGCATGATGAGCGAGTTAGGGTATGAACCAAGCGTGGTCGGAATTGCCCGCCTGTACGCACCCATTGCTTCCACTCTCATTATTGACACCGCCGATGAGCATCTCATTTCAGCTGTCGAACGCGAGGGAATGCGCTGTGTTGCCACCAATACCATCATGAAAACGGCTGAAATTTCTGCCACCCTCACCCGAACGTGCTTAAGCGCCATTGGCGTGGCAACATAAGAGTCATATGAGCAAGCTAACCGCGTGGGGTGTTGAAGGAATTGGGGAAATTATTCCCGGCATGCAACTAGGAGACATCATTGTTGAAGCGTGCTCAGGCGAACCCAATGGGCCCCTTCTCGACAACGATGTTTTGGTAGTAACACAAAAAATTGTGTCGAAAGCAGAAGGTCGACTCGTAGCGATTGATCCCGATGACCCGCTGTCACACAAAGTGCTTGTTGAAGAAGAAGCTGTTCGCATTGTGCGCCGTAGAGGCGACCTCATCATTACCGAAACAAAGCATGGTTTCGTGTGCGCCAATAGCGGCATCGACTTATCGAATGTGGAACGCGGTCAGGCCGCTCTTTTACCTATCGACTCCGACCGCTCTGCACGGCGTATTCGCGACATCGTGAAAGCAAAACTTGGTGTGAATGTTGGCGTCATAGTGAGCGACACCTTTGGTCGCCCATGGCGCAAAGGTGTTACCGATGTAGCAATTGGGGTTGCGGGCATTGCTGGCGTGCTCGACCTGCGCGGCACACCCGATGCGCTTGGCCGCGTGATGCAGGTAACTGAAATTGCCGTTGCCGACGAACTTGCTTGTGCAGCAGAACTGGTGATGGGCAAATCGAATGGCATACCTGTGGGCGTTGTTCGCGGTGCAGATGCAGCGTGGTTTCGCGAGTCGAGCATGGACGAAATTGTACGCAACCCCAGCGAAGATCTCTTTCGCTAAAGAGCTTTAGTGCAGTGGTGAAACCGTAGCCACGCCGTCAGCTAGTGCGGTGAATGGCGCCCAGGCAAGTTGAATACGTGCCCGCACCGGAGATACCGCAAAGCGCGTAATGTCGCTTGGTCGTTGTTTTCCTACTACTGGCTGCAATGTTGAACCCGCGCTCATCTCTTTCCACAATGCAGCAATGCTTGTTTGCACACCTGTACCAATATTGATAACAAGGCCATCACCTTTTGTGGCTGCTTTCACGTATGCATCAACAACGTCTTCAACAAAAATAAAGTCTCGCGTTTGTTTTCCCGAGCCAAAGAATTCAGGTGCTTCGTTATTCGCAAGCGCTGCAGCAAAGGCCGCCACTACCCCATCTTCTGCCCGTTGGCGTGGGCCATAAACATTGGCAATTGCAAGTGCTGTGTACTCCACTGCGTGCACTTCGCGATACACGGCGAGCAACTGCAACAGCGTGCGAGTAATGACGTGCGGAACACTAATGGGTTCACTAACACGACCTTCCTTAATAGGAATTTCACGCACGGGCACTTCTCCATAGAGTAAATGCGCAGGCACCCCTAGTACAACTTTTTTTACACCGAACAAACGAGCTGCTTCTAATGCCGCAACAACTGCGGGGGCAGAGGAAAGCGCAAGCGTGGAGTGTGCTGCACTTGGCGACAACGCGGTGAGTTGCAAAATAACATCGGGCCGACGTAACGACACCAGGTCAAGAAATTCAGGTGTAGTGACATCAATGTTGTGAATTTTGAGATCGCCACCCGAGAGACGCGCCTGATGCAAATTGGAGAACGAGCCCGTGCTCAGGTTGTCGACAACTTCTACTGCATGCCCGTCAGACAACAAACGATCAACTACATGTGACCCAATAAAACCAGCGCCACCACAAACTAAAAAGCGCACTAAACGCCGTCCGGGTCGGGCCGCTTCACGTTGTTCAATACTTCACCTTGTTCAACTACGCCATCGGCGCCAATGATGCAATTTTTCAGTTGTGCAGTGCTACCCACAACACCCATAATGACACTGTTTTCAATGGCTGCGGACTCTCCAATTTCGGCGCCAGCAATAACTACTGAATGAGACAGATGCGAGTATTCACCCACCACGCATAGTGGCCCCACCACTGATTGTTCAATTGTTGCCGTTGCCGCAACCCTGCTTGCCTCGTGCACCAACTTGTTGCCTTGCGCATTTTCTACAGCCGACATATTTGCCGCAATATATGTTTCTGGTCGGCCCGTATCGACCCAACTGTCGTTTGTTGGCATTGCGAACAGCGTGCCCTCGGTAACCATGGCGGGAAACACAACTCGCTCTATTGAGGTTTTCTTATTCACAGCGATGCGATCAATAACCGATGGCTCAAGTACGTAAGTGCCGGCATTGACATTGAAACTTGTTGTTTCACCAGGAGCTGGCTTTTCCACAAATCGCGTTACTAGTCCATTTGCTGCCGTTTCCACCACACCAAATTGTGACGGGTCTTCCACTGGGGTCAGATGCAACGTGCCCTCTGCTGCGCTTTTTTGATGGAATGCCACAAGTATTGACACGTCGAGGCTGGTGAGAACATCGCCATTAACCACAATGAAAGTTTGCGAAATGCCAGCAAAGCGTGCAGCGAAAGCAATGGCCCCACCGGTGTCGAGTGGTTCTGGTTCAACGGCGTAATCGAGATGCACCCCACCACATTGATTTCCGGGAAATGCATCTATGAATGGTTGCGGTTTAAAACCTAAGGCGAGAACGGCCCGAGTGACACCAGCTTTTTCTAAACTCGCAATGACCCGCGCCAGAATAGAAACATTGCCTACTGGCAACAGTGGCTTAGGAGTAGTGAGCGTGAGCGGGCGAAGCCGCGTACCAAACCCACCGACCAGGATGACAGCATCCATGGGCGGCGTGTTACCCGTTGGTCGTTGTGGTGGAGTTCGCTACAACCGATGTGGTGGTATCAGTTCCTACTGTGGTGGTTGTTGCACCAGCAATTGTTGAAGTTGTTGCACCAGCAACAGTGGTCGTCGTCATAGCACCGCCATCGGCAGCTCCCAGTTCAGGCAAGTTAACTGCCGATTCTGGAAGTGCTGGAGGACCAGCGTCTTTTGGCATATACGCAATGACTACAACCATGCCATCACGGTCGATGCGAATGTTCTTGAAGTCGACAATGAGCATTTTGCGATCTTCGGGTTTGTCGTACTGATTCCATACGTAAGCGCGAAGCTCAGAATCTTTCTTATAGCACTTGGTTTCGCCCTCTTCGTACACCATGCCGGTTTGCTGATCGGCTGGGAACTCTAATTTTGAGTCGCTCACTTTGATGCCATACACATCGAGGAAGAGCCCAAATTTTGCACGGCTACCTGTTGCAAGCCCTTGTGGATGCCAGTGAATAACGCCGTCGTCGTGGCTGTGAATGCCGTACTTAATAAAGTTTGGATCGACGGGATCTTCTTTATTGCCAATGAGGTTAGGAAGGTACTTATCGCAACCATAGAAGCCGTACGAAACGTGCCAGTGGTCGTTGGTGGTTGGTGCTTCGTTGCCACTTGGGGCACTTTGCCGGGCATATGCCACGAGACCTAGCCCCACAAGGAGAACAACAACAATGACTGCAGGGAAAACGGTTCCACCCTGGAAGCGGACTTTTTTCCCTTTGCCCTTTTGAGCCAGTCGGGCGACTTTTTTGGCTGAAGATGATTTACCCACGAAGTCACGAGGTTATCTGCTGAAGAGCGGTTTTACAGCGATTCCGCAGGTGACAAGATGGCCAAGAGTTGGTGATAGGCCTCGCCCACGGCCTGCGGAGATGCATTTTCCACCACCCACAACCGACCCTGAGCGCCCATCTCTGCCATCTCGTCGCGATTTTCCAACAACGACGAGAGTGCCGCAATGAAAGCTTCTGGCTCATCGGGTGCCACTACCCGTCCACATCCCACATTTTCCACAATGCGAGCAACTTCGCTGTCTGCGTCGATGGCGGCCAACAGCGGGCGGCCCGCAGCCATGATTGAGTACGCCTTTGATGGCACGCTCACTGCACCGAGGCCCGCCTTCAACGGCACCACATGTACGTCGGCACTTGCCAGCACTTCGCTGAGGCGACTCGCATCTTGGTAATTCACAAAGCGAATGTTGAAGACACCCTCTGCTTGGGCCTCTAGCTCGCCGCGTGCGGAACCCTCGCCATTCACAATAAACATGACACGCGGTAACGCACGTGCAGCAGCAATGAGTAAATGAATTGATTGCGAAAAACCCACATTGCCGGCATACATCACAACAGTGTCGGCATTGCCAGCGTGTTCTTTGCGATATGCAGTTGAGGTGGAGCGTGGAACAATATTTTCCGAGTCAACGAAATTGGCAATGACGTGTACGCGTTGCGCAACCTTCGGTGACACTTTTGCTTCTAGGTTCCTTTGCAGGTCTTGCGACAACACCACTACCGCATCACTTGCGCGGTAACTGGTGCGCTCTAACCAACGCGCCAGCCAAATAACACGTTTGTCGGTTATTTTTCCTGTAGCAACGGCCGCATCGGGAAACACATCTTGAATGTTGAAAACCAATGGGGCACGGCGCACTCGAGCCACTAGCCAACCAGTGAGACCCAAGGTAAGTGGTGGCGACATGGCAATCACAGCATGTGCTTGGCGCCGCACACCGCCGGCAAATATTCCGCGAATGCCAAGTAGTGCACTGAAACCGACGAAGCCAACAGCGCGACGCGCAATATGAGATTTATCTTTGCCGGCAAAAGGAGAAACGCGCGTGATGGAACCCCACGGAGTGATTTCGCAACTCTTTCCTTTGCCTTGCCATTCTTTTTCTACTTGGTGCTGGCGATACCACGGCAGCGAAGTGACCACATGAACTTCGTGACCACGTTGTACAAGTTCTTCAACAATGCGGGTCATTACAACCCCGGTTGGTGCAGTGTCGGGCGCAAAATGTGGACACAACACCACTATGGGGCGAACACTCATTTCAACATGCTTTCATATGTTGCAGCAAGATCATTGCCCGATTCTACAAGTGAGAAATGTTGCACTCGTAGGTACCCGCGTTGCACCAGCTCTGCAGATGTGTTGTCAAGAATGTTTGGTACTTCACTCCATGCATCAAGCGAAAGCGGCAACACCAATGCGGCTTCACCAGCTACCTCAGGAAGACTTGCTGTATTGGCACACACCACAGGAACACCCAGCGACATGGCCTCAATGAGGGGCGCACCAAAACCTTCGTATTGACTGGGAAACAACAGTGCACGCGCACCTGCAACAAACGCATCACGTTCAAGGCCCTCCACACGGCCCACAATATGCACGCGATCTGAGACACCAAGACGTGCAACTAACGCAAGAAGCTCCTCGTGCGCCCGCCCTGGCGAGCCAATGAACACCACATGCTCATTACGATTTTTCCATGGACCAGCAAGAAGATTCACCAAAAACGCATGGTTCTTATGTGGGTGTGTCATTGCGGGGTAAATGAAATACTCCACATTTCCTAAGCCGTATTTGTTCCGCACATGAGCAATGTTTTCTTCACTGCGCACAAGCGCCTCTACTCCATGTCGCACCACATGAATTTTTTCACCTGGCAATGAAAACTTTTCCATGAGTACACCACGCACGTATGCAGAGGGAACGGCAATTGTTCGCGCCCGTTTCACCGAACGCGGCATCATTGCCTGCAAGTAACGCAATCGCACGGCAGAAAAATATTCGGGGTAGGTGAGGTACTGCACGTCGTGAACAGTGAGCAACGTATTGCTGTTGCCGCGCATTGGCAGCGTTCCGCCCCCATGATGCACAAGTTGAGCATTTTTTGTACGAGAGTTGAGCCACGTGCTTTCATACCAAATGCGTGCACCACGGTTATGCGCCGTTAACGGCATTTCATGCAAATGAACAACGTCGACGAGTTCGCTATGCGCTGCAGCAAAACCTTGCGGAACATATGCATGCAGATTGAACTCACTGTGCCCACATAGGCCCGCAAGTTGACGTGTGAGGTACTGCTCACTGCCGCCCACTTTTCCTGGTACGCACCACAACAAGTTGATAGCGATTCCAGTTGCTTTTGCTGAATCAGCCACGCGAAGCACCTTTAGTTTCTTCCATCACTTCGCGGTACACCTCAACGGTGAGCGCTGCTGTTCGTTCCCAAGTAACCGAACGCGAACGCACGAGTCCGCTTTGCGACAATGCTTCGCGGTCTTCCAACGCACGCAAAATGCCGTCGGCAATGCTCGACGCACTGTTTGGGTTAACAAGAACTGCAGCACCACCCGATACTTCTTCTGTTGAACTTCCTAAGCTTGTTACCACCGGCACGCCATGTGACATCGCTTCCAAAATAGGTAAACCGAACCCTTCGCGCAACGAGGGGTAACAAAACGCTGCGGCACCTGCATAGAGCGCCGCTAGGTCGGCGCTCGGAACAAAGCCCAGCATTTTCACCCGCGACTGCGCAACAATTTCACTTCCCCAGCCGCTAGCACCCACAACTACCAACGGTGGCGCATCGGGCCCAAGCATTGCCACTGCATCAATGAGGCGCTGCAGGTTTTTACGTGGTTCTAAAGTGCCAACGAAGAGTAAATACTGATGTGGCAGTTCGTATTTCTTTTGTACTTCATTAATTTGTTCACTACCAACATCAATATGATGCACCCCGTTTGGCACATAGCGAAGTTGCTCCGGGCTGAATCCGTTTTCCAAACAGTCGTCGAGCGTGGCCTGTGAAACACAAATAATACGTGTTGCTCGTTTACGAAGCACTGCAAGACTGCGCTGAAAAACACCCACACCTCTCTTGGTGAAATGTTCTGGCTCATGCAAAAAAGCAAGGTCATGAATGGTGGCAACAAGTGGTGCGCTACTTGCTGCAGGAATAATGCTCGTTGCATGCACGAGGTCAATTGCCCCCGTTGCACCTTCTACTTTTGGCCAGTTAAAACGCAACCACGATTCGTAAAGGTACGGCCCAGCCAACGGCAACGGGTGCACTGCAATAGGGGGACGATACGGCTCAAGTGGTGCTGCCTTGTGGCGCCCAGCAACCCCCAGCAACTGCACTTCGTGATGACCCGAAGTGTCGCGGTTGTTCAATTCGCCGATGGCTTTTGCCAGCTCGATGCCGTACACGGCAGTGCCCCCAGGCACCCGGTGCCAACATTGTTCCAAGCTATAAGCCACACGCACCCCCCTATTGTGCCTGCCGTGCGCCTACCATGAGTGTGCATGAGCGACTTCTGGCAAAATCGTCCCGTTTTGGTGACCGGGGGCAATGGCTTTCTCGGAAGCGTTGTGGTGCAACAGTTCCGCGCTGC
This sequence comes from bacterium, assembly GCA_013205145.1. Taxonomy (GTDB): domain Bacteria; phylum Actinomycetota; class Acidimicrobiia; order Acidimicrobiales; family Ilumatobacteraceae; genus F1-20-MAGs119. The sequence goes on from JABMMV010000149.1 coordinate 13,346, forward strand.
CGGGGCCACGGTCAGCGCTCCGCATAAGGCCGAATTCGACCTCACCATGCCTGGCGAAGCCACCCGAATGCTTGCTACGTACCAACCCAGCCACGTGGTGCACCTCGCTGCACGCGTTGGGGGCATTGGCTACAACCAAGTTGCTCCTGCACCCTTGTATCTCGACAACCTGCTCATGGGCACTCACGTCATTGAGGCGTGCCGCCATGCTCAGGTGGAAAAAACTGTGGTGCTGGGCACCGTGTGCTCTTACCCGAAGTTCACCCCTGTTCCCTTTCATGAACGTTCGCTCTGGGACGGTTATCCCGAAGAGACCAATGCTCCTTACGGCATTGCCAAAAAAGCTTTGCTTGTGCACGCGCAAGTAAATGCAGCGCAATACGGACAAAAATTTGCTTATCTCATTCCTACAAACCTGTTTGGGCCTGGCGACAAATTTCACCCCGACGTTTCACACGTCATTCCTGCGCTCATTAAAAAATGTGTTGAAGCAAAAGAACGTGGCGACAGCAGCATTCAAGTGTGGGGCACGGGAAGTGCAAGTCGCGAATATTTGTACGTTGAAGATGCAGCTTCAGCAATTGTGCGTGCAGCAGAAGTTCGCGATTATGCTGAACCGTTGAACCTTGGCAACAACCACGAAATCACTATTCGCGAAACAGTAGAAACCATTGCTGAAGTAGTGGGTTTCACCGGCAAGTTGGTGTGGGACCCTTCCAAGCCCGATGGCCAGCCCCGCCGCCGTGTAGATGCAAGTGAAGCTGAGCGCGCGCTGCAATGGAAAGCTCAAGTGACATTTCGTGTTGGTCTCGAGAAAACGGTGGAGTGGTATTTGACCCATCGCGAAGAAGCAGAGCGCGCCTTGTGAATTTGCCACCCCCAGTACTTCCGAAATGCACACGACATCCAGAGCGCCCCACTGGGCGTAGCTGCACGCGTTGTGGGCGCCCCGCATGCGCCGATTGTCTTGTTCAGGTAGCAGTGGGCTCACACTGCGTGGACTGCATTCGACGTGACCGCCCCGATGCACGCACACGTGCCCGCTATTGGAATGCCGCCCAGCCAATACTGGCAACAAAAATTCTTATTGCTATTAATCTTTTAGTTTTCATTTACACCAACATCGGATCTTCATATTTCAATTCAGGTGGAATGAATAAAAACCTCGTTGATCTCGGGCTTGCAAAGGTATTTCTATATAACGGCGAGTGGTACAGGCTCTTAACGTGTGGGTTCATTCACTTTGGATTTTTCCATGTGGGTATGAATATGTTTCTGCTGTACCAACTCGGCTCCATGTTGGAAGGTGAAATGGGGCGAACACGTTTTACGTTGGTCTACTTCGCTTCACTTCTCGCCGGCAGCACTGGCGCACTCATGGTGAACCCCGATGCACTGACGGGTGGAGCCTCTGGCGCTGTGTTCGGGCTCATGGGTGCTGCATTTGTTGGCATGCGACTGCGTGGCATTAACCCCATGCAAACAGGCCTTGGCATTACTTTGGTACTCAACTTGGTATTAACGGTTTCCGTGTCGGGCATTTCTATAGGTGGGCACTTGGGTGGCCTCGTAGGCGGCGCACTTTGTGGCCTCTTCTTGTTTTCACCATCACATCGCCGTATGCCTACTTGGGTTGGATATACAGCACCACTTGCTATTTCCCTTGCCGCATTTCTTGTGGCATATTCCCTCGTATAGCACCCCACCTCTACGTTCAAGAGGTGAACACAACTACTCAGCACACCTCGGTGCATAGCCTCGTCGACGTTCCGCGTCCTTTTATCGACACCATTACCCACACATCACAAGCGCTGAGCGTTTTTAGCATGTGTGTCTCACGTCCATTTCGCGAAGAAGCACTCGTATTGCTCACCGACTCATCGCGGCGAGGTATTGGGCTTTTTACCGCCCCCTTGCACGAACCCGTTACGCATCCAATGAGCCCTTCTCACGGCGGCGAAGCACTCGGTCATCTTGTGGTGGGCATTGCATTGGCACACCCCAGCGC